>JBCCZX010000164.1:0-6870 GCA_039186735.1 Verrucomicrobiota bacterium | reverse complement strand
CGGAGGGACGGTTTCGGTGGAAGACGATTGGGAGGGATTTGAGGAAGTATGTGGGGCATCGGGTTCAGATTGAGATCGTGGATCGAGGAGAGGGGTTTGTGGCGGTGGATTGGGTGGGCTACGAGAAACCCCGGGGGAGTGATTTGGTGCAGGTGGAAGAGGGGGAGAGGGCTGAGTTGAGTCCATTTTTTGAGGAGGCGAAGAGTCTGCGGCAGGGCTTGGGCGGCTCGAACTGGGTGTTGGCAATGCGGGATGGGGAGGCGGAGAATGACTTTGTGCATGTGCGCGGGGGAGCGCGGAGTTTTGGAGAGGAGGTGCCGAGGCGGGGGCTGACGGCGTTGGGCGGGACTCGAGTGGGGGGTGAAGGCAGCGGGCGTCTGGAGTGGGCGCAGAGTCTGGTGCGACCGGATCATCCGTTGACTTCGCGGGTGTGGGTGAACCGTTTGTGGCATCATTTGTTTGGCCGGGGGATCGTGGCGACGGTGGATGACTTTGGGGTGATGGGGGAGAAGCCGACTCATCCCGAGTTGCTGGATTGGTTGGCGCGGGATTTGGTGCGGAAGGATTGGTCGACAAAGGCGATGTTGCGGGAGTTGGTGTTGTCGCGGACGTACCGGATGTCGTGTGTGGGCGAGAATGAGGCGGAAATGGTGGCGCGGGAGGATGAGGGGAATGTGTATTTGCACAAGTTCCGGGTGAGGCGGTTGGGGGCGGAGGCGATTCGGGACGGAATTTTGGCGGTGTCGGGAAGGTTGAATCGAGAGATGGGGGGAGTGAGTGTGCCGGTGCATTTGACCTCGTTCATGGAGGGGCGGGGGAAGCCAAAGAGTGGGCCCTTGGACGGGGATGGGCGGCGGAGTGTGTATTTGGCGACGAAGCGGAATTTTTTGTCGCCGTTCCAGTTGGCTTTTGATTACCCGATTCCGTTTTCGACGATGGGGCGAAGGAACCAGTCCAATGTGCCGGCGCAGTCGCTGGCTTTGATGAATGATCCCTTTGTGATTGGAGAGGCGAAGCGCTGGGGGAAGAGGTTGTTGAAGCTAGGGTCTACGGAGGAGCGAATTGAGCGGGCGTATTTGGAGGCGTTTTCGCGGGAACCGAGTGAGGAGGAGCGAGAGGCTTTGGGAGAGTTTCTCCGGGAGCAGCAGGAGTTGCGGCGATGCGAGGTGGACGATGCGGGGTTGTGGGCGGACTTCTGCCATGTGGTGATGAACGCGAAGGAATTTATTTATCTGAACTGATGCATTGTGGACGTTATACTTCGAGGCCTTTGACGCGGCGGCAGATGTTGCAGGAGGGGGCGCATGGGATTGGGGCGGTGGCCTTGGCGACTTTGCTGGGGGAGCAGGTGAGAGGCGAGGAGTTGCAGGGGCGGCACTTTCCGGCAAAGGCGAAGAGGGTGATTTTTTTGTACATGGACGGAGGTCCTTCGCAGGTGGATACCTTTGATTACAAGCCAGTTTTAGAAAAATTCAGTGGGCGGAATGCGACGGAGGTGATGGGTCAGCTGGAGCCGACACAGTTTGATAATGTGGGGAGGGTGATGGGGTCGCGGTGGGAGTTTCAGCGGCATGGGGAGTGTGGGCATTGGGTGAGCAGTTTGTTTCCCCATGTGGCAAAGCAGGTGGACAAGTTGGCGATGGTGAAGTCGCTGACATCGAAGTTTTCGGAGCACACGGCGGCGAACTATTTCTTGCACACGGGTTCGGGTTTGCAGGGGCGGCCGAGTATGGGGGCATGGTTGGGATACGGTCTGGGTAGTAGTAACCAGAATTTGCCGGGGTTTGTGGTATTGAACGGGGGGCTGATTCCGCCGGGAGGTTTGGATAATTTTAATTCGGGGTTTTTGCCGGCGACGTATCAGGGGTCGATTTTCAAGCCGACTGCGGAGCCGGTGGCAAATATCAAGGCGCGGGAGGAGGATGTATTACAGGTGCGGAAGTTGCGGGCCTTGCGGACTTTGGACGAGATGGCGCGGGGGGATTTTGGAGGGGATGTGCAGGTGGACGCGGCGATTGCGAATTATGAGACGGCCTACCGGATGCAGGCGGAGGTGCCGGAGTTGATGGATTTGAGCGGGGAGTCGGAGTTGACGAAGAAGCTGTATGGTCTGGAGGAGGAGTTTGAGGGGACACGGGTTTTTGGGCGGCAGTGTTTGGCGGCACGGCGATTGGTCGAGAAGGGGGTGAGGTTCGTGGAGCTGACTTGCCCGCGGGTGGGAGGAGACCGCTGGGACCAGCATGATAAGCTGATTGAGGGTCACGAACGGAATTGCCGGGCTGTTGACCAGCCGATTGCGGCGTTGCTCGAGGATTTGGAAGGACGTGGGATGTTGGAGGAGACTTTGGTGGTGTGGGCCGGGGAATTCGGGCGGACTCCGTTTGCACAGGGTTCGAATGGCCGGGACCACAATCCGTTTGGCTTTACGGTTTGGATGGCGGGTGGAGGGGTGAAGGGCGGGGTGTCGTACGGGGCGACGGATGAGTTTGGTTACAAGGCCATTGAGAATCGGTTAGAGATGCATGATTTGCATGCGACGATGTTGCACTTGCTCGGGGTGGATCACGAGAAGAGTACTTTCCGGTTTGGTGGGCGGGACATGAGGTTGACCGATGTGCACGGTCATGTGGTGAAGGAGATTCTGAGCTAGTCTAGAAGGTGAAGCGGAAGTCGAGGGTCTTGCCGAAAGATTCGAGTCGATATTGGGGGAGGGGGAGGGCTTTTGCGGTCCAGGAGTTGTCACCGCCGACGCCCATTTGGCGTTTGTCGAGGTGGAGGGTCCAGTAGCCGGCGTCCTTGAGGTCGGTGGGGTGAGCGGCAGCTTCGAGGTTTTCTTGAGTGTAAGGCCAGAGGGAAAAGTCGAAGTGGGGAAGGCCGCGGAAAGTGATGGAGGGGACTTCGCTGCCGTTGAGGGTGAGGAAACGCGTGTCGGCACGTGAGCCGGATTCCTGAGGGCGGACGTAGTCGTAACGGAGTGCAGCGATGGGGCCTTTCGAGAATTGGAGGGGGGTTCCGGATTTGCGGTCCCATTGGGTTTCTCTACTGCCACGACCGTAGAATTCGGCGAGAAAGTAGTTTTTGTTGATTCCTGCAGTGACGCCGAAGCGTGGGAGAAGGGCTTCGAGATTTTCGCGGAGGAGGGTGAGTTTGACGTCGAGACGACCGTCGGGGAGGACCGTGTAGACGGCGAGGAGTTTGGCGGAGACGGTGGGGAGGTTCCAGAGGGCGTTGGCGTTACGATGTTTGAGAGCGACCTGTTGGAGTTCGGCGTTCTCAAGTGCCGATTTCCATGGGAACTGAGGGCGGGTGGGGAGCTTGGAGACGTCGGTGGTTTGGCGGTCGTTGTCGGTCCAGGCACGCCAGAAGTTCGGTTTGAGGGGGGAGGAGAGGATTTCGATCTGGTTGCGTTTGATGGAAGTGATGAAGCCCGTTTCGCGGGAGATTTGGTAAGTCGAGTTGCCAGCGGAGAGGGTGAAGTGGGCATCGGTTTGAGCGGTGGTGAGCTCGAGGGGGTTTTCGAAATCGTGAGTTTCTGGGGTGATGGGTTTGAGTATGTGTTCGTCGAAGGCGACGACGTGTCCGGCGGGAGCCCAGGAGGTTTTGTCTTTCAGGGTCCAGATCACGCGGGCGACGAGTTCGCCGGGGGGAACTTGGGGGGCTGGCTGAGGAATAGTGGATGTGGCACCTGGGGGGGTGTCAGGGATATCGAGGGTAGAAGTGGAGACGACGCTGCCATTGACGAGGAATTCGTGGGTGGCGATGAGGTGTGTGAGGTCGGTGAAAAAGTAGCGGCTGTGGACTGAAAGACGGCCTTCCTGCCATTTGGTAGCGATGGGTTGGTGGGCTTTTTTGAGTTCCCAGGTGGCGGGTTTGGGGTTGCCTTCAGAGTCGACGACGCCATTGATGCAGAAGTTTTTGTCGTTGGGGGTGTCGCCGAAGTCGCCGCCGTAAGCGAGGAATTTGCGGCCATCCGGGGTGGTTTTCCAGACACCTTGGTCGCGGTAATCCCAGACGAAGCCACCAGCGATTTGAGGTTCCGAGCGGAAGAGGTCCCAGTATTCGGCGAAGTTGCCGAGTGAGTTGCCCATGGCGTGGGAGTATTCGCACAGGACAATGGGGCGGCTCTGGTTTCCGGGGTTGGTAAGCATGAGTTTGGTCTGGGCGATGGAGGGATACATGCGGGAAATCATGTCGACCCATTCCGGGTCATGAGGGTTTCCGTAGTAGCGTTTGTCTTCGGTGTAGATTTCTTTGTTTTTAGTAGAAACGTAGTCAGGATGGTCGACGATGGAGGAAGCGCCCTCGTATTGAATGAGACGAGTGGTGTCCTTTTCTTTCATCCAGGAGGCCATGGCTGCGTGGTTGGGACCTTGACCGGATTCGTTACCAAGGGACCAGGAGATGATTGAGGGGTGGTTTTTGTCGCGTTCGATCATACGGACTCCGCGTTCGAGGAAGGAGTTGGACCATTCGGGTTGGTTGGTGAGGAAACCGCGAACGCCGTGGGTTTCGACATTGGCTTCGTCGACGACGTAGAGGCCGTAGATGTCGCAGAGGTCGTAAAAGTGGGGGTCATTGGGGTAGTGAGCCGTACGGACGGCATTGATGTTGAAGCGCTTCATGGTGAGGACGTCCTTGAGCATGTCGTCGCGGGAGACGGTCTTTCCGTTGGTGGCCGAGTGGTCGTGTCGGTTGACGCCGTAGAGGAGAACGCGCACGCCGTTGACGAGCATTTGTCCTTGTTCGCCGACGGTGACTTCGCGGAAGCCGACGCGGACGGGAATGGTCTCGAGGATGGTGTTCCCTTGGCGGAGAGAGATGAGGAGGGTGTAGAGATGGGGGTGTTCGGCGGACCAGAGTTTGGGGTTTTCGACCGTGAGAGAGATGAGGTTTCCGAAGGGATTGTTTTCGCGTTGGGGGTAGAATTCGCTGGCGATGGTTTGTGCCTTGAGTTTGTGATTGAGGACTTCTTTGTTTTCGGCATCGAGGAGTTGGGAGTGGAAAACGAGGTCTTTCCAGTTGTTCTTATTGACGTTGCGGAGGTTCGGGCGGAGGTCGAGAGTCCAGGTGTTGTCTTTTTTACGATGAGTTTGGTAGGCAAAGTCTTCGATACCGATTTTTGGGCGAGCGAGAAGAAGGACTTCGCGGTGGATACCGGACATCCGCCAGTGGTCCTGGTCCTCGAGGTAGGAGCCATCTGACCAGCGCCAGACTTGGACGGTGAGTTTGTTGTCGGAGGGTTTGAGGTGCTTGGTGATGTCGAATTCGGAGGAGAGGCGAGAGTCTTCGGCGTAGCCGACGAAGGTGTCGTTGATCCAGACGCGGTAGGCGGAGGTGACGCCGCCGAAGTGGAGGATCACTTGTTGGTCGGTGAAGGAGGGGGGGAGGTCAAAGGACCGTTGGTAGATGCCGACGGGGTTGTCGTGGGCGTTGATGAAGGGGGGATTGTTTTCGAAGGGGTAGGTGGAGTTGGTGTAGATGGGGGTGCCGTGGCCACGCATTTCCCAGTTGGAAGGGACATCGATGGTGGTCCATTCGGGTGTGAATTTGGCGGTGCCGATGGTGTTGGGAACGTCGGCGGGCTTGGGGTAGAAGGTGAAGTTCCAGTCGCCGTTGAGAGAGGCGAAGCGGCCGGATTGTTCGCGGTCGTGGGATTTGGCTTTTTCAGGGTCAGAGAAGGAGTAGAGGGAAGCGCGAGCGGGGAGGCGGTTGAGGGCGTTGAGGAAGGGGTCTTGGTAGGCGTTGAATTCGGCCGGGAGGTTGGGGATAAGGGGGAGAAGGAGTGCGTATCGGAGCCAGTGTTTCATCGCCGGGGAAGGTAGAAGAGCGATTTGGGTGGGGGGAAGTTTATTCCGTAGGAAGAGGGGTGGGAGGGTCGGGTTCTTGGAGTTTCGAGGAGGATTTTTTGAGGAGTGTGGTGATCCAGATGAGGAGAAAGAGGAAGCCGGCGGCGGTGGCAATCATGCCGGACGTATTGGTGGAAGGGAGGTTGAAGGCGGCTGGAATGGCGATGGCGGACCAGTGGCCGAGGACGGCGCTGGCGATGGCGAAGAGAGTGGCGAGAAGGAGGACGGGGACGAGGCGACGAGTGAGGAGGAGGGCGGTAGCGGGGGGGACGATGAGCATGGCGATGACGATGATGGAGCCGACGGCTTCGAAGGCGGCAACGGTGGTGACGGCGACCATGGTCATGAGGAGGTAGTGGAGGAATTGGGAGTTGAAGCCGAGGGTGTCGGCGAGATTGGGGTCGAAGGCGGAGAGGCGGAATTCCTTGAAGAAGGCGATGATGAGGATGAGGTTGAGGAGGAGAACACCGCTGGAAACGAGAGTGGCGCGAGGGATTGCGAGGGTGCCGAGGGAGATGGTATCAAGAGGGATGAATTCGATGGCGCCGTAGAGAACGCAGCCGGGGTCGAGTTCGACGTGGTCGGCGGCTTGGACAATGAGGAGGAGGCCAACCGCGAACAATGTGGTGAAGACAATTCCCATGGCGGCCCCGCGATCAACATTTCCGAACTTGGCTATCCATTGGGTGAAGACGGCGGTGAGGACTCCGGTGGCGGCAGCGGCGAGGAACATCGGAAGGCTGGCACGGGTGCCGGTGAGGAGAAAAGCGATGGCGAGGCCGGGGAGAACCGCGTGAGAGATGGCGTCGCCCATCATGGACATCTTGCGGAGGACGAGGAAGCAGCCGGGCAGGGCGCAAGCGGCGGCGATGAGAGCGCCGGTGATTGCGATCCAAGTGTCGGAGGAGTGCCAGGTCATGCGTCGCTGAGAGCTTAGACAGGAAAAGAGTTTTTGGCGAGAGGCGGGTTTTGGGTTGTTTGGTTAAGATCCATCTTATGAATTATTTATGAAAACTGGCTTGTT
>JBCCZX010000163.1:0-6875 GCA_039186735.1 Verrucomicrobiota bacterium | reverse complement strand
GTGGTCGTGGGGGGCGATGTGGTCGAGGGCGGTGTTGTAGTCGTGGCGGGAGATGTGTTTGAGGAAGGTCCAGATTTGTTGGTGGGGAGAGTACACTTCGGTTGTTTTTGAGTTTATAGGCTTCGTTGACGGCGGACCGAGCCGGTCCGCCCTACCGTTGAGGTCGGAGAGGGATTGCCATTCGTCGAGGAGGGAGGAGTCGGTTTGGCGGACGAGGGTTTCGAGGTGGGTTTCGGCGTCTTGAAGATCTTCGGTTTTGAAGGCGGGGGGGATGGTTTGGGAGAGGACTTTGTAGACTTCGGAGAGGTGGCGGAGGAGGACGGCTTCGGATTTTTCGAGTTTGTAGGTTTTGATGTAGTCTTCAAAGCTACTGTAGGTGTCGTAGATTTCGCGGGCGATGGATTTGGGGCGAATGGGTTCGGATTTGAGGTAGGGGTGGGAGGCGAGGTAGGTGTTGTAGGTGTCGTAGATGAAGTCGGCGAGGGGTTTGGGGTATTCGATTTTCTCGAGTTCTTCCATGCGCTGGTCGTAGTTGAGGCCGTCTTCCTTCATTTCGGCCATGGCTTCGTCTTTGGCGCGGTTGATTTGTTGGCGGAGGATTTGGTCGGGGTTTTCGAGGATGGATTCGATGAGGGAGAAGACGTGGGCAGGGTATTCGGGGTGTTCTTGATCGAGTTGGGGGAGGGTGTCGAGGAGGTAGAGGGCGAGGGCCTGGTTGAGGGAGAAGTCGTGCTGGAGGTCGATGTGGAGGCGGATTTTGGTTGGTTTTTTTGACGCAGAGGCGCAGAGGTGCGGAGGATTCGCAGAGGTTTCTGTGTTGTTGTATGTTGAACCGCAGATTTCCGCAGATGGACGCAGATTTTCTTTTTGCAATGTGGGATTGGGATTTTGGTTTGTTTGTTGGTCAACGACAGGAGTGTCGTTGGACCGAATGATTTCGAGGATTTTGCCGCGGACGAGGTTGAAGAAAAGTTTGCGGGCGGTGATGCGGTGGTGCTTTTTTTTGGTTTCGGTTTCGTGGCTGGAGGCGATGAGGTTGCGGAGGGTTTGGCAGCCGTCGGCATCTTTGCGGGAGAGGACGTGGAGGAGGAGGGAGGGGGTGATGGTGAAGGAGGATTGGAGGGGTTCGGGAGGAGAGGTGATGAGTTTGCGGTAGGTGGGTTCGTCCCAGTGGACGTAGCCTTTTTTGGGAGGAGATTTTTTGACGACTTTTTTGCCCTTCTTGGCTTTGGCTTCGAGTTTGAGGTTTTCGATGATGTGTTCGGGGGCTTGGCAGACGACGTAGCCGATGTGGTCGAAGCCACGACGTCCGGCGCGTCCGGCGATTTGTTTGAAGTCGCGGACAGGGAGGATGCGGGAGCCTTTGCCGTCGTATTTGCAGATTTGGGTGAAGACGACGGTGCGGATGGGGACGTTGACGCCGACGCCGAGGGTGTCGGTGCCGCATATGACTTTGAGGAGGCCTTGTTGGGTGAGTTTTTCGACGAGGAGGCGGTATTTGGGGAGGAGGCCGGCGTGGTGGATGCCGATGCCGTTGCGGAGGAGTTTGGCGACTTCTTTTCCGTAGGGGGAGCGGAAGTCGGCGTCTACTAGGCTTTCCGTGATTTGTTTCTTTTCGTCTTTGGTGCAGAAGTTGCGGGAGAGGAGGTTTTGGGCGGTGCGGGCGGTGGCGAGTTGGGTGAAGTGGACGAGGT
This sequence comes from Verrucomicrobiota bacterium, assembly GCA_039186735.1. Taxonomy (GTDB): domain Bacteria; phylum Verrucomicrobiota; class Verrucomicrobiia; order Verrucomicrobiales; family Akkermansiaceae; genus Roseibacillus. The sequence continues at coordinate 5,181 of JBCCZX010000163.1, read as the reverse complement.
AGATGGGGGCACGGTCGGCGTCGGCGAGTTCTTGGATTTTTTCTTCGAGTTGGGTGGTGGAGTATTCGAATTCGAGGGGGACGGGGCGTTGGTCGGATTGGATGAGGGCGGTGGGTGCGCTGGTGAGGTTTTCGAGTTCTTTGAGGAAGAAGTCGGGGTCGCCGATGGTGGCGGACATGAGGAGGAAACGGCAGTGGGGGAGGGTGAGGAGGGGGACTTGCCAGGCCCAGCCGCGGGAGTGGTCGGAGTAGTAGTGGAATTCGTCGATGATGACGTCGTGGAGGGGGGCGTTTTCGCCGTCGCGGAGGGCGAGATTGGCGAGGATTTCGGCGGTGCAGCAGATGATGGGGGCGTCGGGGTTGACGGTGGCGTCGCCGGTGACGAGGCCGACGTTTTCGGGGCCGAAGGTTTTGCAAAGGGCGAGGAATTTTTCATTGGCGAGGGCTTTGATGGGGACGGTGTAGTAGGAGGTGCGTTCGGTGCAGAGGCCTTTGTAGTGGAGGGCGGTGGCGACGAGGGATTTGCCGGAGCCGGTGGGGGTGTTGAGGATGACGTTTTTGCCGTCGAAGAGTTCGAGGATGGCGTTTTCCTGGTGGTCGTAAGGTTCGATGCCGGATTCGACGAGGTAGGTGAGGAAGTTTTCGAGGGCGGTCTCGACTGGGATGGGGGAGGGTGGTTTGTCGAGTGGTGTCACTGAGAGAGGTTGTTAACCACGGAGACACGAAGGTCACGGAGGAACGCGGAGTTTTTTGGTTGGAGGTCGGTGGAGGGAGGTCGTTAGATTGAGGGGTGATGAAGGTGTGTTTTTGTTGGTTGTTTGTGCTGACGGGCTTGAGTGCCGAGCTGGTGAAGTTTGCGCATATTTCGGTGACGGGGAGAGCGGAGATGAAGGTCAAACCCGATGAGGCGGAGATTGCTTTTGAGGTTCTTGCGCACGGAAAAGAAGCAGCGGAAGCGATGGAGAAGCTAGAGGAGAGAACTCTGGGGGTTTTGAAGCTTTTGAAGGAACAGGGGATTGAAGAAAAAGCTGTGGAATCGGCGAGTGTGAGAAAGAGGGCGGTGCGCAGAACACAGGAGCGTCGGCAGTTGGAGATTTTGGGTTATGATTGCGAGCAGGGTTTTACGGTGAAGTTGGAGGGTTTGGAGATGTTTGCGGGGGTAATGCAAGGCTTGTTGAAGTTGGAGGGGGTGCAGGGGATTCGTTCGAGTTTTGATGTGAGCACGAGGGAAGAGGAGGAGTTGAAGTTGGTGCAGTTGGCTTGTCTGGATGCGAAGAAGCAGGCGGAGAACCTTGCGCTGGGGATGTCAGTGAAGCTCGGTCCTGTTTTTGCGATGCAGACGGGACAAGGGTATGGGCCGGACGGGGTGAGATCCTTGCCATTGTTGATGGCTGCGGAGGGAGGGGGGCAGGATCTATTTTTTGTTCCAGATACAATTGAGTTGAGCCAGGCCGTGGGGGCGATTTTTCGTATTGCTGCAGGGAACTCGGATTGATGAGGCGGGTGATGGTCATGTGGGTGTTATTGGTCGGCTGGATTCAGGCCGTTGATTTTCGGCTGACGATTGAGGGAGTGAGAGATGAATTGTTAGTGGATTTGCCGGAGGATTGGAACGAGGGGGGAAGCTATCCGGCGGTGTTGTTTTATCATGGGACGAACGGGCGACCGACTACGGGGATGGTGCGGGGACATGCGGGGGAGAAGGATTGGATTGTGGTCGGGATGGGTTATGCGCGGCGGGGGACTTTTCAACTGACACCGGCGGGAATGGAGGCGGAGGTGAGGGTGCTGCGGCAGGTGCGGGAGGAGTTGAAAAAGCGAGCGGGTTTGGATGAGACGAGGGTTTATGTTGCAGGGTTCAGCAAAGGGGGCTGGGTGACAGGGTTGTTGTTGCAGAAGGAGAAGTGGTTGGCGGGGGGAGCGATTTTGGGTGCGGGGCACATGCATCAGTTGGAGGCGGCACCGAAGCCGATCGGGAAGGGAAAGCCAGTTTTTGTGGGGGTGGGGCGTCATGACCGGAATTATCCGTTCGGGGTGCGGGCGAAGATGTATTTCGGGAAGTTGGGTGCAGAGGTGGAGATGGAGGCTTGGCGGGATTTGGGACACGAGTTTCCGGATTATGGTTCAAAGGGTTTGCGGGAATGGTTGCGTTTGCGGAATGGTGAGGAGGTGGAGAAAAAGGAGCTGAGGGTGGAGTTGGAGGAGATTTTGGAACTCGGAGGGTTTGAGAAGTGGTGGGGGCTGGTGGAGTTTCGGGAGCGACCATTTGTCAAGGCAGCGGGGATGGTGGCGGAGGTGGATGGGTTGCGAGGGGACTTGGAGAAGGAGCCGAATTGGGCGCGGGAGGCGCGGATGTTGCGGGAGAGCCACCGGTTGCTAGGCATCGAGATGGGGAAGAAGACGATAAAGAATTTGGAGGAGTTGGTGGCGGGTTATGCTCGGATTGCGGAGTTTGGGAAGGGGAGTCCGCAAGGCCAATGGGCGGGGAAAGACTCTGATCGGGTGGGAGAAATTTTGGAGGCGGCGCAGCGGGAGTTGGCGGAGGAGCAAGCGCGGCGGAAGGGAATCGAGGTAGAGGCTGAAGAGGATGAGCGGAGAAGGATTCCGAGGAATCCCTTGGTGAGATAAAAAGAAAGGTTGTGACCGGGGAGAAGTGGAATTTGTCTGTGGGGGTACTTTCCGCGAAAACTCACGTGATGGTCGCTTGAGGAGGAGGGGAGAGTTCGGGAAACTCGGGGCAGAGCATGGCAGATTGGACGGAGCGATTTCAGGATGAGGCGGATGGGGTGCGGGTGCATTTGATCGGGGTGGCGGGTTCGGGGATGAGTGGGTTGGCGGGTTTGTTGCTGCAGATGGGAAACCGGGTTTCGGGGTCGGACCGGGTGACGAGTGGGGAGGTGGAGCGGTTGAAGAAGATGGGGTTGGAGTTTTCGAGTCCGCATTCGGCTGAGGCAGTAGAGGGGGTGGAAGTGGTGGTTTATTCGTCGGCGATCCGTCGGGAGAATCCGGCCTTGGGTGCAGCCTTGGAGGCGGGGATTCCGTGTTTGCGTCGGGCGGAGTGTTTGGCGGCGATTTTGCATGCGAAGGAGGGGGTGGTGGTGTCGGGGACCCATGGGAAGACGACGACTTCGGCGATGTGTGCGCATGTGTTGCGGAAAGCTGGGGAGAAGCCGAGTCATTATGTGGGAGCAGAGATTCCGGTGTTGGGGACGAATGCGCATTGGGATGCGGAGGGGGAGTTGATGGTGGCGGAGGGGGATGAGAGTGACGGAACGTTGACGCTTTATCAGCCGAGACATTCAATTATCCTCAATGTGGAGGCTGAGCATCTCGATCATTATGAGCGAGGATTGGAGGAGATTCAGGATGTGTTCCGGATTTTGTTGGAGCAGACGGCGGAGAAGACGATCTACTGTGGAGATAGTCGAGGTGCACGGGAGGTTTGTGAGGCTTACCGTGCGGAGGTGGGGGAAGAGAAAAGTGGCCCGATGATTTCGTTTGGTTTTGAGGAGGGGAATGATGTGCGGGCGGTGGAGGTGTCGGCTTTGAAGGGGACGGTGGCCTTTACGGTGGTGAATCGTGGCGTGGAATTGGGACGGGTGGAATTGGGGATTCCGGGGGTGCATAATGTTTATAATGCTTTGGCAGCAATTACCTTGTCGCTGGAGGTGGGAGCAGATTTTGGGCTGGTGGCGCGGGCGTTGTCGACTTTTGCGGGGGCGAAGCGGCGGTTTGAGACGAAGTTGCGGACGAAGACGCTGCGGGTGGTGGATGATTACGGGCATCATCCGACCGAGGTTGCGGCGACCTTGAAGACGGCGCTGGATTTTGAACCGGAGCGGTTGGTGGTGGTGTTTCAACCGCATCGGTATTCGCGGACGCAGTTGATGGCGGATGAATTTGGGCCGGCCTTTGCGTTGGCGGACAAGGTGTATGTGTTGCCGATTTATGCGGCGAGTGAGGATCCGATTCCGGGGATATCGGGGCAGACGATTGTGGATGCGATGGCGGCGGCAGGAAATCCGAATGGGGAGTATTTGGAGGAGTTTTCTACGGCGCATCACGTCGTCGGTAATTCGCTGAAGAATGGGGATTTATTGATGACGTTGGGGGCTGGGAATGTTCATGAGATTGGGAATCGGATTGTGCGGGATTATGGGGTGGTGGATGAGTTGCGGCGAGAGGTGGAGGCGGAGGATTTAGCGGTGAAATTGTATGAGCCGATGAGGCGGCATACGACGCTGTTGTGTGGCGGGCCGGCGCAGTTTTGGTTGGAGCCGCGGACCTTTGACGGGTTGGTGCAGGCGGTTATTTTGTTGATGGTGGAGGGGGTTCGGGTGCGGGTGGTGGGGCGAGGGTCGAATTTGTTGGTGCGGGACGGGGGGATTCGGGGAGCGGTGATTCATCCGTCGAGCAAGGGAGAGTTCGGGGAGTTGAAGGTGGTGGGCGAGGGGTTGATTGAGGCGGGAGCGGGGGTGAGATTCAAGAAGTTGGCGAGCTTTGCGCAGAAGGCAGGGATTGGGGGCTTTGAGTGGATGGAGGGGATTCCGGGAAATGTGGGGGGTGGTTTAAGGATGAATGCGGGGGCGATGGGAATTGAGACCTTTGATCAAGTGGTGGAGGTGGAGTTTCTCGATGAGGATGGGGTGAGGCGGGTGCGGCCGGTGGGGGAGATTGAGTCGTTTTATCGGAGTGTGCCGGAGTTTCGGCGAAATTATGGGTTGCGGGCGGTGTTCAAGGGGGAGGCGAATGCGTCGGCGGAGGGGATTCAGGAGTTGTTAGACGAATCGCGGCACAAGCGGAAGACGACGCAGCCACGGGAGGCGAGTGCGGGGTGCATTTTTAAGAACCCGAAAGAAGTGGAAGTTGGAGCCGGGCAGTTGGTGGATGAGTTGGGGTTGAAGGGGACGGCGGTGGGGGTGTCGGTGGTGTCGCAGGAGCATGGGAACTTTATTGTGAATCCGAAGGGGAAGGCTTCGGCGAGTGAGGTGCTGGAGTTGATTGGGACGATTCAGGCGGAGGCGAAGGCGGAGCGGGGGGTGGAGTTGGAGACGGAGGTGCAGATTTTGGGGGAGGATGAGGTGAGTTTTTAGAGGGAGAATCTTCACAGGAGGCTAGGAGTGAGGGAGCTTGGGTTTAGGGGTTGGGTTTTTGGAGGCGGGTGGGGGAAGGGCAGCTGGAT
>JBCCZX010000162.1:0-6914 GCA_039186735.1 Verrucomicrobiota bacterium | reverse complement strand
GGGGTTTTGACTCATCGCGGGTTTTTTTGTTTGTTGGGGGTTTTGTCGGGGGGGGGGGTAGGGGGTGGGGGGGGGTGGTGAATGAGTTGCGCGAGGATTGGCGGGTGGTTTGGGGTGAGTTTGCGCGGAGGTGGCGGAAGAAGAAGGCGGTGGTGTGGGGGTGTCTCGGGTTCTGGCTGGTGACGGGTTTGGCGTTTTTCTGGTTCGATGAGCAGTTGATTCAGGTGGTGCAGGGGCGGGAGTTGTTTTTCGGGCGGGAGTGGTGGGTGGGGGTGTGCAAGTTCTTGAAGACTTATGCGGACTTTCATTGGTTCAATCTGTTGGGGGCGGTGGTGATGATTGGGGTGGGGTTGGCGATGAAGAGTGCGCGTTGGCGGCGGGTGGGGTTGGCGTTTTTTTTGGCAGGAGCGATGGCTGGGGTGGCGGTGCAGACGGGCAAGAATTTGATCGGGAGGCCGCGCCCTCGGTTGGTGGATGACGGGCGGGCGGAGTCGGCGTATGCGTTCAAGGGGCCGACGTGGAGTAAGAAGTGGCATGCGTATCCGAGTGGGCATTCGGCGGCGGTGTGGGCGAGTTGTGTGGCGCTGGGGTTGCGTTGGCGGAAGGGGTTTTGGGTGTGTGTGGGGTTTGCGGCGCTGGTGGCTTGGTCGCGTGTCTACGGGAACTATCATTGGCCGACGGATGCGATGCATGGGTCGGCGTTGGGGTTCTTTTTTGGGTGGTTGTGGGGATTGCCGAAGAGTCAGGAGACGGGCTGACGGAGGAGGTTGATGGCGTCTTGGACGAGGGTGGGGGGGACGTCGGATGTGGTGATGGCGTGGCCGGCTTGTTTGAGGAGGACGAAGGTGCGTTTGCCAGCGGAGAATTTTTTGTCGCGTTGCATTTTTTCGAGGATGCTGGCGGTGGGGATGGAGTCGGGGAGTTGGAGGGGGAGTTGGAATTTGTTGAGGAGATTGAGGATGCGTTGGGAGTCGGCGGGGGGGCAGTTGGTGTGGTGTTCGGAGAGGTGGAGGGCGGCGCGGATGCCGAGGGAGATGGCTTCTCCGTGGAGGAGTTGGCCGTAGGGGACGGAGGCTTCGATGGCGTGGCCGATGGTGTGGCCGAAGTTGAGGAGGGCGCGAGTGCCGGTGGTTTCTTTTTCGTCTTCTTCGACGATGCGGGCTTTGATGGCGAGGTTGCGTTGAAGGAGGGAGGCGGGCGGGGGGACGGCGTTGAGATCGAGGGCTTCGATGTCGGCGAGCATGTCGGCATCGCGGATGGCGGCGTGTTTGATGACTTCGGCGTAGCCTTCGCGGTATTCGCGGGCGGGGAGGGAGGTGAGGGTGGTGGGGTCGATGAGGACGAGGGTGGGTTGGTGGAAGGCACCGAGGAGGTTTTTGCCTTCGGGGGTGTTGACGCCGGTTTTGCCGCCGACGGAGGAGTCGACTTGGGAGACGATGGTGGTGGGGATTTGGACGAAGGGGATGCCGCGGTAGTAGGTGGAGGCGACGAAGCCGGCGAGGTCGCCGACGACGCCCCCACCGAGGGCGATGAGGAGGGAGGAGCGGTCGTGGCCGGCTTGGATCATTTCGCGGCAGACTTGCTCGACGCAGGTCATGGATTTGGAGGCTTCGCCAGCGGGGATGCTGTGAGTGGTGGCTTGAAAGCCGGCTTCGCTGAGGGAGGCGAGGGTGGGGTCGAAGTAGTGGGGGGCGACGTTGGAGTCAGAGATGAGGGCGACTTTGCCGGTGAGGTTGTTGACTTTGAGGAGTTGGCCGAGGCGGGTGAGGGAGCCGTTTTCGACGATGATGTCGTAGCGGTGGTGGGGGAGGGTGACGGTCTCGGTGAGCACGGGGGGAGGGAAACCGATATTCGGTGGGAGCGAAATGAAATTCGTTAGATGTTCCGGGTGATCATGGCGTGGCGTTTGAGGCCGTTGATCCATTTTTCGTAGCGGTCGTTGCGCTTTTTGATGTCGACTTCTTGCTTCATGCGGTCGCGGGTTTCTTTGGTGGAGAGAGAGGGGGAGGGGCCGTATTTGAGTTTGATGATTTTGACGATGGTGAAGCCGGCAGGGTCTTTGAGGGGGCCGATGATGTCGCCGTTGTTGGTTTCTTCGAAGATGGCGTCGCCAAAGGCGAGACGGAGGTCGGTGCGGGAGACGTCTTCCCAGAGGCCGCCTTTGTCGGCGAACGCGCCGTCGGAGTTTTCTTTGGCGAGAGTGGCGAAGTCGGCTTCGCCGCGGGCTTGGATAGCGAGGCTCTCGGCGAGGTCGAGTTGGCGTTCGGGGGTGATGTTGGGGTCGAGGGGGTCGCTGGCGCGGATGAAGATTTTTTGGTAGTCGACTTGGTCTTTGGCGCGGTCGCGGAGGGCGAGTTTGCGATCGGCGTAGTGGGCTTTGATTTCGGAATCGGTGGGAGGGGGGATGTCGCCGAATTGTTGGGAGCGGTAGGCTTGGACGAGGATTTTTTCGCGTTGTGTTTCGCGGAAGGAGCGGAGGGTTTGGTTGGTTTCTTGGAGGTGTTTTTTGAATTCGGCGTCCTTGCCGTTGAAGTTTTCGCGAACGATGCGTTTGACTTCTTGTTCGACGGCGTAGTCGGGGATGTTGGCTTTTCCGCGGACTTCGGAGAGGACGATTTCGTTGTTGATGAGGCTTTCGAGGATTTTATCGCGGGCGTCCTTGAGGCGACGTTGGTAGATTTCGCCTTGGCGGGGGTAGAGGGTTTTGAGGAGTTCGCGGCGGGGGGCGAGGAGGGAGTCGACTTCTTTTTTTGTGATGGCGTGGCCGTTGACTTTGGCGGCGATGGAGGTGATTTGGAATTCCTGGGCGCCGAGGCTGAGGGTGAGGAAGAGGAAGGAGAGGGTGAGCCGGATTGGGTTCATTATGGGTTTTGGACGCGTAAGGGGAGGGTAGTGTTCAAAAAATGGGTGGGCAAGGGGTCAGCGTGACGTGTGGATGTGCTTGGAGGTCATGCCGCGAGGACTTGCTTGGGGCTGATGCCGCGGAGCTCGAAGGACCGAAGGATGGTGGCTTCGATGAGGTTAGAGGGGCAGGAGGCACCGGCGGTGATGCCGATGGTGATGGATTCGTTGGCGAGGAGTTTGTTGGGGTAGGTGCCGGTGATTTCTTTGCTTTCTTCGAGGTCGTAGTGGGAGATGGTTTCGAGGGATTGGAGGCAGGAGGCGTCTTGGATGAAGAAGGTGGGGAGTTCTTCTTGGCCGATTTCGACGAGGTGGGTGGTGTTGGAGGAGTTGTAGCCGCCGACGACGAGGAGGACGTCCATTTTGGTGGGGAGCATTTCGAAGAGTGCATCCTGGCGTTCTTGAGTGGCGCCACAGATGGTGTCGAAGACGAGGTAGTTGTCTTGGGATTGGTCGCGGTCGAGGATGGCATCGCGGACGCGGCGTTGGATTTCCTCGGTTTCGGATTTGAGCATGGTGGTTTGGTTGGCGACGCCGACTTGGATGAGATGTTTGTCGGGGTGGAAGCCTGGGGAGGTGGCGCCTTCGAATTTGGTGAGGAAGGCTTCGGGGTCGCCGCCGTTGCGGATGTAGTCGCAGACGTAATCGGTTTCGGCGAGGGTGAGGATGACGAGGTAGTGTCCGGAGCCGTCGTCGCCGAGGGCGCGGGAGGCGGTGGCGCGAGTTTCTTCGTGGCCTTTTTTTCCGTGGATGATGGAGGTGACGCCGTCTTTGGCGTAGGTGCGGACGCGGCGCCAGACTTTCATGACGTCGCCGCAGGTGGTGTCGATGACGTAACAGCCCTTTTCGGCGAGTTTTTCCATGAAGGAGGTGGGGGCGCCGAAAGCGGGAACGATGACGACGTCGTCTTCGGTGAGTTTGTCGTATTGTTCGTTCATGTCCTTCCAAGGAAGGGAGACGATGTTCATTTCGGCCAGTTGACGATTGACCTCGGGGTTATGGATGATTTCGCCGATGAGGTAGAGTTGTTGTTCAGGGAAGACGCGGCGGGCGGCGTAGGCGAGGTCGATGGCGCGTTCGACGCCGTAGCAGAAGCCGAATTTTTTGGCGAGGATGACGGTGGTGGAGCCGATGGTGAGGGAGCCGCCATTTTGCTTGAGTTTTTCGACGACGGAGGAGCGGTAGTGTTTTTCGACTTCGGCTTGGACGAGTTCCATGACCTCGGGTCGGCGGACGTTGACGCGTTTGGTCTTTTTTGGAGTGTTCGTGGCTGCCATTTGTGTGGAGAGAATGTGGACGCAGAGTGCTGTGGGTCAAGCAGCGGGAAGGGTGGGATTGTGTTCGGGGAGGAAGGGGGCGATGAAGGCGTCGTGGAAGGTGAAGATTTCGGCGAAGTCTTCGAGGGTGTCGGAGTCTTGTTTGCCGAAGATTTGTTCGTTGATGAGGTGGAAGACCATTTCGCCGACGTGGGTGCAGGTGTGGACGCCCCATTCGCGGAGGACGGTGAAGGCGATGGGGCCGAATTGTTCGAGGGAGTGGTCGCGGAAGCCGATGAGGAGTTCTTTGCCGGAGACGTGGCGGGGGGAGTCTTCGTTTTCTTCTTTGGCGCGTTTGAGGGTGAAGTCGAGGGCTTCTTTGAGGAAGAGGTAGGCATCGGGGTCGAAGCGGGAGTCGCGGGTGACGATGGAGCGGATGGCGTCTTGGAGTGCGCTGGCGTGCATGGATTAGTCTGAGGTGACGGGGGTGACTCCCTCGGGGAGAGGTTTGAGGGGCTGAAGGGGTGTGGGACTCTTTGGTTGTGGGTTGGTGGGTGCGGGCAGACGTTTGGGCTGGATGTTGGCGGAGCCGGGGATGATGCGGGGACGACCGGGTGACCAGTCGGGGTGGTTGAGGCGGAGTCGTTCGCGGAAGGCTTTGGCGGAGTCGTGTTCGCCGAGTTCTTGGTAGCAGAGGGCGGCTTTGTGGAGGGCTTCGGGCTGGATGGTGGCGTCGTTGAGGAAGAGTTCGGCGGCGCGGACGTAGCAGGAGACGGCTTCGCGGTAGTCGGCGCGGGCGAGGGAGACGTCGCCGAGGGCGAGGTTGAGTCCGGCGCGGATGGTGCCTTGGGGGTCGAGGTCGAGGCCCCGGTGGGCGGCGATTTCGGCGTCGTTCCATTGTTGGGTGCCGAGGTGGGCGTTGGCTTTGTCGAGGAGGGCGTCGGCGCGCCAGAAGGGGTCGGATTCGTTTTCGAGGACGATGTTGATGGCGGGGAGGGCGCGGAATTCTTGGCCTGGGATTTCGATGCGAGATTTGGCGAGGGCTTTCCAGATGCCGAGTTCGGTTTTTTTGGGGTTGGAGGGGGTGGCGGCGAGGGAGAGGTAGTGGTCGGCGGAGACGAAGTCGGATTGTTCGTACATTTGGAGGCCGAGCCAGATGAGGAGGCGGCGGGGGAGTTGTTTTTTGGGGTTGATGGAGAGGAGGCGGGCCACGGTGCGGCGGAGGTCTTCGGGGCGTTTGAGTCGGTAGTAGCAGAGGGCGGAGTACGTGCCGGCGGATTCTTCGTAGTATTCGGGGACGAGTTGGCGGGCTTTGTGGAGTTGGTTGAGGGCTTCTTCGAAGTCGCCTTCTTCGAAGAGGCCGATGCCCATTTTGTAGTGGGCGCGGGCGACGGTGTCTTGGGAGAGGTTGCTGTAGTCGGTGAGGAGGGTGCGGTAGCATTCGAGCATTTTGTCGTGCTTGCGTTCGATGCGGTAGAGGCGGCCGGAGAGTTGGAGGGCGAAGGCGGCGAGGGGGGTTTTGGGTTTGTTTTCGAGGATGCGTTCGCAGTCGGCGAGGGCGGAGATGCGGTCGCCGACGGCGAGGTAGGACTGGGCGCGTTTGGCGAGGGCGGCGTAGTAGTCGGGGGAGTCGGGGTAGCGGGAGAGGAATTCGGAGAGTTGTCCGATGGCGGAGTTGTAGTTTTCGTTTTCGACGAGGCTCCATCCGCTTTTGAAGTAGGCGTTGCCGCGGAGTTCTTCGGGGAGGCGGGAGAAGTTGACTTGTTCCCAGGCGCGGGTGGCGTTTTTGTAGTCGGAGAAGGCGAAGTAGGTTTCGGCCTTCATCATGCGGGCTTGTTGGATCCAGGGGTTTTTGGGGTGTTTGCGGCGGTAGATTTCGACGAAGGAGTCGGCGAGGTCGGGGAGGTTGGTTCCGCGGAGGGCGTAGAAGGAGAGGAGTTTGCGGAAGGAGGCTTCGAAGGCGAGTTGGGTGTTGGGGAGGGAGCGGTCGACGCCGATGAACATTTCGACGGCGGCGTTGTGTTGGCCGAGTTTGGCGGCGGAGCGGCCGGCATACATGAGGATTCCGGCGGTGGTTTCGGCGCGGGCGGCTTGGAAGGGGCCGATGCGGAAGAGGTTCATGACTTGTTCGAAGTTGTCTTTGTTGAACTCGAATTGGATGAGGGTGAGTTGAGCTTCGGCTTTGGAGTCGTCGGGGACGCCAGGGGTTTTGAGGGCGGTGTTGAGGAGGGTGAGGCCTTCTTCGCTTTTGCCGAGGCGGATGGCGGCCATGCCGCCGTGGACGATGGCTTGGCCTTTGATGGGGAGGAATTCGGGGTCGAGGGACTCGATGGCGATGAGTTTTTTGTAGAGTTCGTAGGCTTCGGCGACTTTGCCGGAGGTGGCGGAGATGTGGGCGAGGGCGAGGCTGGCGGAGTTGCGGAATTTGTTGGGTTCGTCGGGGTCGTTGACGAGTTGTCGGAGGACGTTGGTGGCGGTGAGGGTTTGGTCGGTGAGGAGGAGACAGCGGGCTTTGTAGTTGAGGGCTTGGTGGCGGAGGCTGGCTTTTTCGGCGTGGGCGGCGGCGAGGGTGAAGTGGGGCATATAAAATTGACTGATTTTGGACTGTGCAAGCATGCTGAGATTAGAGCTACTCCTAAGAAAGAATTAGAAAAATACTCAATGAAACATTCTGAGAATTTTAATGCCTTGAAACAAATGCTGAACAAAAGACTTGGCTATAAACGTGATAGGAAGCTAGCGTTCTCAACAGTTGGT
>JBCCZX010000161.1:0-6977 GCA_039186735.1 Verrucomicrobiota bacterium | reverse complement strand
GGCCTTTGCGTCGACCTCACCTGCCCAACTGTCTCTTGATGTTCCTCCAACAGGTTCTCTTGAGGCGAGTCCCCGACTTGTTCGGGCCGGGACGTTTCCCAACTTGAATTGGGAGATTAATCATCCTGAGGTCATTGACGTTGTCGAGATTCCTCCGACTAACGAAATCATTCCGAAGCAAGACCTGACAATGAAGGTGCGAGTTTTGGGATCGGCGGTATCGGATGGTCGAAACTACTACGATACCCAGCTTTGGTATAAGGTGAACGGGGGGTGGAACTGGGGGTTCTTGTTTCAGGGCAAGCATCTCGAAGTTGATCCCGGTGTTGTTGTGCTTGAGCGTTCGGTAGACGAAGGGGATACGATTCAATTTGGAGGTCGTTATCTTAACCGTTACTGGTGGCACACGTTTTTCTACTCGGGTTCTAACACTCCCAATTTGCTTGCACTCAAAAATGGGGAAGAGGTTCCGGAGACTCACGCTCCCTCGTATCACCAAGCTACGGTGGAGTCGTTCTTGTCGCCATATTTGGACGAGGAACGTCGTATTTCGATTGGGCCACGTGATGTGATCTTGCTCTTCGAATTGACGCACACGGACACCACTCACTGGGGTTTTGATATGCAGGATCTCGTGGTCTTGGTGACTTTTGAATAACTCTTGCCCCCTGATTTCGATGACCACTTTTGCAAAGTGCCTTTTGGGCGCGGTGATGGTTCTTGCTTGCTTGCCGACGGCAGTCGCGGAGGAAGAGAAGAAGAAGTTTGTGATTGTTGATACGGTTTCCCGTGCCGAACTCGAGGCTAGGCGGGCGCAGCGGTCGGAAGCCTATCAAGGTTTTGAGAAAGCCAAGGAGAAGTCGGGGATGAAGCATCCTTCGCAGGCGAGTTTAATCGAGCGCTCGGTGATTTTATCATCGGGCAGTCATTGGACGATTGTGCCGAAGGGGGCTGTTTTGATGGTTCCGGAGAGGTTTGGAAATCGAGTGGGTACGGAGCGCAAAGGAAAGCTTGTTCGCTTTCCGGAGTTTCTTCGATTGAACCAGAGTTGGCTTTCTTCGCAGGAGGTAACGATGGAGCAGGCGAAGGGTCACGAGATATTTGAGGAGGAGAGGATGAAAGCGATGCAGCGCCAGGGTCGGGTAGTGGTCGCGGTTCGTCATGGTGGTCCTATCACTGTCTTGAAGCCGAAGAAGAAGGATATTTTAACGACGCAAAACTAATTTAACCCCCGTTCACCCTTATGAAATCATCAACTCTCACACTTTTTATTTTTGGAGCTTTGTTGAGCTTTTTGCCTGCGCAGAGCTGGGTCAATTGGATACGGCAAATTCAAACTGAAGAGAATGGTCAGATTGCGCGCGATCTTTATGTGAATGCGGAGGGAACGGAGCTTGCACAAGATCCGGTGCCGGAAGGAGGGGCTCTTTTCGAGCTTTGGACTCTGCGGGATGATCCTTTTGGGGAGTGGTTGCTCGACCAGTCGACCGTCGGGGCATATTTGCCAAGAGCGACGGTGACCGTGATTACGGAAGATCCTTATCCGAATGCAAACCGGACTCGTGCGGATCGACCGTTTACGGTTCGCGTGGAGATGGAAGGACTGATTGATGACGGTAGTGGGGATGTGCAGCAGGCTGCACGGCAGGTGTTGTTCCAGCAATTTGCGCAGAGTTATCCGAATGATTCCTACAGTTTGCCGGGCGGGGAAGTGACGAGTGATGTGCACTACGAGACTTATCTTTCGGACAACGGCGATCATGTGCTCGAGTTTACGCTTACGGCTCTTGATTCAGGGAATCCGCTCAAGGCTGCGGGTGAGGAGCACTTTTTTATTCAAGCGCTTGAAGACTACGGGGTGGATCCGGTGGTGATTGCGCGGGACGAGATTCAGATTTGGCCGGTTGCTGATGGAGAGATCGAAGGGGTGACAGCGGATGAGCGGGTGGGTTCGACGCCGCGAGATCTGACGATGCGGGTGAATGATGTGTATCCGGGGTCGATAATCTATTGCCATGTCTATGAAGGTGCTCCTGTTCTTGGGACCGAGGGGACTCTTGTTCCTGGTTCACACAAGAATGTGACGGCGACTTTTGCTACGGATCACGAGTTTCTTTTGACGGATTGGGAGGGTGTTTTTCCGGAGGACGGCTATTATACTCTTGAGCTTTTGACGGTGACGCCATTTGGGACGGAGCGTTTGGATCATGTGAGCTTCTACATCGACGCTACGCTAGAATTCCGCGGCTCAATCCAAGGTTTGCAGGACTAGTGAGTTGTCTGAATCGGCAGTCTCGTTGATAACGAGTCTGTGCGTGAACGAATGGGCATTCATGAACTGGGCTCCCTCGAGGAGCCTTTGTTCCTGGCTTTGGGGGTATTTGACGGGGTGCATATCGGGCACCAAGCGGTCATTGAGCCGGTGGTAGAGGCTGCGAGGGAACAGGGAGGATTGGCAGGAGTGGTGACTTTTGAACCGCATCCGGTGCGGGTGTTGGCTCCGGAGCGGGCGCCGAAGCGGATTTTGGCGAGTTTGGAACACAAGGAGAGACTGATGGGTGAGATGGGGGTTGATGTGGTGGTGGTGGTGGAGTTTTCGCGTGAGTTTGCGAACCGAAGTGGGGACGATTTTCTTGGGATGTTGAGTGAAGCGGGAGACTTGCGGATGTTGTCGATGGGAGCGGACTGGCGATTTGGTCGCGGGCGAGAAGGGGATGTGGGGTTGTTGCGTGCGTTTGGCGAGCGAGAGGGAGTTGAGATTGTCGCGCGGGAAGCGGTGATGAGGGATGGCGAGCGGGTGAGTAGTACGCGGGTGCGGCAGGCGTTGCGGGATGGGAATTTAGGGGCGGTGGAGGGGATGCTGGGACGTCGTTATTCGGTGATGGGGGAAGTGGTCCGGGGGAGGCAGTTGGGGCAACAGTTGGGGTTTCCTACGGCGAATATCGTTGCTGAGAATGAGTTGCTACCTCCAGAAGGTGTTTGGGTGGTGGAAGCGAACTGGGAGGGGGAGTGGAAGAGGGCGGTGGCGAATCTGGGGCGACGACCGACAGTGGACGAGAGTGGAGAGCGGAGTTTGGAAGTTCATGTTTTGGACTGGGAGGGCGATCTTTATGGAAAGGTTGTCGAGGTGAGATTTGTTGTTTTTTTGCGAGGAGAGCAGAAGTTTGGTTCGGTGGAAGAATTGAAGGAGCAGATTGCGCGGGATATTCGAGCGGCGAGAGAATGAAGGGACTTTGGGAAGCGAGCCGCAAGGTGGTTTGGGTTTCTCATCTCGTGCGGAGCCCTCTGATAGCAGTGGGTTTGCTAGGCTTCTTTGTGGTGCAAGTGGCGGCCGGATGGCTGGGTTTTTCGTTCTGGAGATGTCCGCTGAAGACTTTTGCGGGAGTGGAGTGTCCGGGCTGTGGATTGACGACGGGGACGCGCCTGTTTTTGAAGGGGGACTTTGGGAATGGGGTTGCGGCGAACGTGCTTGTTCCGTTTGTGGTTGGGGGCGCAGTGGTTTTGGCGGTTTCGTTGGCAGTTCCTCGGCGGTTGCGGGGAGTGGTGGCCGATTGGGTGGAGGATTGGGAGAGAAAGTGGCGGCTCGGGTTTTGGTTGATTTTGGTTTTTGTGGGTCAGGTTGGCTGGTGGGCAGTGGGTTGGGCTTGAGTATTCGGGGGAGCTAGTGAGGGTTGGGGATGATGAAAGGGAAAGAGCATTGGTGGTTTCTGGGGGCTTTGGCCTTGGCGGTAGGGGTGGCTTTGATTTTGCGGCAGGTGTCAGCAGGCGGGTTTGTAGGTGGAGTGGTGGGGGTTTGTGTGTTTGTAGGGAGTTTGTTTAAACAGGCCTTGCAGATGTTGATTGTGCCTTTGGTGGCGTCGTCGGTGATTGCGGGGATTGCGAGTTTGGGGGGAATGGACGGGTTTGCGCGGTTGGGGGGGAAGACGGTTGGTTTTTATGCGTTGTCGAGTCTGTTGGCGATTGTGGTGGGTTTGGTGTTGGTGAATTTGACGAAGCCGGGATTGGAGGATGGGAAGCCGAGTGCGACTTTGGAGGCGGCGTTTAAGGAAAGGCAGGCTTCGGCGAGTGAGGCGGAGAAGGCGAAGATTGCGACGGCGATGGGGAACTCGGATGAGAAGAAGGTTTCGGATGTGTGGGATGTCTTTTTGAAGATGTTTCCGAAGAATATTTTCAGTGCGGCGACGGACAATGGGCAGTTGTTGGGATTGATCACTTTTGCGTTGTTGTTCGGGATTGCAATCACGCAGTTACCGGCGGAACAAACGGAGACACTGCGGGGGGCGTTTCAGGGGTTGAATGATGTGATGGTTTTGGTGACTCGGTGGGTGATGGCGACGGCACCGATTGGGATTTTTGCGCTCATTGTGCCGGTGGTGTTCGACACGGGATTGGAGTTGTTTGCGAAGATGGCGACTTATTTTTTCACGGTGGTGGCGTCATTGGGGGTTCATTTCTTTGTGACCTTGCCGCTGTTGTTGCTGGTTCTGGGGCGGGTGAATCCGTTGAAGCACTTCGGGGCGATGAAGGAGGCGTTGTTGATGGCGTTTTCGACTTCGAGTTCGTCGGCGACGCTTCCGGTGACGATGCGGGCGGTGCAGGAGAAGGCGGGGGTTTCGAAGAGGACGGCGAGCTTTACGCTGCCGCTGGGGGCGACGGTGAATATGGACGGGACGGCTTTGTATGAGTGTGTGGCGGTGATGTTTGTGGCGCAGGTGATGGGGGTTGAGATGAGTTTTGGGGCGCAGTTTACGGTGGTGGTGGCAGCGCTGTTGACGAGTGTGGGAGTGGCGGGGATTCCGTCGGCGAGTTTGGTCGCGATTTTGTTGATTTTGAAGAACTCGGGGATTCCGAATGCGGAGGCGGCGGCGTTTGCGTTGCTGGCTGTTGACCGGCCGTTGGATATGTGTCGGACGGCAGTGAATGTGTTTGGGGATTCGTGTGCGGCGGTGGTGGTGGCGCGGAGTGAGGGGGAGGAGTTGCCGGAGTTGGCGGGGAAATAGGGAAGTGGGCGTCGAGAGATGAGGGCACAAAAAAGGCCCGCAGGCGGAATGTTCCGTTGCGGACCTCTTCTGTTAACGCGTTTGTTATTTGGCCATTTTCGGAGAGTCCCGAAAGATGGTGGGGTTTGGGAGCTCGCCACACTCTCTTATCCCGAATGCTGACATTTGGCGCCCAATTCCACCCGTCGAGTGGTCTTGGCTGTCAGCTCCCCGACGCTACGCTTGGTTGGCAAGGACGATTGCCATTCCTCTTCGACCCCGCAGCGAGGCCGGCAGATGATGTTGCCACCATTTGCGTTTGGGTGAGACTTCTTAGCCTGGATTTCTTGAGCCTGCCGGCTCATTGACTCCTGACCTAGTTTAGAAACCGCTGAGATTCGATAGTTCCTTACCTCGCTTCAGGTCGGCATCATTCCCGGAGGTTTGATCGTTGGCCTCAAGCTACGGGTCTTATCTCTTAACCCTCAAGTTTCGTTTGTTTTCTCAGGCGGACGACTCTTC
This sequence comes from Verrucomicrobiota bacterium, assembly GCA_039186735.1. Taxonomy (GTDB): domain Bacteria; phylum Verrucomicrobiota; class Verrucomicrobiia; order Verrucomicrobiales; family Akkermansiaceae; genus Roseibacillus. The sequence continues at coordinate 1,476 of JBCCZX010000161.1, read as the reverse complement.
AGCCTTCCGCAGTTTCGAAGGTTATTGTTTCCCCAGGGTCCTCGTTGGTTTGCTGCCAACGCCTATCCTGAAGTTGCGCACTTCGCGGGAGTTGTTCCCATTTTTCCTGTTTCGGCTGCGACACCGGGACAGTTTGGTGATGTTTGGTTCGTCCTGCATCACCGGGACCATTTCTCTCGCACTGGCTCGCAGTAGAAACTTACGGTCTGTGACCGACTGCGTTTGTTTCTTCGTTTCGAAATCACGAAACTTAGAATCATCACTCGGAATCGCGGGTGATTTTCTCTGTCTGCCCCACAGCTTTCGCCGCGATGGCCAGAGACCCGCTCACCGCCTCATTCCCGAATCGCTCTTCAAGAGGGAGCGACCCCTCTTGCGGGAATGGGTGACATTTGCCTGAAGATTGACTGAACAGATGCACTGTCAATCTGCAGGGGCTGGGAACGCCAGTTCGTCCCAACCATTTTCCCCGGGCGTTCGCCCGGCCTTATCTTGGACCGTTTCGCATCTGCTTGCGCTTTTGCTTCTCGGTCACTTTCTGTCAAAGAACATCCCCTTACGGGTAGCGATTAGTTAAGAGGATGATCCGAGGTGTCGCAAGAGGGAAGCTCTGCGAATCTGGATGTCGCGAGCCATTGTTCAAGTTCTCCTAAGCTCCCTTGTTTGTGGCTGGTTTTTAGGTTATTAGGCTCGCATTTGAGAAGGGGATTTTGGAGGAGTGGAACAAAGCCGAGGACGTGTGCCGTAGAACAAAATTGAAGACACGCATTTTTGAGAGGAGAAAGGCGGAGGGCTTGGAAAATCTGATGAATCCTTTAGGAGGAGGGCGTGAGTCGAGGTCTGGCGATTGGATTAACGGGGTTTGTGGTGCTCTTTTTCGGGCTATTTTTCATTTATCCGGCGGTGATGGTGATGAAGGAAGCGTTTTGGACGGAGGAGACCGGGTTTTCGTTAGTTTTTGTGGGGGAGGTGTTTACGAATCCGATTTATTTGGAGGGTTTGTGGAATGCCTTGATGATGGGGGTTTGGAGCACGGCCTTGAGTCTGTTGATTGCGTTTCCGTTGGCCCTGCTTTCGCATCGGTATGCGTTTCCGGGGAAGGCGATTCTGGGGGCGTTGATTCTGGTGCCGTTGGTGTTGCCGCCGTTTGTGGGGGCGGTGGGGATTAAACAGATTCTCGGAGTGCAGGGGGCGTTGAATGCGGGGCTGATTGATCTGGGTTTGATGTCGGCGACGGAGCCTTTTGATTGGCTGGGGAAGGGACGGTTCTGGGGGATCATTGTGATGAATGCGCTGCATTTGTATCCGATTCTTTACATGAATGTGGCGGCAGCGCTGGCGCATCTTGATCCGGCGATGGAGGAGGCGGCGGAGAATTTGGGGGCGGGGCCAATGAAGCGGTTGTGGCGGATTACACTACCGTTGTGCACGCCAGGGATTTTTGCGGGAGGGGCGATTGTGTTTATCTGGTCGTTT
>JBCCZX010000160.1:0-7154 GCA_039186735.1 Verrucomicrobiota bacterium | reverse complement strand
CGGATCTCCGAGAGTAGCCGGAGCCTGATGACGCTATCGCTGATGTCGAAGAGCGGCGCCTCGGTTCTCGAAGCGCTGGCGGCGGCGCAGGCGGCGTCTGCGACCCAGCAATTTAGGGAGATGTACCAGCAGATGGAGGAGGCTGTTCGAGCGGGCGACCAAACCGCGTCGGCCCTCGATACCGATCTGTTACCTAAGGCGACTGTCCAGATGATCCGTCTGGCGAAGTTGCGAGGTCGATTCCGGTATTCGGACTGGTTCCTCCTGAACGAGGTCGAAGAAGTGAGGCGAGGTCACTAGCGAAGGCGTTTGAGGAGGCGGAGTCGTCTACGAGAGAGAACGGGAGGGCCTGAGAAGCAGTGCTATCGAAGAAGACGGCATTTACTGCAAGCTGACCGATATTCTCGATGGCTTGGATAATTTGAGGGTTTTGGAAAGCCGCAGAGTAGCCTCCGATTTGAGCATTGTATTCGGAAGTTGATACACTTCCAGAAATGTCGATGACGAGCGAGAGTTCGAGGTCGACAGGTGTGTTTGTTTGTGAGGGTGCGGTTTGGGCAAGAGCCAAAGCACTGACACCGACGAGGATGCAGGGTAACTGTTTCATTTTGGGCGCGTTATTTTTCGTTTCTTAACGAGAACAGAGCGCACATAACAAAAGGATAAGATAATTAGAATCCTTTTTTATTGCAATTGATCAGATATTTAATTGATATCATTTTACATTTAATGTAAATGGATTACTTGGAAAGGTTTTGAGATGGCTCGTAACGGTAGCCTACACCGTGGACGGTTTGGATGAGGGTGGGATTTGCGGGGTTGGATTCGATTTTTTTGCGGAGTTGGGAGATGTGTTGGTCGAGGGAGCGGCTGTTGGGCATGTGGTCGTAGCCCCAGGCGTGGTTGTAGATGTGGTCGCGGGTGAGGACTTGGTTGGGGTGGTCGTGGAGGAGTTGGAGGATTTTGAGGTCGCGCAGGGAGAGGGTGATTTCGGTTTCGTCACGAACTCCGCGGAGTTCGGTGGGGATGATGGTGAGGTCGTGCATTTGGTAGCGGGTGGGGGCGTCGGGTTTGTTTTCTAACAGACGGGTACGGCGGAGGATGGCGTGGATGCGGGCGAGGATTTCGCGGACGCCGAACGGTTTGGCGACGTAGTCGTCGGCGCCGAGTTCGAGTCCGACAACGGTGTCGATTTCCTCGGATTTGGCGGTGAGGAAGAGGAGGGGGATGTGTTCGTTGGTTTTGCGGATGCGGCGGCAGACTTCGTAGCCGTCGAGTCCGGGCATCATGACGTCGAGGCAGACAAGGTCGGGAGGGGAGTTTTTGAAGGCGGTCCAGGCGGATTCGCCGTCTGGGGTGGCGGTGACTTGGAAGCCGTCTTGTTCGAGGATGGTGACGAGGGCTTCGCGGGTGTGGGGGTCGTCTTCGGCGACGAGGATGTGGAGGGTGGAGGGCATGTTTTTTTGGGAGGTCAATTGGGCTCGCGCGAAGACGCGAAGGCGCGAAGTTTTTGGGTGATCTTGTTTGGTGTTTTGCCTCGCGCGGAGACGCGGAGGCGCAGAGTTTTTGTTTGGTGCTTTTTGTTTGTTTGTTTGGATTCAGGTTTTAGTCCCGGTGGACAAATTGCTTCGACAGGCGAGGTTTGAGGATTTTTTAAGAGATTTGTCTGTTTGCACAGAAGAAGGGAGGAGAGTGAGGCCAATTTTCCCAAGGTCTTCGTTCTTTGAGCGACGACGAATCTCGATTCGCCGCCTCTCAAACGCCTTGTCCTTGAAAAAATTTGCTCTCATCGCCCATCAAATCAATTTGTCCACCGGGCCTAGAGGGAGGGTCCAGTGGAAGGTGGTGCCGGGGTTTTGTTTGGTGGGTTGCATTGGGGCGGACTGAAGTCCGCGCTCCGTTTTGGGGGCGAGGGTGAGGTCGCCGTTCATGGTGCGGGCGAGTTCGCGGGCGATGGAGAGGCCGATGCCGGTGCCGGAGGTGCCTTCGGTGAGGGAGGAGTGGAGGCGGGAGAAGGGGGTGAAGATGCGGTTGCGGGCGGAGGGGGGGATGCCAGGTCCGTTGTCGGTGATGGTGATGAGGATGTGGTCGCTTTTTTGTTGGGTGGTGAGGTGAGCGAGTTGGCCTTGGGCGGCGTATTTTTCTATGTTGGAGAGGAGGTTGCCGAGGATTTGCTCGCAAGCGTCGGGGTCGGCAAGGACTCGGGGGGAGCCGGGGAAGTCGGTTTGAGTGTTGATTTGAGATTTGGCGAGGGTGGGGGTCCAGTGGGCGATGGTGTTTTGGAGCGTTTGATGGAGGTCGAGGGTTTGGGGGTGGAGTTGGAGTTGTTTGCGCTCGGAGCGGGCGAAGGAAAGGACGTTGTTGATGAGGCGGGAGAGGCGGCTGGTTTCGGAGGTGACGACATCGAGTTGTTTGGTAGCGGGGTCGTCGGAGGGGAGGGAGTTGGCGGCGAGTTCGGTGTAGAGGCGGATGTTGGTGAGGGGGGTTTTGAGTTCGTGGCTGACTTGGTTGACGAAGGAGACGCGGCGGGCGGCTTCGCGGAGGGCGCGGTTGTTTTCGCGGAGGAACCAAAGGGCGATGATGAGGAAGGTGAGGGCCAGGGCTGCGAGGTTGAGGAGAACGGGTTTGGTGAGGCCCGATTGGGACTGGGGAATGAGGGGGGAGTAGTAGTGGAGGGACCAGGTCTCGAGTGGAGGAGCGAGGGTGAGGGTGAGGGTGGAAGTTTCGTTACTGGAGGGTTCGTAGGTTCCCCATTGGTAGAGGATTTGTTGAGTGGCGCTGCGGAGGCTGATGCGGGCGTCGGGGAGGGAATTTCCGCTGGGGAGATTGCCGATGAGGCGGGAGAGGAAGGCGGGGCGGTTGATCTCGGAGCCGATGGTGGAGCCGTCGGGGAGGCGCATCCAGTGGAGGAGGCGGACGTCGTTGTCGTAGAACCAGGCGTGCCAGCCGGAGGGGTTGGTGGTGGGGCTGGATTGGAGGGACTTAGCGGAGCGGGACTTGAGGTTGCCGAGAATGGAGTCGGATTTTTGGATGAGGATGGGGGGTGATTCGGACTTGTCGGAGAATTGGATGCCGGATTGCCAGATGCTGCGAGTGCGTTCGAGGAAGGCTTGGGCTTTGGGAGGAAGGTTGGGGCCGGCGGGAGAGGTGAGTTTGTTGGCGGAGTCGAGGGTGAAGAGGTGATTGGCAAGAGGGGAGGTTGTTTGGTTGTCGTAGGATGCGATGAGTTCTTGTTCGAGGGAGAGGAGTTGGTTTTGGAAGCTGGCGTCGATGTCGTTCAGTTGTTGGCTGATGAGGGCTTGGTAGCGTCCGGAGGTGCGGGTGCGCTCGTTACGGGAGATTTCGTAGCCGAGGTATCCCATCACGCCGAGGGCGAGAAGAATGAGGAGAAGGAAGGCGATGAGAGCGCGGGCTTTCACGAGACTTTGAATTTAACCGGAGATTGATGCGGAGGAACGCAGATTTTTTGTTCTCATGGAGAAGGGAAGAGCCCGCGGGGGCGAGCTCTTGTTGAAGATGGGGTGAATTTGCGGGTTGCTCGCGGCGCGGCGAGCCGCCGCGCCCTACCCTGGGCTTAGTCTTTGGAGCGGTAGCCTTTGTTTTGGGAGACTTTGGAGTTGGCTCGTTGTTGGATGGATTTGCGTTTGATGCTCCATTCGGGGCTATCGACTTTCAAGGCGTCGTCGCGATTGAAATCAGCTTCTTTTGCGAGTTCTTCCGAATCAAGAGTCGCAGCTTGGACTTCCAAGAAGCGTGAATTCCCGATGAAGGCATCTTTGGCCTCTTGGATTTTACCTTGGTCACGGAGTTTGGTGGCGGCGAGGTTGCGCTCGTTGGCGATGAAGTCGACGGCGGCGATCATGACGGATTTGTTGAGGGATTGTTCGATCTGGGTTTTGTCGGCGGTGACGCGGGCGACGCTGCGGGTGGTGGCAGTGACGGTTTTTTCGCTGTCGACACTCCGGAAGCTGAGGGTGGCGTCGGCAATGAGCTGGTCTTGGTTGGCTTCGCGGACGGGGGTTTCGACTTCGAGGAGGAGGAACTTTTCTTGCTCGGCGTAGAGTTGGTTGAGTCTGAGGGAGACCGCTTGACCGTTGATGTCGGTTTCGCGTCCGAGGCTGCGGACGGGGCGGACGCCTTCGGCGAGTTTGATGGTGAGGGTGAGTTCCTGGGCGACGACGGAGAGGAGGTCGCCGAGTTCTTGATTGAAGACTTGGGCGAGTTCGCCAGGGGTTTCGACGAAGGAGTGGTTGCCGTCGGAGCGGAGGGCGAGTTGGTTCATCAGGTCTTCGTTGTAGCCGTTGCCGAGTCCGATGGTGGTGACGGAGATTCCTTCGCGAGAGAGGGCGGCACCGAGGTCGCCGAGTTCTTGTGGGGTTTGGGGGCCGATGTTGGCTTGGCCATCGGAGAGGAGGATGATGCGGTTGACGGCATCGAGTTGTTTGAATTTGCGGAGTTCTTCGGCTCCTTTGGAAACGCCAGCGAAGAGGGCGGTGGAGCCATTCGAGATGATGGTGTCGATGGCGGCGAAGACGGCTTGTTTGTTGGTCAGTTTGGTGGAGGGGACGAGGACGTTGACGTTGCTGTCGTAGGTGACGATAGAGACCGTGTCGTTGCTTTGGAGGCGGGCAACGGCCATTTTGGCGGCTTCGCGGGCGTTGGCGATTTTTTGTCCGCTCATGGAACTCGATTGGTCGAGGACGATGGAGACGTTGATGGGGGCGCGGTGGTTTTGTTCGGGGGCGGCCCCGCCGGTGACACTGACTTTGAGGTAGGCGGTTTGTTTTTCGCCAGCGGGGATGAGGGGATGGCTGAGTTCGGCTTGGAACTTGAGGTCGTTGGCTTGGACTTGTGCGAGGAGTAGGCCGAAGCTGAGGATGAGGTTTGTTAATGTCGTTTTCATGTTTCGCATTCTTTTGGTTTGCGAGAGCAGGAAAACGGATTTTGGCAGAGAAGTGGTCAGGAGTCAGTCAGGGGTTTGTCAGAAGTTTGTAAGTCTTGGGGTCAGATAGAATGGTGCGCGGGAAATCCCCGTTTCGCAGGGGCGTTCCTGTTCCCTCGAGCGGTCGTTTCATCGAAACGACCCTACCGTTCGATTTTGTCGTCAGGGGACGCGGGGGAATTTGGAGAAGTCAGGGGGGCGTTTTTCGAGGAAGGCGTTTTTGCCTTCTTTGCCTTCTTCGGACATGTAGTAGAGGAGGGTGGCGTTACCGGCTAAATCTAACAGGCCCATTTGGCCGTCGCAGTCGGCGTTGAGGGAGGCTTTGAGGCAGCGGAGGGCGATGGGGGAGTGGTTGAGGATTTCGCGGCACCATTTGACGGTTTCGGTTTCGAGGTCGGCGAGGGGGACGACGGTGTTGACGAGACCCATGTCGAGGGCTTGTTGGGCGTCGTATTGGCGGCAGAGGTACCAGATTTCGCGGGCTTTCTTTTGGCCGACGATGCGGGCGAGGTAGGAGGAGCCGAGTCCGCCGTCGAAAGAGCCGACTTTTGGTCCGGTTTGACCGAAGCGGGCGTTGTCGGCAGCGATGGAGAGGTCGCAGACGACGTGGAGGACGTGGCCGCCGCCGATGGCGTAGCCGGCGACCATGGCGATGACGGGTTTGGGGAGGGAGCGGATTTTCTTTTGGAGGTCGAGGACGTTGAGGCGGGGGACGCCGTCGTCGCCGACGTAGCCGGCGTGGCCGCGGACTTTTTGGTCGCCGCCGGAGCAGAAGGCGAGGTCGCCTTCGCCGGTGAGGATGATGACACCGATCTGGGGATCTTCGTGAGCGAGGTCGAAGGCTTGGAGGAGTTCGCGGACGGTGAGGGGGCGGAAGGCGTTGCGGACTTCGGGGCGGTTGATGGTGATTTTGGCGATGGCACCGTCCTCGGTGGTCTCGTATTTGATGTCTTCGAATTCGGCTTTGGTGGTCCAGCTCATGTGTGGGGGAAGATATCGGCGAAAATGGGGGGAATTCACGGAATTTTCACGTTTTCGATGCGGGGAGGTGACGGGGCGGGGAATTGCAGGTAGAACGGAGGCCACCCAGCTTTTGGGAAATCCATGTTGCGATCGTTGATGACAGTGTCGGGGTTTACCCTGATTAGCCGGGTGCTTGGTTTTTTGCGGGACATCCTGATCGCGAGATTTGTGGGGACGGGGTTGGTGGGGGATGCGTTTTTTGCGGCGTTTCGTTTTCCGAATTTGTTTCGGCGTATTTTTGGGGAGGGGGCGTTTAATGCGGCGTTTGTGCCGTTGTTCGGGAAGCGGGTGGCGAAGGATCGGGAGGGGGCGATGGCGTTTGCGAGCAATGCGTTTTCGACGCTGTTTGTGGTCTTGGGTTTGTTCACGGTGGTGGCGATCCCGGCGATGCCGTGGATCATGAAGTTGGTGGTGCCGGGTTTTGAGGCGCGGGCGGAGGTGGTTTTGGGGAAGGAGGCGCAGGAGGTGGAAGTGAAGACGCGAGGGGCGCGGGCGGTGTTTTTTGTGCTGCAGGGCGAGGGGAAAGTGGTGATTGAGGAGCCGGCGTATGAGCGGGAGGTGAGGAAGAGTTTGGGGAGTTTGTTGGGGCAGAAGGATGAGACGAAAGAGGTTGGAGTGGAGGCGGGAGAGAACTTGGAATTTGGGATCGAGGGGGCGGTTTGGGAGGGGGCGAAGTTGGTTTCGAAGGAGGGGGAGACGCTGATTGAGATTTCGCGACCGAAGGGGAAGGCGGGGCAGGGGTTGAGTTGGTTTACGGCGAAGATTTCGGGGGAGGGGACGGTGAAGGTTTATCGGAATCATCCGGAGACGTTTGAGATGACGGTTTTGTTGGCGCGGATCATGTTCGTGTATCTGCTTTGCATGGCGTTGGCGGCGCATTTGAGCGGGGTTTTGAATACGTTTCAGGTGTTCGGGATGCCGGCGGCGGCGCCGATTATTCTGAATGTGGTCTTTTTGTTGGGGTTGATGGGGGTGTGGTTGTTGGGGTGGGCGAAGGGTCAGACTTTGGCGATCTCGGTGGCGATCGCGGGCTTTTTGCAGTTGGGGGCGTTGTGGTGGACGTGCTGGCGGAAGGGGGCGCCGGTGAAGTTGCGTCCGCCGCAGATGGATGGGGAGATGAAGAAGTTGTTTGGGTTGATGGGGCCGGGGGTAGCGAGTGCGAGTGTGCAGCAGATCAATTTGTTGATTG
>JBCCZX010000159.1:0-7196 GCA_039186735.1 Verrucomicrobiota bacterium | reverse complement strand
GGGGGGGGGGGGGGGTTGGCGGGGTGGGCGGTATGAGTTTTATGTGGGGAAGCAGCAGGTGGTGGAGGAGGCGTTGATGGCGTTGGAGCGTGGGCGGGCGCGGGTGTATCCGGGCTGGAAGGTGTCGGCGGCGGCGTTTGCGATTTCGTTGATGCCGATGGCATTGTTGCGGGTGATTTTGAGTTCGCGGCCGCGACGGCAGAAGTTGTTGGAGTGAAGAGGTGATGAGTTCCCCGGGGATGAAGGATTGGATTTGGAAAGCATTGGTGGCTGTTTTGGCGGTGGCGCTTGTTTTGGCTTTGGTTTTGAGGCCGGAGGAGCGGGTGGTGGAGAAGTTGGTGGAGGTCGAGAGGGTGGTGGAGAAGCGGGTGGAGGTGCCGGTGGAGAAGATTGTGGAGGTGATGGTGCCGGAGCCGGTGATTGGGATTGGTCCGGATAAGGATTTGGCGAAGACGTCGAAGGGGATGGGCTTCAAGTCGGAGTTGAAGGTGGAGAATGGGGGGATGGCGATTGATGAGCGGACGCGGAGGTCGGCGTATCGTTCGGAGCATGTGTTGACGGTGCGGGTGCCGCGGGCGGCGGCGACGATTGAGGAGTTGGAGAGGGGGACGCCGGGTTTGGGGGAGTTGTTGCCGGGATTGGCGGCGATGGTGGAGGAGGCTTCGGTGTCGGATTTTTTCGAGACGCTTTATGCAAATAAGACGAAGAGGTTGAAGAGTGAGTCGGCGAAGTTGGGGGAGTTGTTGACGTCCCATAATTTCTTCGATTGTCAGACGATGTTGAATTTGCGGGCGGGGAGTGGGCGGCGGGTGTTTTTGCTGCAGGGGGATATGGATGTGGTGAGTGATGGTTCGGATGGGGATCGTTTGCCGGAGATGCCGGACGAGATTGTGAATTCGACGCATTATCAGTATTCGACGAGTTATGGATGGGCGAAGCGGGGGGAGGTGGTGAATCCATTGTTGGTTGGTTTTGAGCGTCGTTTGGAAGTGGCGCGGAGGGAGTTGCGGGATGCGAGTGTGCCGAAGGAGCGGAAGGACTGGGTGCGGGGGCGGATTCGGAATCTGTTAGAGCCAGGGATTGATGAGATGAAGAGGCGGAGTTTTTTGATTGCGGAGTATGATCCGTTCATTGTGATTCCGATGAATATTATTTTGGACCGGCGGGACAAGTGGGGTCCGAAGGTGGGGGATTATGCGGTGGTGATTTATGAGGGGGTGATGTATCCGGCGATTGTGGGGGATGCGGGGCCGACCTTCAAGGTGGGGGAGGCGTCGTTGCGGATGGCGCGGCAGATTGATGGGAGGTCGAGTCCGTATCGGCGGCCGGTGAGTTCGTTGGGGGTGACGTATGTGTGTTTTCCGGGGACGTGTGAGAAGCCGCATCGTCCGCCGGATTATGAGTTTTGGCGGGGGCGTTGTATGGAGTTGTTAGAGGAGATGGGGGGATTGGGGGAGGGGGAGGAGTTGTTTGAGTGGGAGGATTTGTTGTTGAAGGATGAGGTGAGAGAGGTTGAGGGGGATTGAATTTGTCCACCCGGCCTAGCCTGCTTGGCCGACCCAGGTCCACATGTTGGGGTCGGTTTCCTTGAGGATTTTTTGGGCGAGTTTTTTGCCGTCGGTGCCGTCGTCGAGGATGGCGAAGAGGGTGGAGCCGGAGCCGGACATGGCGGCAGCGGCGATGCCTTTGGTGGCGAGGAGTTTGCGTTTGAGGATGGCGAGGAAGAGGTGTTTTTGGAAGACGGGGCGTTCGAGGTCGTTGGTGAGTTCGACGCCGTCGATTTCTTGTTTGGCGTAGGGGATGTCAGGAAGTTCTTTGGAGTTGTTCCATTGTTTGTAGGCGTGTTCGGTGGAGACGTTGAAGTTGGGTTTGAAGAGGATGATGTCGCGTTGCCATTCGAGTTCGGCGGCTTCGACGTCGGTTCCGCGTCCGCGGCACCAGCAGGATTCATCGTAGAAGAAGAAGGGGACGTCGGAGCCGAGGGCGGCGCCGAGTTTGAGGAGTTTTTCGAATGGGATGGGTTCGTCGTAGAGGGCGTTGAGGCCGAGGAGGGTGGCCGCGGCGTCGCTGGAACCGCCGCCGAGTCCGGCGCCGTGGGGGATGGTTTTTTCGAGGTGGATCTTGTAGGTGACTTCGGTTTTGGCTTCTTGTTCGAAGAGACGGACGGCGCGGGAGACGAGGTTGGTGCCGTCGGTGGGGACGCCTTCTTGGTCGCAGGTGAGCGAGAAGGAGTCCGCTTGTTCGAAGGTGAGTTTGTCGGTGAGTCCGCGGAGGGGGGTCATGAGGGTTTCGACTTTGTGGAAACCGTCGCGACGTTTGCCGAGGACGCGGAGGGAGAGGTTGATTTTTGCGGGAGCTTCGATGAGCACGGGGATTGAGTGTCAGAGAATGAGGGCTTTGACAATGGTGGAGTGGGAGAAGGCGGAGGGCCTCGCTTGCACGGGGGAGGGGGAGCGGTTAAGGCTGGGGGGGTGAAGAACTGGACTTGTGAGGATGTGATTGTGGCACCGTCGTTGTTGGCAGCGGATTTCGGGAGGGTGGGGGAGGAGACTTCGCGGGCGATTCATGCAGGGGCGGATTGGCTGCATTTGGACATTATGGACGGGAATTTTGTGGATAATATTTCCTTTGGTCCGGCGATGGTGGAGACGGTTCATGAGACGAATGATCTTTTTTTAGATGTTCATTTGATGATTGTTCGTCCGGATCATTTTTTACCGCGCTTTGTGAAGGCGGGGGCGGATCTGGTGACGGTGCATGTGGAGGAGGAGGCGGGGCACGAGGTGGCGGAGACGTTGAGGGCGATTCGGGACGCGGGGGTGAAGGCGGGGTTGGCGCTCAATCCGGCGACGCCGTTGGAGAGAGTGGTTCCGTATTTGGAATGGGTTGATTTGCTCTTGTGTATGACGGTGGTTCCGGGGTTTGGAGGGCAGTCTTTCATGCCGGAGGTGTTGCCGAAGATCGAGGCGGCAGCGGCGAAACGGGAGGAAATGGGGCTGGGATTCCACATTGAGGTGGATGGGGGGGTGGGGCAGGAGACAGGAGCCCAGTGTTTGGCAGCGGGGGCGAATGTTTTGGTGGCAGGTTCCTCGACTTTCCGGGCGCCGGATATGGCTGCAGCGATTTCGTCTTTGAAAGATGGGTGAAATTGGAGTTTTCTCGAGCTCGTGAAGAAGAATTCGTTCGGTTAGTTTCCATGAGGAAGGTTGCGCTGTTTGTTGTTTTGTCTGCTCTGGTTTTATTTCCAGTTGTGGTTCTTGTGTGGGGATTTGAGAACGGCGCGGGAGGGGTTGATGAGGTTGTTCGTTCTGCTAGCGAGAGGGGCGAAGGTCGAGCGACAGTCGCTGGTGAGGCTCTTGTTCGCAGCGAGGCGGTTGTTCAAGGGCCGGCTGAGAGGAATGATGGTGAGAGAAAATTGGGTTTGAAGTTGGAGGATGTGATTGAGCGGCAGCATCGGGAGCAGTTTGAAATTCGGTTGCAGGAGTTGAAGCAGGAGGTGGCGTTGGCTGCGGAGCAGGAGAGTCAGATCGTGGCGCATTATGAAGACTTGGTAGCGAGGATTGAGGAGAACGATTTGCAGGCTCATGGTCAGTTGGGTGCATTGTTGGCAGGTCGGACGTTCGACGGGCTTGCAGACCGTTTTTTGACTCGTGGGCAGAAGGAAGTGAGAAGGCGATCGCGTGAGAGGCAGAGAAGGGTGGTGGCACAGGAGGAGGTTGATCGCGAATTGGCCAATATGATGGCGATCATGGATTTGAGTTCTGACCAGCAGGCTCTGGTTTCGCAGGTTTTAGAGGCAGAGTTTTTTGGGAGCCTACAAGAGGAGTTATCCGGAGAAAATCCGACTGAGTTGGAGGATGTGAGGGAGAGTTATTTTGGCGTGGATGAGTTGCCGGATGCGGAAATCTTGGTGCAGGTGATTGAAGGGATGCAGGAGACGGCTTTGAAGAATCGGTTCGATGAGCTGGAGCCGATTCTGACGAAGCAGCAGTTGGAAGTTTACGAGAAGTCGATTGTGAATCGGACTTCATTATTTGATGAGGCGATCTTGAGTGCTGCGAAGTCGAGCGGGCGAGGAGAATCCTCGAAAGCTGTTTCGCTTGAGGGCGGTAAAGTGGGCCCATGATGTTGAGGGTGAATGGAGAGTTGGTGGATCCCAACTTGGTGGAGGAGGCTTTTGCGCGGGTGAAGTCGGAGGCGGAGAGTCGTTTGCAGGTGTCTTGTTGTGAGCGGGAGGAGGAGTTTTTGCGGCAGGCGGAGGAGGAGGTGATTGATTCGATTTTGATTGCGCAGGAGGCGGAGAAGAATGGGCCGGAGGTGGGGGAGGCAGAGGTGAGGGAGCGTTATGAGGCGATGATTCGAAGTTATCGCGAGCGCGGGGCGTCGTGGGAGATGTTAGAGGATTTGCGGGAGCAGATGCGGGAGGAGGTGTTGGCGAATTTGCGGATTGAGAAGTTGTTGGGAGTGGGTGATGAGAGGGAGGAGCCGGGTGAGGAAGAGTTGCGGGCTTTTTATGAGGAGCATGCGGAGGAGTATCGGTCGGTTCCAGAGGTGCGGTGTTTGCATTTGGTGAAGATGATGGAGGGTGCGGAGGAGCCGCGGGTTTTGTTGGAGGGGTTGACGGCGATTCGGGAGCGTTTGTTGGCGGGTGAAGATTTTGAAGAGGTGGCGCGAGTGGAGAGTGAGAAGTCAACGGGGGAGGTTGATTTGGGTTGGGTGCCGTTGGATCGGCCGACGAATGGATTTGAGGCGGTCTTGTTTTCGATGCGGGAGGGGGAGATTTCGCCGGTGATGGTTTATGAGCAGGCGTATCATTTGGTGAAGGTTGTGGAGGTGAGGAAGGCGCAGGTGACGCCGTTTGGGGAGGTGAGGGAAGGAATTGGGCAGCGGGTGGAAACAGAACGGAGACGGAAGGCCATCCGGGAATTGGCCAAGCGTCTCCGTGAGCGGGCTGAAATCGAACGGGTGTCGTTCGAAGCTGGTTCTGAAGAGGGTGGTTAGTTAGCCGTTTTTGTTGGCGACGAGCATGGTGAGGTAGGTGAGGCCATTTTTCTTGGCGGCACCGATGCCAACGTGGGTGTAGTTTGGCTGGCTCATGGTGCTTTTGTGGCCAGATGAGGCGTCCCAGCGGCTGATGACGTCGGAGCTGGCACCGGAGCCGAAGTAGACGTTTTCTTCGACACGGGGGTAGCCGAGTTTGCCAGCGGCTGCTTTGCGGCTGGAGTAGCCTTTGTGGTCGGCGTTTCCTGTTTCGGCCATTTTGACGGCGTGGGCGCGGGCGAGGTCGTTGAGGCCGGAATCGGACTGGAGGGGTTTGAGGCCCTTGGAGCTGCGGTAGTTGTTGACGGCGGAGAGGACGGAGGATTCGGCTCCGCTGGCGCTTGCGGCTGGGGTGGAGGAGCCGGCGGAAGCGGCGGCAGGGTCACCAGAGTCGGAGGAGCAGCTAGCGAAGAAGAAGAGGCTGATCGTTGAGAGAAGAATACGAGTTGTCATCGTCAGCGAGACAAGAGGATCGCGGTGGTGGAGGCAAGGCGGAAAATGGGGGACATTTGTGGGGTTGCGTTCCACTTGTTTGTGAGTGTGAGGGGAGCGGGGTTGCTCTAACAGCATGCGGAGTCGGGAGTGCAGCAGGCTTCATTCTGGGGGGTGATGCCGCAGACGTCTTTGTCGAGGCAGTCGGTTTGGCGGTGGGAGAGGAAGAGGTGGAGGGTGTTGTTGGCCACTTCGGCTCGTTCGAGGGGGAGATGGGTGAGGCCAGGGTTGTTGTATTCGATTTCGATGGGGAGGGCCTCGGTGGGGAGGACGGGTTTTCCGTGTTCGAGGATGGCGGCTAATTTCGAGCTCGTGACGCGATGGTCGGTGTCGTTGGCGACCCAGATTTGGAGGAGGCATTTGCCTTCGGTGCGGATGGTTCCGCCGCAGTCGATGAATTCTTTTTTGGAGAAGGCGACTTCGGTGACGTGGAAGTGTGGGGGGATGGTGGAGCGGTCGGGGAGGTGGAGGGTGAGGGGGAGTTCGCCGAGGGGGGCGAGAGTGGATTTGAGCTCGGAGATGGTCATTGGCGGGTGGAAGGATGGATGGGGCGGAGGGTGGTTCAAGGGCGAAGGTTGGCGAGAGGGGTGCCATTTTGGTCACGTGGGGAGAGTGTGGGTTGGGAAAGGGGCCAGGGGATGTTGAGTTGGGGGTCGTTCCAGGCGAGAATTTGTTCGGTTTCGGGGTTCCAGGGAGTGGAAACGAGGTAGGCGTTGGTGGGGGGGCCGTGGGGGGTGGCGAGGCCGTGGGCGAGGCCGGGAGGGAGGTAGATTTGGGAGGGGAGGTTGGGGTCTTTGGCGGAGAGGGTGAAGGTTTCGAATTGGCCGAAGTTGGGGCCGGGGCGGAGGTCGACGACGACGTCGAAGATGGTGCCGAAGACGACGGTGATGAGTTTGGCCTGGGGGTGAGGTTGTTGGAAGTGGAGGCCGCGGATGACGCCTTGTTGGGTGTGGGAGAGGTTCATTTCGGCCCAGGGGTGTTGGTAGGATTGGTGGAGGCGGTCGGCGTAGACGGGGCGGAAGGAGCCGCGTTGATCATTGAAGTGGGGAGGGGAGAGGAGGGTGACGCCGGGGAGGGAGGTGGGTTGTTCGTTCATGAGAGGAGTTCTTGGGTTGCGCTGGCGCCCATGCGCATGGCGGAGTGCATGTTGGGGTAGGTGAAGGCTCCCTGGCGCCCGGTGGTGCGGAGATTTTTGAATTGGGAGAGGTAGGTGAGGATGGTGTCGCGGTGTTGTTGGAAACCGAGGGAGAAGATGGGGTAGGCGTGGGTGGCGTGGATGAGGTGGTGGGTGACGAGGTCTTCGGGTTGGCAGAGGTTTTCGGCGGCGAGGTCGGCTAGGATTTCGGGGAGGGCTTGGCCGGACCATTTGTGGTCGTTTTTCTCGCAGGTTGTTTCGACGATGAGGGTGGTGTGGTCAGCAGGGGAGACTTGGAGGCCGGCGTTTTTGGGTTCGCCGACGCGGTGGAAGATACGGTCGCGGTAGTAGGTGTAGAGGGCGTCCATGCATTTGTCCTTTTTGACGAGGAGGGCGTAGACGGTCATGGGTTTGTATTTCAACTCGGTGGCGGCATGAAGAACGGGTTCAGGTGGGGAGGGGTTAAGAGATTGGATGAGTTTTGTTATGGGGATGGTTGAAATAATTTCAGAATTTGAAATTTCAGTGT
>JBCCZX010000158.1:0-7221 GCA_039186735.1 Verrucomicrobiota bacterium | reverse complement strand
TCTTTCGAAGTCTTGGAATTCGTCGAAGTTGGCGGACCAGTGGATGGCGCCGTGTTCGGGACCGCCGCGGCCACGGAGGTCGATGGTGTTGCGAAGGCCTTCGCCGAAGCCGGTGAAGTCCCAGGTGCGGCCGTCGTGGCCCCCGTCGTTGTGGCAGGAGGCGCAGGACATGTAGCTTTGGCCGGAGATGCGGGCGTCGCGAGCATCGTAGAACAACTGCTTTCCCCGTAGTATGGTTGCGGGGAGGGTTTCGGAGGTGACGGTGGTCCAGGTGGCGGTTGGCGAGAGGGTGGTGGTGGCGTTGTTGCGGATGTTGGTGATGTCGATGACGGTGATGCTACGGCCCATGAAGTTGTGGACGTAGAGGGTGTTGCCATCATCAGAAAGGGCGAGGCCGCGAGGGGCGAGCCCGGTGTCGATGCGGGCGATTTCGTTGGCAGAGAAGCGCTCGACGATGCCGACTTCGCGACCGGTTTCGAGAGCGGTGAAGAGGAAGGTTCCGGTCGGGTCGTAGATGGCGGCGCTGACGAAGCTGGAGTTGTCGTGGTCGACGCGTTTGTTGAGGTCTTCCCGGAGATTGGTGAGACTAACGAAGGATGAGATTGCGCGGACTGCTTGGTCGAAGGTGAGTCCGAGGCCGTCGCGGGCCGAGCCTCGCAGGATGTTGTCTTGTTTTGAGGGAATCCAAGCATGGGTGTTGTCGGGAGAGATGGCGGCGGCGCCGAGGTAGTTGGGGATGCCGCGACCTTGAGCGCCATCGTCAAGCAGGGTGCTGTGGGCGAGTGTGACTGTTGAAGCGGTGGCGAGGTTGCTGGAGTTGAGAGCGATGACTTCGCCGCCGGTGGAGCCGGGAGTCGGTGAGGTGGTGTCTTCGCCCGGGGTGGGGGGAGAGATGAAGCGGCTGACGAGGATTCGTTGGCTATCGGGTGTGATGGAGAGGTGGCGGCAGTTGGGGGGGAGGGTTTTCGAGGTGATGGAAGCGCCGGTTGTGGGGTTGATTTTTTGGATGAGGCCGGTGTTTTCAAGGATGACGGCTCCGAATGTTCCGTTGGGTGCGAAGGCGATGCCAAAGGGGGAGGAGGCTCGGGGCAGGTCTACGGTGGATACGACGGTGAGGTTGTTGGGATTGATGGCGGAGAGGGTGGCGCTGTTGCCGTTGGTGACCCAGATTTTGCCATCGGGGGCTTGGGCGAGACACTGGGGTTTGTCGCCGACGGGAATGGTGGCGAGGCGGGATCCATTGGCGGCATTGAGGACGGTGACGGAGTCGTTGTCGGGGTTGACGGTCCAGACGCGACCTGAAGAGTAGAGAATGGAGGTGGAGGCGGTGGGTAAGTTACTCAGGAGATTGCCGTGAACGGATTGGCGGAAGCTGGTGGTAGTTGATTGGCCCACATCGTCGATGACGGTGACGCGGACGAGGTAGCGCCCGGGTTGGGCGTAGGTGTGTTGGACGGAGGCTGAAGTCGTTGTTATGGGGCTGGAGCCGTCGCCGAAGTCCCATACGAAAGACGTGCCCGGATTGGAGGTGGACACGCTGAGAGTGGTTTGGTTTCCGCTTTGGACGGGGGCTTGGAAATCGGGGGTGATGGTGAGGGGGCCGCGGATGTGCCAGCGGAAGCTTTGGTTGGTGGTGTTGGTGCCGTCACTGGCGGTGGCGCGAACGGTGTAGGTGCCGGCCTGGGTTGCTGTTCCTGAGATTACACCTGTGGAGGTGTTGAAGGTGAGGCCGGGGGGGAGGCCGGTGGCGGTTAGAGTGAGAGGGGTGAATTGCGGGTCGGCGGCCCTGATGTTGAGGGCGAGTGATTCTCCGAGTTGAGAAGTCACGGTGGCGGTTTGGGCGATGCCGGGTGCTCCGGCGTTCGCGGTTTGGTTCGAGCTGGCTCCAACGGCTGAAGGGGTGAGGGTTTGATTGGATAGTCCGGCAATTTCAGCGGGAGTGATGGCACGGTTGTAGATGGCCAAGTCATCGATGAGAGAATTGACGCCGCGGTACCAGGGGTCTTTTCCGAAGTAGAATTTGCCGTTGTTCGATACGGATGCGCCGCCGAGGAAGTCTTCGGAGTCAAATTCGCCGTTGAGGTAGAGTTGGTAGCGGTCACCTGATTTGACGAAGGTGACGTGGGTCCATTGGTTGATGGCGATTTCGGCTTTCGAGTTTGTTCCTTCATTGCCACTTGCGGTGGTAGAGATGCGGTAGTGGAGGGTGTTGTTGCTTGGGGTCATCCAGGAAGCGAAGGTTCGTTCGGCATTGGCGTTGCCTTTGTGCATGAGAGCTCGCCAAGCGCCGGTGGCGCTTTCGCGGAGGTAGAACCAGAAGCTGACGGAGAAGTCGGCGTTGTTTTTACCGACTTCGAGGTCGGGGTGGTTGTTTACGGTGGCGAGGTCATCGACGCCATCGAAGCTGAGGGCGCGGCCACGGATGCCGTTGGCCCACGTGGGACCGCCGGTGAGAGTTGCTGTGGTGCCGATGGAGCCGAGGTTAGCGGCAGTTGTGCCGGAAGTTTCATCGAGAGGCCAGTGAGCGACAAGCGCGCTGTTGAATTGTTCGGCGGCGTTGATGGTCCAGGTGATTGCCTGGATTTTTTCTACGGTGCCGTCCGTAATCCGGATAGTGGTTTCATATTGGCCGACGGAGGCGGTTGCGCCGGTGATTTGTCCGGTCCGGGGATTGAGTTGAAGTCCGGAAGGGAGATTTTCGGCGGTGAAGAGGAGGCTGTTGGCGACATTGGAGAGGGTTTCGATGGTGAGATCGACGGGTTCTCCGGCTTCGGTCGTGATGTTTGAGATGAAGTCGACGGCGATGAACGGGGGAATGGGATCGACTTGATTGATTTTGATGATTTTTGCGAGGGAAGGAGTACCGTTGTTGTTGAGAGCGAAGAGCATCCAGTAGCCGGGCATGATGATGTTGGGGTTGTCTTCCAAGTTGAGCTGGTATTGTCGTGTTCCGGCGGGGGAGAAGGGGACTTCGAGGAAACGGAGGTCGGTGGTGGAGTGGTGGCTGATGGCGGTCATGCGCACCATGGTGAAGCGGTCGATATTGCTGTCGGTGGTGACGGTGAGTGAGTCGCCGGGGGAGGCGATTTCGGGAGCGGTGTTGATTTTTGGGCGGGTGGCGAGTGAGCCGTCAGGATTGTAGAGGTAGCCGGGGACGTAGATTTGAGCGTCGAGGTGATTGGTGGGGTTGTCGGGGCCGCCGGATAGTCCGCCGCCGCCGGAGAAGACGCAACCGTCGGGGAGGAGGAGGGAGATGGAGTGGTAGTTTCGGGGGACGGTCATGGGGGCTAATTCTGTCCAGACGTTGGTATCGGGGTTCCATGATTCGGCGTGGAAGATGGTGCCGGTGTCGTTGAATTTGCGTCCGGAGGTGTTTCCTCCGATCATGATGACGTCTCCGTTGGGCAAGATCTGGGTGTTGCTGTATTGCCGGGGGTGTTTCATGGAGGCGACTTGAGAGACCGTGGGGGTGGTGCCATTCATATCGACGACGTAGGAGGTGGGGAGGATTGTGCCGTTGTTACTTCCTGCGAGGAGGACTTTGCCGGGACGGAAGCAGGCTACGCCGCCTTGTTCTTGAGCGCGGCTTGGAATGGTGCTGCCGGTGATTTCGGTTACGACGGTTTGGTTGTTGGGATCGATCCATTTGAAGGAGCCGCCGGGTCCGAGGCACAGAATGCGACCGCTGGGAGTGACCCAGTTGAGGGGAAAGGCTTTACTCAAGAGGGTGACGTTTTCTTCGGGGAGGCGTTCCCAGCCGGTTCCGGGGTAGAAGCGTTCGATGTTGTTGCTTCCGGGGCCAGAGCCGCGGGCGGTGATCATCGTTCCATCCGGCAAGGCGGTGGAAGTGGGGTACCAGCGGCCATCGTTCATGTCTGGAGCCCGGACCCAGACGTCGTTGTTCCAGTCGAAGTAGCTTGCGAGCGGGGTGTGCTTTCGTCCGCCGGCAAAGACGGCTTTGCCATCGGCGAGCATGGCGGGGTGGGCGCAGAACATATCGTGGGACTCATGGTTGACTTCCTTGATGGTTCCGGTGACGGGGTTGAAGACGGCGGCGTAGGTGAATTCGGCAGCGTTTGGAAAACTGTTTGGGGAATTGGAGGCGAAGGTGACGATGCGGCCGTCGGGGAGGTTGGCGGCGCTGACCGGGATGTGGGGCCATTGGATGACTTCGCTCCAAGTGCCCTTGATGTGGCATTCGGTGGGAGCGATGGCGAGTTGTTGAGCGGTGGGGGTTTCGGCGCAGATGGCATCGTGCGGCAGGAGGGCGACGGCGCTGGCCCAGAAGAGGTCATCCTGATGGTCGTCTTCGGCAGCAGGAGCGGTGATCGAAAGGGCGAGGGCACTGAAAAACCCTACGACCAGAGTGAACTGATAGTTTTGCATTTCGGGCGAACAAGAAGATTAATAATCATTTTTTATTAAAAATTACAATTTATTTCAGTCAAAATAGCGTAATTTTTATAAAAGTTGGAAGATGAGACCCCTTGTTTGGTTTAGGAGAATTGAAAATGGAGGTTCTCAATGAGTGAGCTTCATCGTTGGAGTGTTTCGAATGAATTTCAGTTATCCTTGAAAGAGATGAAAACTCGGTTCAATTTCTGCTGTCCCGAGAGGGAAGAGAATCATGGCTGGACCGAATTTTGTGCCTGAGAGTGCGCCGTTTTCGCCTGAGCAGCGGGCGTGGTTGAATGAGTTTTTTACGCAGCAGTTTGCAGGAGCGGGAGCTCCGGCGGTGGCGAGTGGGCCGGCGGTGCCCGTTACCATTGTTTGGGGGTCGCAAACCGGGAATGCGGAAGGATGTGCGAAGCGCATGGCGAAATCGTTGAATGGAGGGCGATTCGAGACGGAGGTGTTTGATATGGCGGCGTATGATGTGGGGCGTTTGCCGACGGAGAAGAATTTGCTGGTGATTACGAGTACTTATGGCGATGGCGAACCACCGGATAATGCGGCGGATTTTGTGGAGGCGGTGACCGCGGAATCGGCGGCCAAGATGGAGGGAGTCAAGTTTTCGGTGCTCGGACTTGGGGATACGGAGTATCCGGATTTTTGTGAGACGGCGAAGGTATTGGACAAGCGCCTGGCCGAGTTGGGTGCCGAGCGGGTGCACGACCGAGTCGATTGTGATGTGGATTACGACGAGCCCTTTGATGCGTGGAAAGCGGGTATCATTGATGTCCTTGGAGCGGGGAGTGAGCTTGCAGCCGTTGCCGAAGTGGCTACTGCGTTGGAAGACGAGCCCTATGGGAAAAAGAATCCGTTTCCGGCGTCGATTCTGGATAATCGAAATTTGAATGGAGAGGGTTCGCAGAAGGCGACGCAGCATGTGGCGTTTTCGCTCGAGGGTTCTGGACTCGAGTATGAGGCAGGTGATGCCTTGGGAGTCTTTCCTGTGAATCCTGAAGGAGTGGTGGACGAGATTCTTGCGGCCTTGCCGTTCAATACGGGACGTCCGGTGCCGTTACCAAACGGGAGCGAAGGCTCGCTGAAGGATGCCTTGATGTTTCATTACGATATTCGTAGTTTGAATAAGAAGTTGGTGACAGCTTGGGATGAGCGGAGTGGTTCACCGTATTTGCATTCGATTGTGGAGGCGGACGACAAGAAGGTCTGGGACGATTTTTTCTGGGGGCGGGAGTTGATTGATTTGGTGGTGGAATATCCGGCGGACTTTAAAGACGGAGAAGAGTTTGTGGGGGTGTTGAAGAAGTTGCAGCCGAGGTTGTATTCGATTGCATCGAGTCCGAAAGCTCATGAGGGGGAAGTGCATTTGACGGTGGGTGTTGTGAAGTATGAGTCGCATGGTCGCGAGCGCGGCGGGGTGTGTTCGACGTTTCTTGCGGACCGGACTGAAGGTGTTCAGCCTGGGGTGTTCGTGCATGTGAACAAAGCGTTTCGCCCACCGGAGGATGATGGGGTGCCGATGATTATGGTGGGTCCTGGAACAGGGATTGCGCCGTTTCGGGCCTTTCTGGAAGAGCGGAAGGCGCGGGGTGCGAAAGGCAAGAATTGGTTGTTCTTCGGGAACCCTTATCGGGCGACAGATTACCTCTATCAGGATGAGTTGGAGGGAATGCAAGCGGACGGATTTCTCGAGGAAATTTCGTTGGCATTTTCGCGAGACCAGAAGGAGAAGCTCTACGTTCAGCACTTGATGGAGCAGAATGGGGAGAAGCTTTGGCAGTGGATTGAGGAAGGAGCCTATTTTTATGTCTGTGGCGATGCTTCGCGGATGGCGAAGGATGTGGATGCAGCCTTGCATGCTTTGATTGAGAAGTATGGGGGGAAGAGTGCGGAGGAAGCGGCGGAGTTTGTGAAGTTGCTTAAGAAAGAGAAGCGTTACGCACGGGACGTTTATTGACCTTCATGGACTCGGTGTGACTTGCAGGGGGGTGGAATCTGTCTACATTGTCGTCATGAACGAAATGCTGATTGTTGCGCAGTATGCGCAGCAGACGACGAGCGGGCCCTTGGGGATTTCGATGTTTTATTGGGTGATTCTCGGGGCCTCGATGTTGGTGAGCTGGCTGGTGGGTCAGCGGTTGAAGAGCAAGTTTGCGCAGTATTCGCAGGTGCCGATGCCGATGACGGGTCGGGAGATTGCGGAAAAGATGCTGCGGGAAAATGGGATTGATGACGTGAAGGTGATTTCGACGCCCGGACAGTTGACGGACCATTATAACCCGGCGAACAGGACGGTGAATTTGAGTGAGCCGGTTTATCATCAGGCGACGGTGGCGGCGGCGGCAGTTTCTGCACACGAGGTGGGTCATGCGGTGCAGCATGCTCAGGCTTACTCTTGGTTGACGATGCGTTCGAAGTTGGTGCCGGTGGTGGGAATTGCGTCAAAGATGATGAGTACGATATTTATCATTTCGATTTTGGGAGCGGGGGCGTTGAATATTCCGGGTTTGATGTGGGTGTTTGTGGCGGCGATGGCGATGACGACGCTTTTTGCCTTTGTGACGCTTCCGGTGGAGTTTGATGCGAGTAAGCGGGCGATGGTGTGGATTGAGAGTAGTGGTTTGACGAGTTCGATGGGGCAGGCGCAAGCGAAGGATGCGTTGCACTGGGCGGCGATGACCTATGTGGTGGCAGCGTTGGCGTCACTGGCGCAACTGCTCTATTACCTCTGGTTGATTTTTGGTCGCCGGAATTGATTTGAATTTAAAAACGAAAGAGGCGCGGCTTTTGGGGCCGCGCCTTTTTTGTGATGAG
>JBCCZX010000157.1:0-7262 GCA_039186735.1 Verrucomicrobiota bacterium | reverse complement strand
CCCCCCCCCCGCCCCCGCCCCGCTTTGGCTGGCGGAGCGCTGGTGGCGGTTTGGGGATTTCCAGTGATTGTGGCGCCGCGGGGGGCGAGTGACTCGCTGGACTTTGGGAAGCAGATGGATGCCCGGTTGGGGATGGCGGGAATTGGGGTCGATATTTGGATGCGGCACTTTTGGTTTGGGGGAGGAGCGGAGTCTTTTTCGTATTTGTTTCCGAGGCATGCCAGCGAGCGTCTGGGGGCGTGGTTTGGGGATGCGCGGATGGCGCATTGCGATTATGTGCAAGTTGTTGCGGATTTTGGTTTGGTGGGACTGGTTGCCGTTGGGGTTGTGCTCGGAACGGTTTTGGTGGTGTTGGTGAAGACTGGCTTGGGATATTCGGGTTGGATTGGAGGGGCCGTTGCCGGAGCGCTGGTGGCGGAAAGCTTTCGGGCGGCGATGGATTTCAATCTTCATGTGGCTCCCAATTTGGTGCTGTTCGCTTTGCTTGTGGGGGGATTGATGTCTACTCAAGGTGGACAGGTGACGGGCTTTCGGGGAAAGGCTTTGGGCTTGGCAGGGGTTTTATTGGTTGGGTTTACAGCGGCGTTTTCGGGGTTTCCGGAATTGCGGGCGAGTGGTGAGTGGCTTGGCTACGAGATGGCGTTGGCGAAGAAGAATGGGGAGGAAGTGGAGTCGAGGTTGCGGAGTTACTGTGAGAGAAATGCGGAGTTTCGTCCGAGTCGGCAGCTCTCGCGTTTTTCGGTGACCCGGGTTTTGGGCCGCGAGGCTGAGGAAGGGGACTGGGAAGAGGCGGAGCGGGATTTGCGGCGGGTTTTGGCCCGCAATCCGTATGATGGGGAATCACTCGCCAATCTGGCACGGCTTCTTGAAGAAGCGGGTCAATTTGAGGAGGCGAGGAATTTTCATTTTCGAGCTTTGGGGGCAGTTGGAGCGCGCGAGCAGAAGTATGGAGTGTATTTTGCTTACGGTATGCATCTTGTGAAGAGGGGGCAGGAGAGGCTGGCGGCAAGGAATCCTGAGGAGGGACTGGCGTATTTCGAGGAGGCGAGTGTGGTTTTGAAGCATAGCTTTGCTAAAAATTACAGGAGGAAGGAAGTTGTTAGGCCGGCGCAAGAGTGGGTGCGACAACAGATTGACTTTCTTGAGGGAGCACGTATCGACGCGGCCGTAATTCCGCAGATTTCGGACTGGAGAACGCAGCAGGAGTCGGCAGACTACGCAGCATTCAGTTGGGAGTTGCGCTGAGAACCCTGAACAAACACCTATGGAGCACGGCAAAAAAGAATCCTTTTCCATTCAGATTCTTCAATTGGTTGATGCTGCTCTCATCTGGCTGGCATTTTTTGCAGCGTCGACGCTTCGGGATCCGATCCGTTCGGCGATGAGTTTGCCGGAGTTGGCCGGTTCGAGTTCTGGTTTGCAGGATTTGACTTGGGTTTTGTTTATTGTGGTTCCGTTTACGCCGGTGGTTTTGGAGGTTTTTGGGTTTTATCGGCATCCGTTGCGGAAGCGTGCGGGGAGTTCGGCGATTCAGATCTTGCAGGCGTTGATGGTGGTTTCGGTTGTGGTGGGGATTTTGGTGGTGTTCTGGAAGATACCGATGACGAACAGCCGATGGATTATCGGGGCGGCGGTGCCGTTGATGTTGATGTTTATTCTGCTGCGAGAGGCGGCGACGCGTTCGATTGTTTATCAGGCGGTGCGGGCAGAGGATGCGCGGGAGGCGGTGATTATTTCGGGGGGGGAGAGGGAGATTAAGGAGTTTTTGGAGTCGACTCCGGATGAGGTGAAGGCGGAGTGGAAGATTGTGGACAAGTTGGATTTGCGGGATCTGACGGTGGAGGAGTTTGAGGATAAGATTAAGGATTCTTCGGTTGCGCGGGTGTTGTTTTTGGCGCGGCATACGGAGTTTGGTCAGTTGGCGAAGGCGATTGAGGTTTGTGAGTTGCAGGGAATTGAGGCGTGGATTTCGGCTTCGTTCATTCGGACGCAGGTGGCGCGGCCGGCATTTGATGTGTTGGGGGGGAAGCCGATGTTGGTGTTGAGGTCGACGCCGGAGTTGTCTTGGGCGATTTTCTTTAAGGAGGTGATTGATCGGGTGGGGGCTTTGGTGGTGATTTTGTTGACGTCGATTTTGTGGGTGGTGGCGGCGATTGGGATCAAGATTTCGAGTCCGAAGGGCCCGGTGTTTTTCCGGCAACAGAGGGCTGGGAGATACGGTAAACCTTTTACGATGTATAAGTTCCGGACGATGGACCCGGATGCAGAGGCGAAGTTGGACAAGGTGAAGGAGGAGGCGGGGAATGAGATGAGCGGGCCGGTATTCAAGTTGGAGAAGGATCCCCGGGTGTTTGAGTGGGGGCGTTTTTTGCGGAAGTTGAGTATCGATGAGTTGCCGCAGCTGTTGAATGTGTTGAAGGGGGATATGAGTTTGGTGGGACCGCGCCCTTTGCCACTTTATGAGGTGGAGAAGTTCGAGCGGATTGAGCATCGGCGACGTTTGAGTGTGAAGCCGGGTATCACGTGTGAGTGGCAGGCTGGGGGCCGGAATAAGATTTCGAGTTTCGATGACTGGGTGCGTATGGATCTGGAATATATCGACAACTGGTCGCTTTGGCTGGATATCAAGCTTCTGTTGCGAACGATTCCGGCGGTTCTTTTTGGGAAGGGAGCGAAGTGAGTCTCGAGCGGCTGAATTGATTGAGTGATGAAATTGATTTCTGGTTCTGCCCATTCGGAGTTGTCGAGAGGTATTGCTGGGTATCTTGGTCAGGAGTTGGTGGATGTGACGGTGAATGCGTTTCCGGATGGAGAGACGTTCGTGAAGATCAACCAGAATATCCGGGGGGAGGATGTGTTTATTATCCAGCCGACGAGTCCGCCGACGAATCACAATTTGATGGAGTTGTTGATTATGGTGGATGCGGCGAGGCGGGCGAGTGCGGGGCGAATTACGGCGGTGATTCCGTTTTTTGGTTATGCGCGTCAGGATCGGAAGGATCAGCCGCGGGTGCCGATTACGGCGAAGTTGGTGGCGAATCTGATTTCGGCAGCAGGGGTGCAACGGGTGGTGACGATGGATTTGCATGCGGCGCAGATTCAGGGTTTTTTCGATATTCCGGTGGATCATCTTTATGCGAAGCCGGCGTTGGTGCGGACGCTTCGGGATAAACGGAGGGGCGAGGAGCGGAGGTTGACGGTGGTGTCTCCAGATGTGGGGGGTGTGAAGATGGCGAGGTCTTATGCGGAGGCGTTGGGGGCGGGTCTGGCGATTGTGGCGAAGCACCGGAAGAATGCGACGGAGGTGGAGGCGACGAATTTGATTGGGGAGGTTGCGGGGCAGGATGTGTTGATTGTGGATGATATGACTGAGACGGCAGGGACGCTTTGTGCGGCGGGGCAGATTTTGCAGGAGAATGGGGCGGAGAAGATTTTTGCGGGGGTTTCGCATGCGGTGATTGGTGATTTGGGGAAGGAGCGGATTGCGAATTCGGCGTTAACGGACGTCATTACAACGAATTCGACGCCGGTGAAGGCGGAGGGAAAGGTGAGTGTGGTTGACCTTTCGGAGTTGTTTGGGACTGCGATTTCGCGGATTCACGATGGAGAATCGGTGAGTTCTCTCTTTGACATCGAGGGTTGAGGAGTGTAATCAGCGCGCCCCGCAATGGCTCGAGAGGGAATTCGGGGTAACTTTTAATAGGAAAACGATGGCTAAGACGGCAATTCTCAAGGCAGAGGAACGGAAGCGTACGGGATCGGGTTTGCTCAAGCAGATGCGGAAAGAAGGATGGGTGCCTTCGATTGTTTATGGAGGGGGACAGGATAACCGGAATTTGAAGATTGATGCGAAGACTTTTGGCGAGTTGCTTTCGCACAGTGCGTCGGAGAATTTCCTGGTGGATTTGGAGATTGAAGGCGGGACGAATCAGTTGGCGTTTGTGCAGGATGTTCAGCATGACCCGTTGACGGGTGGGATTTTGCATGCGGATTTTTTGGCGGTGAATGATGATACGGCGATTCACGCGCAGCTTCCGATTGTTTTGGAGGGTGAGCCAGCAGGAGTGAAGATGGGAGGTTTGTTGGAGCAGCATTTGCATTCGTTGAACATTACGTGTCTGCCGAAGGATTTGCCGGAGACCATCAATAGTGGGGTTGAGCATCTCAAGTTAGCGGAGGCTTTAGTGGTGGGTGATTTGAATTTGCCGGAGGGAGTGACGTCCTTGGTGACGGATGATGTGGTGATTGCGATTGTGGCGAAGACCCGGACGGCGAAGAGCGAGGGTGGCGCGGATGAAGGCGGAGATGGCGAGGGTGAAGGTGGGGAGAGTTAGGGCTGGTGGACAAGTTGCTTCGGCGAGCGGATTTTTTGAGTTTTTGTTTCAGAGTGTTTGCTTCGCAGAGAGGGGAATGATGCTGGGGCCGATTTTCCCAACGCCTCCGTTGTTTGGGTGAAGACGAATTTAGAGGAGGTAACGCTGATTTTTTTCGAACCCGCCACGAGTTGGCGGGTTTTTTGTTGGTTGGATTAACGGGAGCTTGGATAGTTGGTGTGATGGAGGACTTGAAGTTGGTGGTGGGATTGGGGAATCCGGGGCGGGAGTATGAGGGGACGCGCCACAATATTGGTTTTGAGGTGCTTGATTTGTGGGCGCGGGAGGCTGGGGTGGCTTTCGAGGGGGAGAAGAAGTGGGAGGGTCAGCTGGCGAAGGCGGGAGGGGTGACGTTGTTGAAGCCGATGACGTTCATGAATTTGAGTGGGCGTTCGGTGGGGTCTTTGGCTCGTTTTTTTCGGTGGAAGCCGGAGCAGATTTTGGTGGTTTTTGATGATGTGGCGTTGCCGTTGGGGGCCTTGAGGTTTCGTGAGAATGGGGGAGACGGGGGGCATAACGGGATCAAGTCGTTGATTGAGCATTTGGGGAGCCGGGAGTTTCCGCGATTGAAGATTGGAGTGGGTGCGGCGGCTCCCGGGGGGTTGGTGGGACATGTTCTTGGGAAGTTTCCACCTGATGAACGAGAAGAGGTGCAAAACACGCTTGCCAGAGGGGTTCAGGCGCTTCAGCTTGCCTGCGCGTCGGGGGTAGCGGCGGCCGCTAACCAGTTTAACGCGAAAAAGCAACAGAAGAAGGAACAGTCGAGCGACAATGAGCAGGAAATACGAAGGTCTGATTGTACTGAACACGAAGGGGAATGAGAATTCCGTGGATGACTTGGTCAGTGCAGTGGGGAAAGAAATGGAAGAAGAGGGGGCGAAGCTCGACGAGATTCAGCAGATCGGGAAGCGTAAGTTTGCGTATGATGCGCGCCATTTGGATGGTGGACATTATGTGAATTTCATTTTTGAGGCGGAAGCCGGTGTGGTGGATAAGATTCAGACCCGGTTGAAGTTGAACGAGGTGGTGCACTTGCAGCATTATCAACGTTTGGCCTGAATGGGGTTCTGCTGAGCGGGGAAGACTTTTGGCTTGGACCCTTTCGAGGGGTGTCGATAGGGTTTTGAACTATGGCCAATTTGAATAAGGTTTTTTTGATGGGGAATCTGACTCGTGACCCTGAGTTGCGATATACTCCGAAAGGCACGGCGGTTGCGGATTTGGCCTTGGCCATTAATCGGATCCGTGGCGGGGGTGAGGGAGGAGAGCGGACGGAGGAGACGACTTAGGTGGATGTGACTTTGTGGGGGCGGCAAGCGGAGGTGGCGAATCAGTTTTTGCAGATGGGGCGGGGGGTTTTTATTGAAGGTCGTTTGCAGTTGGATTCTTGGGACGATAAGTCGACCGGGCAGCGGCGGAGTAAGCTAAAGGTGGTGGGTGAGGCTATGCAGTTTGTGGGAGGCAGCGGAGGCGGTGGAGGAGGAGGGGGTGGTGGTGGTGGTGGTGGTGGTGGACGTTCTTCGGGTGGAGGAGGTGGAAGTGGAGGCCGAGGACAGGCACCGCCGCAGGGCGGAGGTGGGGGTGGGGGGGGAAGTTATGAGGATGATGATGATGATATCCCGTTTTGATGGGGTTTGGAGAGTTCTTCCTTGAGGCGGAGTTGTCCGCAGGCGGCGTCGATATCGTGGCCTTTTTCGAGGCGGAGGGTTGCTGAGACGCCAGCCTCGGAGAGGATGGATTGGAATTTTCGGCAGTGGTCTTCGCTGGGGCGGACCCAGTCGAGGCCGTCGACGGTGTTGTAGGGGATGAGGTTGACTTTGGCGTGGATGCTTCGCGCGCGACGGCCGAGGATACGGGCTTGGTCGAGGTGGTCGTTGACGTTTTGGATGAGAATGTATTCGAGGGTGAGGTGTTGTTTTCTACGAGAGTTCCAGTAGCGAAGGGATTCGAAGAGTTGGTCGATGGGCCAGCGTTCGTTGACGGGCATGATTTTCGAGCGGACTTCGTCGGTGGCTCCGTGGAGGGAGATGGCGAGACGAATTTGGCGGGGGAAGTCGGCGAGTTTTTTGATTTGGGGGACGAGGCCGGAGGTGGAGACGGTGAGGTGGCGGGCGCCGATTCCGAGGCCCCAGGGTGAGGTGATGATTTCGATGGCGCGGAGAAGGTTGTTGATGTTGGCGAGGGGTTCGCCCATGCCCATGAAGACGAGGTTGTTGATGCGGGCGCCGGCGAGGTTTTCGGCGAGGATGATTTGGGAAACGATTTCGGCTGGGGAGAGGTTGCGGGTGAAGCCAAGGAGACCGGAGGCGCAGAATTTGCAGCCGAAGGCGCAGCCGACTTGTGAGGAGACGCAGAGGGTGAGGCGGTCGGATCTGTCGCCGTAGAGGGCGGGCGAGGCAGGGATGAGGACGCATTCGACGAAGCGACCGTCTTGGAGTTTGAGGAGGAGTTTGCGGGTGGTGTCTTGGGAGCCTTGGGTGCGGGTGAGTTCCGGGGAGGAGAGGGGGTGTTTTTCGGAGAGAGACTGGCGGAGGGATGTGGGGAGGTTGGACATTTCCTCGAGAGAGGCGGCCTTTTTTTTCCAGAGCCAGTCGAGGATTTGATTGCAGCGGTAGGCGGGTTGAGAGAGTTCCGCGAGGGATTGGGCGAGCTCGTCGCGGTTGAGGGAGCGCAAATCGGTTTTTCCTGCCACGGGATGGAAGCTTAGCAGGAATGGGACGGGAGGGCAGTCTTGAGCGAGCTTTTTCGATGTTTTCTGTTCCGGATGTGGTGTAGAAGGCGAGGAGATGCGTATTCGAGTCCAAGTGTTGATGGCGGGAGCGGCGGGGTTGTCCTTATTGTCGGGGGGGGGGAGTGGGGGGGGGGTGTCGAAGGATGCGGAGGAGGCTT
>JBCCZX010000156.1:0-7294 GCA_039186735.1 Verrucomicrobiota bacterium | reverse complement strand
GGGAGCGCTTGGGACTGCAAGAACTTGAGTCGATGCGCGCGATTGTGCTGCCCACCGCGGTTGTCAGGGGGGCCCACCTGGCTCTGGCGCGGGGGGCCGGGGAGGAGAGTTATCTTGGGTTGGAGGCGCTGCGGCGGGCGTGCCCGTGTGCGAATTGCCAAGGGGAGCCGGATGCGTTGGGCGGGGTGGTGCGGCCGGAGGTGAGTTACGGGCCGCGGGCGTTCGAGTTGGTGAGTTGGGAGGTGGTGGGGGGGTATGCGATTCAGTTTCGGTGGGGGGACGGGCATGCGACGGGGATTTATACGTTTGGGTATTTGCGGGAGTTGTGAGGAGAAGGTAGGTTAGTTAAAAATGTTCAAAAGAACATTTTAAGACTTGACCATTTTTGGCGGTGATTAGAATCGACGGCAGGGAGAGCGGGGGGACAAATAGGGGGGTTGGAACCGACGCCCTTCGGGCGCTGTTCAACACCTACTGTTCGGATCAAAAAGACGGCGCACTCGATACGCAAACCGCCACGGATGAATGGAAGAGGAAAACGCTAAACCGGATATGAGTAACGCCGAGATGATGGCGATTGAACTCAAGCCATGGCGCCCGAGATTCCCAAAGCTATCGATTTGGCTCTACGCGAGGCAGTGGGGTTTTCACATCTCAGCCCTCTACTATGTGGCTATCGCCCTTGTTCTTATTCTTACCGGGATTGCTGTTGCGAACTGGATGAGCGACGGAATCTGGTTCTCTCGGTTCGGATCCCTCATCATCGTTGTTGGCATCGGATTTGGAATTCACGGTGTAGAAGGCCGAGTTGACTCCGACATTCGGTATTGCAACGAGATCCTAAAGGCCATCGAAGAGGACGAATTTGAAGCTAAGAAGCGTGCGAACGACGGCTCATTCGAGCGCACTCCGGAATTAGTCACCGATATAATGATCCATTCCTTTACGAAGGCATTTTCCGGCAGAAGAGAGAAGAATTCGGCGGCCAGAATTAAGCGGAATACATTTAGAATTGATGCAGCAATTGCGGTCATGGGCACGCTGATTTGGGGATTCGGGGATCTTCTCTTCAAGTGAAAGGGCACCAAATCCCTTTGCATGCGGGAAAGCGGGGTGACGTTCTCCGACTAAATCGCGAACCAGGCGAACAAGATTAGATGAGAAGGCAGCGTCTGGCGGGGAGTGATTCCCTTGGCCAGACTGAGACTGCTATGAAAACGACCTCATCGACCACCATCCCCAAGATCACTATCGGACTCGACCTCGGAGACCGCAAGCACGCCGTCTGCGTCTTGAATGAAGATGGCGAGATCACTGAAGAAAAAGCCATCACCAACTGCCGCGAAAGCTTGCACCGGCTTGCGGCCGATTATCCCGGTGCGCGGGTGGCGATGGAGGTCGGGATGCATTCACCTTGGACAAGCCGCCTTCTCGAGGAACTCGGTCTGGAAGTGCTTGTTGCTAATGCCCGGAAGCTGCGCGCTATTTACCAGAGCTCTCGTAAGAGTGATGAGGCCGATGCCCACATGTTGGCGCGAATCGGTCGTTTTGATCCTCAACTGCTCTACCCCATCCAGCACACCGATGCCGAACGCCAGCAAGACCTCTTACGCCTGAAGCTGCGCGACAACCTTGTGCGGCAACGGGTCGACATCATCAGTGCGATTCGTTTCACCCTGAAAAGCCTCGGCCTGCGCCTGCCCTCACCGAAGACCACCAGCTTTGCAAAGCGCGCCCGCGAGGTGCTAGCGAAGCATCCCGAGGTCCTAGCCATGATTGAACCTTCTTTGCGGGTGCTGGATGCCATGAAAGAACAAATCCGCGAGCTGGAACGTGAGATCCATCGACTCTGCGAGGAAAAGTATCCCGAGACGCAACGCCTGCAGCAAATCCGTGGCATTGGTCCGATGACCTCGTTGTGCTTCGTGCTCACCGTTGGTGACCCGACCCGTTTCGAACGGCCCCGAGACGTGGGAGCGTGGCTGGGGCTGGTTCCCAAACGGGACCAGTCTGGCAAGCTCGACAAGGAACTGGGGATATCAAGGGCCGGGGATGCATACTTAAGGAGACTGCTCGTGAGCGCCGCGCAATACCTGCTAGGTCCCTTCGGTGAAGACTGTGACCTGCGGACCAAAGGGCTCGCCCTCGCCGAACGCGGGGGCCGGGGAGCGAAGAAGAAAGCGGTGGTCGCTACGGCCCGTAAGCTGGCGGTGGTGATGATGACCCTCTGGCAAAAGGAAGCCGAATATCTCCCGCAACTGCAAAGCGCGTGAAGGAAATGAACTTTGTGAACAGAGAGGAACGGACTTCCGGGACGACTGCGAAGCCGCGCCGGCACGAAGGTTTTTGGGGACGACTGTGGAGCACCGCAGGCACCACCGGAACCGGATGAAGTGCGAGAACAAGTAGGCAGCGTCCCCATCTCTTTTGGCAGGAAAGAACACGGATCAAATCATGCACCGAAACTCAAAATCAGAGGTTCCTAAGAAGAGTGCGAATGGAAGCCAGGACTCCCTGTTCATGAACTCAGAAACCAAAGATCAACCCACAACATCCCCAACCATCGACTGATTGCAAAATTGAAATTTTGAAGTTATCCATTGACTGCCTTCTCATGGAAGGCGGCGCTGACCAACCTACTGCCGCTGTGGACTTGAAATCTGAATGAACGCTACAACCTTAAACCGTGTTTCGAGATCGCGCCGCCTGCAGTAGGTGGCAGGCCTCAAACGTTAGCTCAAAGGAATGATCATTTACGGAGCAGATAGTCCTTTTCCATTCCACACCAAGCTAGCTGAAGTGTTGCCTCCGCTCCATGGGTATCACATCCCACTCGCTTGGATGGTATCGGACTTCGAGGGGTGTCCTACACCTGAGTTATTTCAGTCGGGCGTCCCGTTTTTGATTAGTGGACAGGAGTTAGATGATATTCTTCAGAGTATCCCCGATATGCAGAGTATTTGGGGTGTCTTCTCAGGTTTCAGGCTTCCCGCTTCTGAGATCGACACCTCGATAGTTCCTGTTGCTGAAGAGCCAAGGTTGTGGGAGCCCAACTATGAGATTCAGCACCCTCAAGCAGAGTGTGAACTTGTTGCATGGGATAGCTCCGCGACCTTCTTCCGATCAAAGAACAGAAAGGCGATGTGGAAGTTCTCGCGGGCATTTCCTAGTGCGAAGACCCTAGACGACTTCAAAACCAAACGGAGCTAACAAGCCAGTGGAGAGGGACCGCTGACCCGTCGTGAGTTTGGCTTTGCTTGGTAGCTTGAACATTTTATAAGTATCGGAGTCCGCTGATGGTCAGCGGTCCCTCACCTCAAACGTTCTCCAAAAAATGAAGTTAGCACTCTCACTTCTCCTCGGGCTAATTCTTGGATGTGCAGCAACTGTTCTACTCGGGCGTCATGCCTGTAGTGAAATTGATAATCAAGATATTGTCCGCTGGCAGCTCGCAGCGCTCCTAAAAGGAAATCTGGTTGCTAAAGGTGAGGAACAACAAGTGGTCATGATGATTCGCAATTTTATTGAAAGCGGGATTTGCAAGGACCAATCCATTCAGTCCGTTTACGAGACTGGGAACAACCGAAAACTTGTGGCGAAACAAATCGAAGAATTCTATTTCTCACTGAACGAACAGCCGCCAAAGCACGTTCAAGATTGGCTGGACAACAAAAAGATTTCTTATGATGGGGTTAACGACAGTTTTACAGATTCGAGATTAGGAGTTAGCCGAAAGGGGAACGATGACTTTTTAACAGTCGAGGCGGAATTCCGAAATATCAGTGATATCACTTGGAAGGATTTAAACGTGAGTGCTTTCTTACGGGACAAAGAGCGAAATATGCTTTCAGAAGAACTCAAAGTGCTCAAGCGGACAGTCAAACCAGGAGAAACAGTGAAAGTCTCATTCAAGCTTGAGCTACAATCTAAGGAGTGGCCAGAAGAGGTTCTATCTCCCAGCGTGAACCTTTATGGCGCGACGAAGGTTGAAGGATAAGAATCACGGAGAACAAGACGGCGCACACCAACCCGCTACCCGCTCCGAGTCGAATTTTTCAGATGATTAGAAATCTTAATCAGGAGTCGGAAATGCGCTCCCGGTAGCGGTTGGGTGGCCTTTAACGTTGCTGGAGTCGATGATGGTGGATGCGGACCTGGGGTGGTCCGTGCTACCGGAGCGTTTTGGGTGATTCGCCAACCGGGGTTGGACAATTCGCTGCGGCTTCGTCGAAGCCGATCTACCGACTTGGGGAAATCTTGGCTGGTTAGGCGAGGGCAGAGCGGGTGAGGAGGGCGGTGAGGTCGGGGTCGCGGCCCATGAAGTTGCGGAAGGTTTGGTCGACGGGTTGGGAGTTGCCGACGGCGAGGATTTTGTTGCGGAAGTCGCGGCCGGTTTGTTCGTTGAGGACGCCTTCGTTTTGGAAGCGGGTGAAGGCGTCGGCGTCGAGGACTTCGGCCCATTTGTAGGAGTAGTAGCCGGCGGCGTAGCCGGTGGGGCTGGAGAAGAGGTGGTTGAAGCTGAGGGCGCGGGAGGGGCCGTAGGTGGCGAGTTGGGCGCGGTAGTCGGCGAGGATTTCGCGGTCGACTTCGTCGAGGTCGCGGTCGAGGTATTGGGGGAGGTTGATGTGGAGTTCGAGGTCGAGCTTGCCGAAGGAGAGTTGGCGCATGCAGGCGGAGGCGGACTGGTAGTTGCGGGCGGCGAGCATTTTTTGGAAGAGGGGTTCGGGGATGGGTTCGTTGGTTTGGTGGTGGCGGGCGAAGAAGTCGAGGGATTGGCGGTCCCAGCAGAAGTTTTCCATGAATTGGGAGGGGAGTTCGACGAAGTCCCAGGGGACGTTGACGCCGGCGAGGGATTTGACGGGGACGTCGGAGAGGAGGTGGTGGAGGAGGTGGCCGAATTCGTGGAAGATGGTTTCGACTTCGCGGTGGGTGAGGAGGGCGGGTTGGTCGCCGACGGGTTTGGTCATGTTGCCGACGATGAGGCCGAGGTGGGGGGTGCGGGGTTGGTTGTTTTGAGGGGGGAGGCCGGTTTTGAGGTAGTTCATCCAGGCACCACCGCGTTTGGTTTCGCGGGGATGCCAGTCGGCGTAGAAGGAGCCGAGGTGGTCGCCGGATTCGGTATCGTGGATTTCGTAGAAGGAGCATTCGGGGTCCCAGGTTTCGACGGCGTTGGTAGAGTCGTTGCTCGGAGATTCGTAGTAGATGGTGTCTTTTTCGGAGATGGTGATGCCGAAGAGTTTGGAGGTGATGGCGAACATGCCTTGCATGACGTTTTGGACGGAGAAGTAGGGACGGAGTTCTTCTTCGTCGAAATGGTAGAGTTCCTTGCGGCGTTTTTCGGACCAGTAGGAGAGGTCCCAGGGTTGCATGGGTCCGGGGGTGGTGTTGGTTTTTTCGGCTTGGTAGTTTTGGAGTTCTTCGGTTTCTTTTTTGAAGGCTTGGTTGATGCGGGCGTGGAGGTCGTGGGTGAAGCCGAGGGCGGTTTGGCCGTTTTTGGCCATGCGGCGTTGCATGACGAGGTCGGCGAAGTTGGAGAAACCTAGTCGTTCGGCTTTTTCCTGGCGGAGGCGGAGAATTTGCCAGATGAGGTCGGTGTTGTTGTGGTCGCCGGTGCTGGCGATTTGGGAGTAGGCTTGCCAGATTTCCTGGCGGAGGGCGGTGTCGTCGGCGTGTTGGAGGACGGGGAGGAGGGAGGGGATTTGGAGGGTGAAGCGCCATTGGCCTTCGTGGCCCTTGGTTGCGGCGTCTTGAGCGGCGGCGGCTTTGGCGGTGTCTGGAAGGCCGGCGAGGCGGGATTCGTCGGTGATGAGGAGTTCGAAGGCGTTGGTGGAGTCGAGGACGTTTTCGGAGAATTTTTGGGTGATTTGGGCGAGTTCGGCAGAGATTTCGGCGATGCGGGCTTTCTTGTCGGGAGGGAGGTCGGCGCCGGAGGAGATGAAGTCGTGGCAGGATTCTTCGAGGAATCTTTGGTCGATGGGGGGGAGTGCGGCGGCGGCGGGGCTTTCTTTAAAAACTTTGAGTTTTTGCCAGAGGGCGTCGTCGAGGGGGATGGAGGAGGTGAATTCGGAGACGAGGGGGAGGAGTTCGTTGAGGGCGTCGCGTTGGGGGGTGGAGTTGGAGACGGAGTCGAGGTGATTGAGGCGGCCCCAGGCGTGGTCGAGGTCGGTGGTGGATTGTTCGAGGGCTTGGAAGGTGTTGGCGTAGGTGAGGGAGTCGTTGGGGGTGTTTTTGATGGTTTCGATGGCGGTGCGGGCGTTTGCGATGGCGAGTTTGACGTCGGCGGCGACGTGTTCGGGGGTGAGGTGGGACCAGCGGATGTGAAAGTCTTGGGAGAGGAAAGGATGTGTTTGCGACATGGGGAGATCTTTGGTGGGGTGGGGGGAAAGACAAGGGGGAGTTTTTGGATTAATGATTTGGAATTTTAAAAAGAATGGATTGTGTGATTGTCAGAAGTGCTTGGGTCTTGCTCTTTGTTTGTCAGTCTGACAGACTTCACTTTCACCCTTTTCAATGACCAACGCTAGTTGTGCCAATTGTGGGAGAATTGTGTCTTTCCAGACGAATTCCCCATCGGAGCAGTCGGAATGTCGCGGTTGTGGATCGATCGTGCAGCGGCGTGCGGAGATGCCAGGTGTGGCGGTGCCGGTGCGGGGGATTCGGTCGGGGAAGAGTGAGAAGGTGAGTGGGAAGGTTGTGCCGGGGGCGACGCGGCTTCCGCCGAAGCGGACGGAGGGTGCGAAGTCGCCCTTTGAGGTAGCGCGGGGGGTGATTCAGAATGTGGGTGGGGAGGTGGCGAAGAAGCGGCAGGAGGATTTGGAGACTTTGGGGGATGTGTTGGGGCGTTTGGAGGCGGGGCAGAAGGAGTTGTTGGCGGGTTATCAGGGTTTGTTGAAGGGTCAGGAGGATTTGTTGGTCCGGACGAAGGCCTTGGAGGCGGGCAGCGGGAGGGGAGAGGGGGGTGTTTCCGGGGATGCGTTGGAGGATTTGGCGCGAGGCCAGAAGCAGTTGTTAGAGAGTCATGAGGGTTTGTTGAAGAAGACGGCTTTGTTGGATGAGTTGATGAGTGGTCATCGAAGGTTGCAGGAGGCGCAGACGGTTTTGGTGGAGCGGACGGCGGCTTTGGAGGAGCAGGGGAAGGTGGTGCCGGGGCCGGTGAATGAGTTGGCAGCGGGGCAGGAGAGGTTGTTGGCGGGGCATGCGGATTTGTTGAAGAAGGCGGAGTTGCTGGATGAGTTGTTGGCCGGCCACGGGCGCTTGATGGAGAGTCAGGAGGATGTTTTGCAGCGGACGGCGG
>JBCCZX010000155.1:0-7318 GCA_039186735.1 Verrucomicrobiota bacterium | reverse complement strand
GAATGGCTCTCTTCTCAGCTTTTTTGAGTTTGCTGGGGAGCGATTTTTGTTCGGTTGTGGGTGGAAGTCACTCAGAGCGAGTGGATGATAGAGGCTTGCAACCGTGGGGAAGTGGGAGTTTCAGATTCGCTGATTGAGGAATTTTCGTTCGGAACTCATTCTGGAGGACACAGTGATATCACGGAATGGTTGATGATTGGAGGATGAGAGGGATTTGAGAAGAAGTGGTTTTTGGGTGAGCTTTTCGCTTAGGTCGCCGGGTGAAGAAGCTGTTCCCTGCACGATGTTCACAAGTGGTTCTGATTGGACTTGTTTTGTCGCATTCCTTGTTTGGAGATGACGGGCAAAAGATGTTCGTTGGTGATGAAGTTGTTGAGGTTGAGCATGTGGTGAATCCCGAGCCTTCGACGGTGCTTCTGGGTGCGATTGGGCTTTTGTTGATTGTGCGTCGTCGTCGGTGAATTTCGTGAGGTTGTGCTTTTGTTAGAGGCCGCTGGGTGAGTCGCCCGCTGGTTTTTTTTGTGGAGGAGGGGAAGAAGCTGACGGAGGTTGGGGTGTGGAAATTTTTGAACCCTTGCCGGAGAATTGGCCTTTGCTCAGTGAGCGAGCTGAGCTGGAGGCGGTGCAGGGAGAGGTGATGGACCGATTGTGGAAGGAGGGGTGGAGGCACTTTGGGGCGCAGTTTTTTCGATACAGTTTGATGTGGCAAGAGGAGCGGTGGAAGCGAGTCTTTCCGCTGCGGTTGAGTTTGGCGGCTTGGAAGATGTCGAAGAGTCAGCGGCGGACTTGGCGAAGGAATGAGGATGTGGAGGTGCAGGTGGAGCCGGCGCAGCCGGGGGGAGAGGAGCGGGATTTGTTTCACCGGCATAAGGAGCGGTTTCGGGACAATGTGCCGGAGAATTTGGAAGTGTTCTTGGGGGAGCAGCCGAATGGGATTCCGTGTGAATGCCGGCAGGTGAGTGTGCGGTTGGAAGGGCGTTTGATTGCGGCGAGTTATTTGGATGTGGGGAAGAGGAGTTGTTCGAGTATTTATGCGTTTTTTGATTTGGAGGAGAGCCGGAGGAGGTTGGGGGTGTTTACGATGTTGGCGGAGTTGGCTTATGCGCGGGAGCGGGGGCTCGATTTTTATTACAGTGGATATGCGACGGTTGAACAGTCGCCGTATGATTACAAGAAGGAGGTGAGGGGAATTGAGTGGTGGCCTTGGCGGGGAGGTTGGGACGTTTTGAGTGAATCAAGCGCGACGGTTGTTCCAGACGAGGAGGCCAATGAAGAGCAGGGAGGCAGGTAGGATGAAGAGGTTGAGGCGATTGAGGAAGGAGACTTCGGGCGAGACGAGGTTGAGTTT
Organism: Verrucomicrobiota bacterium; assembly: GCA_039186735.1. Taxonomy (GTDB): domain Bacteria; phylum Verrucomicrobiota; class Verrucomicrobiia; order Verrucomicrobiales; family Akkermansiaceae; genus Roseibacillus. The sequence continues at coordinate 5,970 of JBCCZX010000155.1, read as the reverse complement.
GTAGGTGCGGAGACCGCGGGGGCCGACGCCCACGAGGTTTTCGCGGCCGATGAGCCAGTTGATGGAGTTTTTGACGAAGTCGAGTTGTTCTTCGCGCAAGCGGTCGGGGTGAAGGAAGTGGACGTTTGCGATGACGACCATGCGGGAGGCGGCGGCGGCGGCTTCGTCGGAAGTGGCATCGCCGCTGATGGAGGCGGCGGCGATGGGGAGGCCGGGGTTGCCTTTGAGGTCTTCGCTGGAGTCGAAGGAGGGGAGGCTACCGAGTTCGCGAAAGCGCGTCTCGCCCCAGTAGTTTTCGGCGGATTGGATGAGGATGATGGGGGTGATGTTTTGGGAGGCGAGGTCTTCGGCCATTTCGCGAACGCTGAGAGAGCAGGTGGGGCCTTCGAAGGTGGTGGCTTGTCCGTGAAGGCCTTCGTTTGTGCCTTCGAAGGTAGTGAAGAGGGCGGGAATGCGGCTGAGGGTGCGGCTGTTAGAGACGGTGAGGATGCGGTCGTTGTTCGGGGTGATGCCGTGGCGGCGAAGAAAGGCCCGGAGTCGGTCGGGACGATGGGCGGGGTCGAGGCAGGCGAAGAAGGCGGCACCGGGACGGGAGAAGTATTCTTCGAGGATGGCGAGTTCGCGGTCGTCGAAGTCGTAGGCGGGGGAGACGACGACGACTCCTTCAGCGTCGGTGGGGATGGTTACGATTTGGGCGATTTCGATGGGGACGAGGAGGAGGTTTTGGCGGCGAAGGGTGTCGGAGAGGACGTCCCAGGGGGTTTCGGGTCCTGAGGAGTCGAGGGGTGATTTGTCGGCGAGGAAGTAGAGTTTGCGCGGTTGTCCTTCGGCGAGGGAGAGGAGGGCGGTGGAGATGCGGTCTTCGATTTGGTAGCCAACGGGACGGCGTTGGTTATTGGAGTCGGTGCGGAAGAGGATGAGGTCTTCTAGAGGGATGAACTTGGTGAGGGAGGGGTCGGGTTGGGAGGCGTCTGGCGAGCGGGCGTCGAGGACGAGGAGATCCTGGTTGAGGATGAGGTCGTGACTGGAGGCGAGGCGAGTGGCGGCGTCGGGTTCGCGGATGGGGTCGAGGATGATGGTTTGGATGTGCCCGTTGGATTTGCGGGCGAATTCTTGGGCGACGCGGCGGACGCGTTCGAAGTGGGGGGAGGACTTCCGGACGGCGACGGTGAGGAGAAGGGGTGACTCGCGGTTTGAGAGCTTGGGTTCGGCGAGGATTTTGAGGGAGAGATCGGAGAGAGAGAAGTCGCGGTCTTTTGAGAAGTCCCCGACCTTGACGAATTGGGTGGTGAGGTAGGTGAAGCTCAGGAAGATGATGAGCGCGAGGACGAGTTGGATGATGGCAAGGCTACCGGTGCCGATGCGGGAGATGGGTTTCATGTTAGTTTTTCCAGCGGCGGTAGTCGACGAGGTGATGAGTGAGGAAGACGGTGAAGGAGGCGGCGAGGAGGTAGAAGGCGAGAGCTTGGGTGCTGATGAGTCCGGTGGTGAAGTCGGCGAGGTGTTGTTGGGAGGAGAGGGCGCGGAAGATGCCTGCGGCGGCGAAGGAGTCGCCCCAGATGACAGGGACGTAGCCGAGGAAGTAGTGGAAGACGAGGAGAGCGATGGTGATGATGCCGGCGATGATTTGGGAGGAGGTGAGAGCGGAGCCGAGAAGGCCGAGGGCGGTGAAGAAGAGCCCCATGAGAGTGAGAATGAGGAGGCTGCCCCAGAAGCTGCCTTGTGAGAAAGGGGCGGGGATATCGGTGATAAGGGGGAAGAGGGTGAAGTGGAGGGCGGTGGGAATGAGGAGGGCGAGGTAGAAAGTGATGGCAGCAAGGTATTTGGAGAGAACGACTTGCCAGGTGTTGAGGGGAGCGGTGAGGAGGGTCTCGAGGGTGCCGGAGCGTTCTTCTTCGGCGAAGAGGCGCATGGTGATGAGGGGGAAGATGAAGAGGAAGTAGAACCAGAAGTTGGGGGTGTGGAAGGTGACGTAAACGAGGGATTGAGCGACGGGTTGGTCGGCGAGACCTTTCATGGCGGTGGAGAGGGAGAGGCCTTGCATGAGGGCGACGAAGGCGAGAACGACCCAACCGAAGATGGAATAGAAGTAGCCCTTCAGTTCCTTGCGGTAGAGATTGAGTAGGATGCGCATGGTTGTTAGTCGCGGAGGGTGAGTTCGACGAAGACGTCTTCGAGGGTTCCTTGGTGGCGGTGGAGGGTGCGGATGGGCCAGGATTTTTCTTGGGCGAGTTTTGCGATGCGAGGGCGGGTTTCGGTATCGGCCTCGACGAGGAGGGTGGCCTTGGTCCAGCGGGAAGAGGAGTCTTCGAGGGTGACTTTTTTGATGTGAGGGAGGTTGTTGAGAGCGGCTTTGAGTTCGGCGGTGGGGGCATCGATTTCGAGAGAGATGTGGCCGGCAGCACGAAGGTTGGAGACGAGATTGGCGGGGGTGTCGTGGGCTTTGATGCGGCCTTGGTCGATGATGATGACTTTTTGGCAGATCATTTCGACTTCGGAGAGAATGTGGGAGGAGAGAAAGATGGTGCGCTCTTTTGCGAGGGATTTGATGAGGTTGCGGATTGAACGGATCTGGTTGGGGTCCAGTCCGTTGGTGGGTTCGTCGAGGATGAGGAGGGGGGGATCGTGGACGAGGGCATCGGCGAGGCCGACGCGTTGGCGGAAGCCTTTGGAAAGGGTTTTGATCATTTTGCGACGGACTTCGACGAGGCCGCATTCTTCGATGACTTGGTCGAGACGTTCGCGGAGTTTGGTGCCGCGAAGTCCTTTGATGATGCCGCGGTGTTTGAGGAACTCGCGAACACGCATGTCGCGGTAGAGGGGGACGTTTTCGGGCATGTAGCCGATGTTTTGTCGGGCAGCGAGGGATTGGCGGAAGATGTCGTGACCGGCGATGCTGGCGGCGCCGCTGGTGGGTGGGTGGTAGCCGGTGAGGACGCGAATGGTGGAGGTTTTGCCGGCACCGTTGGGGCCGAGAAAGCCCACGACTTCACCTTCCTTCACTTCGAAGGAGATGGAGTCGACAGCGGTATGGGAGCGATACCGTTTGGTGAGGTCCTCGACTTGAATCATTTGGTTGTGCGCGGGGGAGGAGCTTGGCGGGGAGAGGCAGGCAGGCCAAGTGGGAAATGGAGCGAGGGGGTAGGGGCGGTTTTTCTGAGGGAAAGCGGGTTGTCATTCGTGGAAAAGAGAAGAGGGTTGGGGATGGCAGAGGATAAACCTGAAAAGCCGGAGAGCCCGAAGTCGCCGGACGAGTTGAAGCGGGCGTTTGAGGATTTCTTTGGAAAATTCGGGAACGTGAGCTTTGAGATGGGGGGATTTGGTGAGGAGTCGTCGCGGGTGCAGGAGGAGGAGAAGACGGAGGAGCGTGTGATTTCGGATGCGAGTTCGATCTTTGAATTTGATTTGTTGCCGAGGGAGGTGAAGGCGCACTTGGACCGGTTTGTGATTCGGCAGGATGAGGCGAAGAAGGCGTTGGCGATTGCGGTTTGTGATCATTACAACCATGCGAAACAGATGCGGGTCTTGGAGGAGGAAAATGGGGGGCAGTTGCCGGAGGGGCTGGAGTATCAGAAGCAGAATGTGATGATCGTGGGGCCGACGGGGGTGGGGAAGACCTATTTGGTGAAGCATATTGCGGACTTGATTGGGGTGCCGTTTGTGAAGGCGGATGCGACGAAATTTTCGGAGACGGGGTATGTGGGGGGCGATGTGGATGATTTGGTGAGGGATCTGGTGCAGAAGGCGGATGGGGACGTGGAGTTGGCGGAGTATGGGATCATTTATATCGACGAGGTGGATAAATTGGCAGGGAAGCCGGGGACGATGGGACGGGATGTGAGTGGGCGCGGGGTGCAGACGACTTTGTTGAAGTTGATGGAGGAGACGGAGGTGCCGATGACGAATCCGATGGATATGCGGGCGCAGATGAAGGCGATGATGCAGATGCGTTCGGGTGGTGGTCCGCAGAAGGATACGATCAACACGCGGCATATTTTGTTCATTGTGAGTGGAGCGTTTTCAGGTTTGGAGAAAGTGGTGCAGCAGCGGTTGAAGAGTGGGCAGATGGGGTTTGGGGCGGAGATATCGGAGGCGGTGATGGATGGGGAGAGCTTTCGCGAGGTGGAGACGCGGGATTTGGTGGAGTTTGGGTTCGAGGCGGAGTTTGTGGGGCGTTTGCCGGTGCGGGTGATTTGCGAGAAGTTGACGGCGAGGGATTTTGTGGAGATTCTGAATTATTCTGAAGGGAGTATTTTGCGGCAGTATGAGCGGGAGTTTGAGGCGTATGGGATCGATGCGAAGTTTGAGGATGATGCGATTGAGATGATTGCGGATTTGGCGGAGAAGGAAGAGACGGGGGCGCGGGCGTTGATGACGGTGTTGGAGAGGCAGTTGCGGGATTTTAAGTTTGAATTGCCAGGGACGGCGGTGAGTGAGTTGGTGATTAATCGCGAGTTGTTCGATGAGCGGGAGAGGCATTTGGCGCGATTTGCGGAGATGGGAGAGCGGGTGGAAGTGGAGAAGCACCGGAAGGAAGTGGAGATTTGGCAGCGGGAGTTTGAGGAGAAGCATGGGGTGTTGGTGAAGTTGACGGACGGGGCGATCGCGGCGTTGACGGAGAAGGCTGGGGAGCAGGGCCGGAGTGTGTTGCAGGTGTGTCGGGAGAAATTTGAGGATTATCAGTTTGGCCTGAAGTTGATTGAGAAGAATACGGGGCAGCGGGAGTTTGAGTTGCCGGCGGAGGCGGTGGCCGATCCTGATAAGTTCTTGAGTGAACAGGTGGTGTTGAGTTACCCTCGCCAAACGGATCAGGGATGATCCGGCGAGTTCAATGGAGCGCAGTGCATCAGGACAATCCGGCCATCCGTGGTTGGCGGGCGGGAGTGGCGTCATTCTCGGGCTGTTGATGTTGTTGTTAAATCTGCGTGCGCCGGTCGCGGGTTGGCTGCGGGGGGTGTTTGAGGGGGCAGGATTTCCGGCGATGGAGACGGTGGCTGCGGGGGGAGTTTTTACGTTGGGAGTCTTGGTCGGGATGGTGGCTTTGGTGGTGTGGGGAATCGAGGGAAGTCCGGGGGTGACGCGGCGAGTGATGTTGTTGATTTCGGGCCTGATTTTGGTGGCGACGATGGCGCCGATTTTGGCGTTGTGGGGCCGATTTTGGGACCCGGTACCGGTGTTGTTTGCATTGGTTTGGGCGGGAGCGGGAGCGATTCTGGATGTGCGTCATCGCGAGCGTTTGGCGGAGGAATTGGCGGGGTCTGAGAAGGTGATTTCGATTGAGGATTCGAAACGGGGTGTGAATCGGAGTTCGGCGGGCTGACGACGGTTGGCAGCTTGGGGGGTTGCGAGGAGAGGGGAATGAGGGGATGGATGGGGTGTGGCGCGAGTTGATTATCCTGAGCCGGTGAGGCAGTTGATTGGGGAACTGAAGCGTTTGCCGGGGGTGGGACCACGGAGTGCGGAACGGATCACGATTTGGTTGTTGCAGAATAGCAAGGGCAATTCGTCGGAGTTGGCGAAGGCTTTGCAGGAGGCGGAGGGTGAGATTCGGAACTGTGCGCGATGTGGATTTTTTGCCACCGAGGCGGGGTGTCCGGTTTGTGATGATCCGCGGCGCGATGATGCGCGGATTTGTGTGGTGGAGCAGCCGGCGGAAGTGTTGCCGATCGAGCGGGCGGGGGCGTTTGCGGGACGGTATCATTGTCTGGGAGGGAAGTTGTCGCCGCTTGATCATGTGACGCCTGATGATTTGAGGATTGCTGAGTTGTTGAGGCGGGTGGCGGCGAGTGAGGAGCGGGTGGAAGTGATTTTGGCGGTGGGAGCGGATGTGGAGGGAGAGGCGACGGCGAGTTATCTGGCGGATGCGTTGAGCGGGAAAAACTGTGTGGTGACGCGGTTGGCGCAGGGTTTGCCGGCGGGAGCCGGGTTGGAGTTTGCGGATGAGTTGACTTTGACGCGGGCGTTTGAGGG
>JBCCZX010000154.1:0-7330 GCA_039186735.1 Verrucomicrobiota bacterium | reverse complement strand
CCTCACCTCCTCCTTCCGCCCCAACATCACCCGCCCATGCCCCGCCAACCCACTCAACAACTGCAAAAACAACTCCCGCCCCAAAAACCCCACCCCCGGCACCTCCTGCGGACTCATCGCCTGCAACACCTCTAACACCGCCGCATCCGCCTCACTCACAAACAACACCTCCCCCCTGCACCCATTCAACATCACCCGCTCCCCCGACTCCACATCCTCCACCTCTACCCCCACCTGCAACTGCCCCGCATCCCACGCCCGCTCAACCTTCACCGGCAACAACACCGCTAACCTCACCGCACGCGCCCCCTTCCTCTCCTCCACCACCCACTCCGGCCAATCCTCCGAAACGACCACCTTCTCCTCAACGACCGCCTCCTCCGCAGCCGACCGCGCATCCAACACTTCCAACCCCGCCGCAATCACATGCTCACAAACCGCTCCCTCCCGCCGCGCCATCCGACACCCACACAAATTCTCCACATCACTCGCCGACCGAATCCTCGCCCGCACCATCCCCGTCTTCCCCGTCCCCTTCATCTTCGCCTCCAACACCCCATTCTCAAACTTCGCCTCCCGCGCCCCTCCTGCTCGCCAAATCGCCCGCGCCTCCTTCATCACCTTCCACCCCCCCATCTCCATCAAAGCCTTCTCCGACAACTCAAAACTCACCACCCCTCATTCACCACCACCCTCCCTCTGAGTCAACAGCGACACAAAGTTTTCCCTTGTCTCCACCGCTCCATCCGCAAGCGTCTCCCCCGTGACCGAACTCTACTTCATCCGCCACGGCGAAACCGAATGGAACCGCTCCGGACTCTGGCAAGGCCACTCCGACTCCCCCCTCACCGAAAACGGTCGCGACCAAGCGAAAGCCCTCGGCCAACGCTTCGCCTCCGAAAACCTCTCCTTCGACGCCATCTACACCTCCGACCTCGGCCGCGCCCACGACACCTGCAAACTCCTCACCGCACCCATCGACCAGTCCGACCAAATCCAACTCGAACCTGCCCTCCGCGAACGCGCCCTCGGCCACCTCGAAGGCCTCACCTTCCAACAAATCCAAGACCAACACCCCGAAGAAGCCCGCCTCCACGCCGCCGGAGACCCCCACTTCTCACCCGCCAACGGAGGAGAATCCTGGGCCGACACCTTCGCCCGCGCCGGCGCCGCCCTCCGTACCATCGTTCGCAATCACCCCGACCAACGCATCCTCGCCGTCTCCCACGGCGGCATCGTCGGCATGCTCCTCCGCGACTGCCTCGGCCTCAACCTCCTCCCCCCTCGCCGCTTCCAACTCCCCAACGCCGCCCTCAACATCTTCCGCTTCACCGACCCCGACTGGTCCCTCCAAACTTGGGGCGACACCGCCCACCTCTCCAACGTCACCGTCCTCGACGAAGTCCTCAAATAGACCGTAGGGCGTGGCGGCCCGCCGCGCCGCAAACAGCCCAGCCATGAAAACTCCTTGGCACACCCAACTCACCACCCACCTCGAACAAGCCCGCGCCTGGCTCACCGGCCCCACCTACCACGATCTCACCTACCACACCGTCAACGGGCGCCCACTCTCCCTCGACCTCTACCTCCCCTTCTTCCAACAAAACTGCCCCCTCGTCATCTACCTCCACGGCGGTGGCTGGTCCCACGGCACCTACAAAGAAGCCGGTGCCCGCTGGCTCGTCGGTCACGGATTCGCCGTCGCCAGCGTCGAATACCGCTTCACCTCCGAAGCCACCTTCCCCGCCCAAATCAACGACGTCAAAAACGCCACCCTCTGGCTCAAAGACAACGCCACCACCTACCACTACAATGCGAGTAAAATTGGCATCTTTGGCGTCTCCTCTGGTGGACACCTCGCCATGCTCGCCGGCTCAGAAAACCATCCCGAAGACCCCGACTGCCCCCTCGTCCACTCCGTTGTCAACCTCTTCGGCGCCAGCGACCTCATCCTCCGCTCCCAAACGCAGCCCACCCACACCGAACCTCCCCACTCCGTCGTCCACCAACTCCTCGGCACCTCCCCCACCCAAAACCCCCAGCTCGCCCGCCAAGCCAGCCCTGCCTTCCAAGTCCACCAACACTCCGCTCCCCTCCTCGTCATCCACGGCCAGCAGGACCAACAAGTCAAAGTCGACCAAGCCCACCGCATCGTCGAAGCCTACCAACAAGCCAACAAGGAAGTCCAAATCGACATCCTCCCCCACAGCGGCCACGGCGGACCCGAATTCTTCAACAAATCCCGTCGCCACCAAATCGCCCACTTCCTCGCATCCCACCTTAAACCACAGATCACTTAGAAAAACTTCGCTTCCTTCGTTTCCTTCTGTTCAAAAGAGAAATCCTCATGCGCGACCCTGCCGAAGAACTCCGCGAACTCCACGACGCCGACCTCCTCCGGCAGCTCACCCCCTTCCAATCCGACGCCCTTCCCCACATCATCGCCCCCGACGGTCGCCAACTCCTCAACTTCTCCTCCAACGACTACCTCGGCCTCTCCCAACACCCCACCCTCAAAGCCGCCGCCATCACCGCCACCGAAAATCACGGCACCAGTTCCACCGCCTCCCGACTCGTCTGCGGCACCTTCCACCAACACCGCGAGCTCGAACAAAAAATCGCCCGCCTCAAACAAACCGACGACGCCCTCGTCTTCGCTAACGGCTACACCACCGCCCTCGGCACCCTCACCGCCCTCCTCGGCAAAGACGACACCATCATCCTCGACAAACTCTCCCACGCCTGCCTCATCGACGCCGCCAAACTCTCCGGCGCCACCATCCGCGTCTTCCCCCACAACAACCTCAACCGCCTCGAACAACTTCTCCAAAACACCCGCGCCGCCTCCAAAAAAAATACCAGAATCATCGTAGCCACCGAATCTGTCTTCTCCATGGACGGCGACCTCTGCCCTCTCCGCGAAATTATCGCCCTCAAAGACAAACACGATGCCCTCCTCCTCCTCGACGAAGCCCACGCCCTCGGCCTCCTCGGCCCCTCCGGCCTCGGCCTCGCCGAAGAACTCGACCTCCAATCCCAAGTCGACCTCCAGATGGGCACCCTCGGCAAAGCTGCCGGTTCCGCCGGAGGCTACCTCGCCGCCTCCCAAGCCTTCATCGATCTCCTCACCAACAAAGCCCGCTCCTTCATCTACTCCACCGCTCCGCCTCCTGCTCAAATCGCCGCCGCCTCCGCCGCCCTCGACCTCATCACCAGCGACGAAGGCCAAGCTCTCCGCGACTCCCTCCAAGCCAACATCCATCACCTCGCCCAACAACTCCCAAACCCCGCCGGCCAGCCCTTCAAAGTCCTCCCCCGCACCGCCATCCAACCTTTCATCCTCGGCGACAACAAACGCGCCCTCGCCACCGCCACCCACCTCCGCAACCACGGCCTCCTCGTCCCCGCTATCCGCTACCCCACCGTCCCCAAAAACACCGCCCGCCTCCGCATCACTGTCTCAGCCAGTCACGAACGCCAACATCTGGATCGTCTCTTAAAACACCTGTTAGAAACCCTCCCTCGAAATCACACCCCCTGAAAGTAGCAGTCCCGCAAGACATCCGAAGACATCCTGCGGGACTACAATTCCCCCCAAAAGAACGCCGTGAGGATAAAAGTTGTCGCGATACCGCCAAGTACGAAATCACGCATATTTCGCCTGTTCATTTGCAACAACCTCTCTATGAAACGGCTTCCAAATGAGCGACCAAGCACCAGAAAACTCCGCAAAATCAACGGTTGAGGAATTAATTGCTGTTAGACGCGAAAAATTAAGTAAACTGAAAGACCTGGGCCACGAGCCCTACGGATCCGCGTATTCTGTCACCCACACCCCCGGCGAGCTCAAAGCCAACTTCGAAAACGACCTCCCCGCCACCATCGCCGGCCGCCTCCTTGCCATCCGCGACTTCGGCAAATCCGTCTTCTGCTCCCTCGGCGACACCGAGGGCCGCATCCAAATCTACCTCAATAAAAAGCAACTCTCCGAGGAACAATGGGAACTCTACCAATGCCTCGACATGGGCGACTGGATCGGCGTCTCCGGCAAAACCTTCACCACCGGAAAAGGCGAACCCTCCCTCCAAGTCGAAGACCTCACCATCCTCTCCAAAGCCCTCCGCCCCATGCCCGATAAATGGCAAGGCCTCTCCGACCGCGAAACGAAATACCGCAAACGCCACCTCGACCTCATGTCCAACCAGTCGAGCGCCGACATCTTCGTCACCCGCTCTCAGATGGTTGCCGAAATCCGCAACTTCTTCCACCAGCGCGGCTATCTCGAAGTCGAAACCCCCATGCTTCAATCTGTCGCCGGAGGCGCCGCCGCCCGCCCCTTCGAAACCCATCACAACGCCCTCAACATGGCCCTGACCATGCGCATCGCCCCCGAACTCTTCCTCAAACGACTCCTCGTCGGCGGCTTCACCAAAATCTTCGAACTCAACCGCAACTTCCGCAACGAAGGCATCTCCCGCCGCCACAACCCCGAGTTCACCATGCTCGAAGCCTACCAGGCCTTCGCCGACTTCGAAATCATGGCAAATCTAGTAGAAGAACTCACCTGCCACCTTGCCGAAAAATTCTGCGGCGGCCTCACCATCAAACACCAAGACGAAAACGGCGAAGTCACCCGCACCATCAACCTCCAACGCCCCTGGAAGCGCGCCAACTACCACGACCTCGTCAAAGAAGTCGCCGGTGACGACTTCTTCGACATCACCCCCGAAGCCCGCCGCGCCAAATGCGACGAACTCGGCGTCCAAATCTCCCCCGAAATGGAAGACTACGAAGTCATCCAGCAAGTCTTCGAAAAGAAAGTCGAAGAACACACCTTCGACCCCTGCTTCGTCACCCGCGTCCCCAGCGAACTCATCCCCCTCGCCAAAGTCACTCCCGGCGGCAAAACCGTCGAAGTCTACGAACTCATCATCAACGGACAGGAAATCTCCCCCGGCTACTCCGAACTCAACGACCCCGACGTCCAGCGCCAACGCCTCGAGCACCAAGCCGGCGGTGAAGAGGAACAACTCGTCGACTACGACTTTATCGAAACCCTCGAACACGGCATGCCCCCTGCAGGCGGCATCGGCATCGGCATCGACCGCCTCATCATGATGCTCACCGGCGCCCCCACCATCCGCGACGTCGTCCTCTTCCCCCTCCTCAAAAAGAAAGACTGATCGATTTCACTCTCCCAGAAACAACCGCAGCTGCTCACGGAAACAATCCACCGTCGGCTGAGCATTGCCTCCCATTGCCGCCTGCGCTGCTTCAGCATACCCACCATCCTGCGGGCGAGGCCGCAATCGAACAAACGGAGGCAACCCGTAACGCAGCGCAATCGCATTCGCCCACAGCCGCGCCGTCCGGCCATTCCCATTCGCAAAAGGATGAATGCGCACCCACTCCGCATGCACGCGCGCACAGGTCTCGATCACCGCTTCGATTTGAGCCGGGGTCAACTCTGCACCCACCTCGATTTCTTCATCCAAAAATCCCAGTAAGCCCTCCAGAACAGCTTCGAACTTTTCCAAGGCTTTGGTCACCAGACTCGATTCAACTCCAGGCCGACCCCCGACCCGGACGCCAAGGCCTTCCAGTCCCGCTTCTCCTCGAAACGCCCCACGCCACTCTTCGTTCGGCACATCTAAGCCCTCCATTGTTTCCCGATGCCATCCTCGCGCATCTTCGGCAGAAAACCGTTCACGCTTCGATGCGGCCTGCTGAATTGACTCCAAAACCCTCGTCAGATTTGCGACGAGGAGAGGACTATTTTCGTCCCAGCCCGGCATGATCAATCACCAAGCCAAATCGCGAATTTCCTTCGCGAGGGCACCCTCCACAACTTCCCCTTCGGCAGCATCATCCACCGCAATTTCGGCCTCACCTGCAGCAAACTCCGCAATTGCACGCACGAACCCCGGATCTCCCTTCCGATACTCTTTGAGCCTCAAGGCGACGTTCTCTAAATCTTCCTTCATGGTTTGCGTCTCTTCTTGGAGGTAGCGGGCCACTGCATCGTTCACGATTTTGTTTTTGGGCCGTTTCTCGATTTCACTCATTTTATCGAGAGCTGCGCGCACGTTTTCGTCGAGCCGAAAGGTTGACCCTTTCGAACCGGCAACTTGGTAATCAACCTGCCCCTCCCGCACTCTCACCTCACCACTATGCCACCACCCCAAAACGGTGTCAATACATTAAAACGGGCCCATTTTACATTTTCCCCTCAGAACAGCACCCGCGCCATCATCGTCAACACCCCCGCCATTATCAGGTTCAGCACAACCCCCACCCGCATCATCAGCACCCGGTCAACCTGACCCGTCCCAAACACGATCGCATTCGGCGGCGTCGCCACCGGCAACATGAACGCGCATGACGCCGCGATCACCAACGGCAGCACCACTTGCTCTTTCCCAAAGCCCAACTCCACCGCCACCGCCGCGAAAATTGGCACCATCACCGCGGTCGTCGCCGTGTTGCTCGACAACTCCGTCAAAAAGACCACGAACAACACCACCGCACCCACCACCAAAACCAACGGCCACCCCTCCACCATCCCCTTCAAACCTTGCGCCAGAAACTCACTCGCTCCCGTCTCCTTCAACACCCCACTCAAAGCCAAACCACCCCCAAACAACAACAACACCCCCCAATCCATCCCCTCATTCACCTCCTCCCAACTCACCACCCGCACCAACAGCAACACAATCACCGCCCCCACCGCCACCAACGACTCAAAGCCCTTCTCCACTCCCACCAGACTCCCCAGCCACTTCCCGTTCACCCAACACAAAGCCGTCAGCACAAACACCACCAGCAACAACACCCGCTTGGAATGAAACTCGAACGCCACCCGCCTCCCGCTCTCTAGCCGCCCCGGACTCTCCGGCCTCAACACCAAAAACAACACCCCCACCATCACCGGCACCATTACCAACACCACCGGAATCCCAAACCGCATCCACTCCCCAAATCCAATCCCCAAAGCCTCCGCCCCGATTCCATTCGGCGCCGTCCCCACAATCGTCCCCAATCCCCCCAAACTCGAAGAATACGCCACCCCTAGTAACAAAAAGACCATCGTCTTCCCTCCCTTCTCCAACCCCAACCGACCCTGCATTCCCAACACCAGCGGAATCATCACCGCCGTCGTCGCCGTGTTCGTCATCCACATCGACAACCCCGCCGTCACCACAAACAACAAACCCACCACCACCCAGAAATTCCCACCCCCCACCCGCAGCACCCCGTTCGCCACCCACTCATCCAACCCCTGCCGACTCAATGCCGACGCAATCGCAAAGCTCCCGAAAAACAAAAAAAT
>JBCCZX010000153.1:0-7331 GCA_039186735.1 Verrucomicrobiota bacterium | reverse complement strand
GGACGAGTTGGAGAGGGAGTTGTTCTTTTCGGTGAGGCCGGAGGTGCGGTGGTTTTCAGTGGATGGAGACAAGGGGGCATTTGAGGAGCATTGGGGGCGTCCTGAGGGTTGGTCGGGGGGGGTGGCGAAATTGGAGATGGTGCGGATGTTGGATGAGGAGACTTTGGTGACGGCGGAAGGGAAGGTGGACTTGCCGGGGCAGGTGGATTTCACTTTGAATTTTGAGCGGAACAATGTGGGGGCGGTGCGATTCGGGGTGGAGCACTATCGGCACTACTTCGACAACTCGGGAGGTTATTACGCTCCTTTTGCGGAGCCGTTCTTTGAGTTAGGTCGGCAGTTGGAGATGGATCGGGGGCGGGTTTGGACGGCCTTGGAGTTCGAGAAGGATCGATTGCCGCGGGTGCGATTGGGGTATGAGTATCGTTTCAAGAAGGGGGAGAAGTCGTCTTTGGCGTGGGGGCCGTCGGTGCAGGGGGCGTTTTTTGAGACGCGAACGATTTTGCCGACTTACAAGGAGGTGGATGAGCGGGCTCATCGTTTGACTGCGGATGTGAGTTACAAGTGGAAGGGGATTTTGTTTGAGAATGAATTGATGTTGGAGTGGGCAGAGGCGGATTATGAGCGGTTTCTGGTTTCGATGAGTAATTTTTCGGCGGGGCCGGATGTGTTGACGCAGGTGTTAGAGACGACGGAGACGTTTCGTTTTTCAGATAGTTTTCGTGCGCAGAAGGAGATCACGGATTGGTGGTTTTTGGCGGGGGGGTATTACTACTCGATGTTGGATATGGCTGCGGCGTTTGTGCAGCGGACGACGGATTCGATGGGGGGGGCGGTATTTGATCAGCAGTGGGAGGCGCAGCCGATTGTGCTCGATTGGAATTTGCAGATGGCGAATGTGAGCACGCGGTTTGGGCCGTGGCAGGATGTGACATTGACTGCAGGGGTGCAGAGCGGTTGGGAGCAGCAGGAGGCGATCGGGACAGCGAATCTGTTTTTCGGGATTCCCGATCCGTTGATGCCGGCTACGCAGGGGCTTTTGCCGAATACGGAGTCGGAGGAGAAGACGTTTTCGATGCGGGAGTATGCGACTATTCGTTATGCGGGAATTCCGCGGACTTCGTTGTATGCGCGGGCCAATCTGGAGCAGGAGTTTGTGGAGTTGTCGGAGTTGGCAATTTCACCGTCGTCGGATTTTGCGCGAGATACGGATGCGACGAGTTTGGATCAGGAGTATACGGTCGGTTTCACCTTGCGTCCGGTGAGACGGGTGACGTGGCATGGGAACTATCGTTTTCGGAAGGAGCGGGATGATTATGATCATGATTTAGACGAGGCGTTTGGTTTTCCGGGGGATGGGTATTCTGCGTTCATTACCGAGCGGGATACGGAGAGTCATCGTTTGCGGACGCGGGTGAGTTATCGGCCGTTGTCGTGGTTGGCGACGCAGTTGGGGTATCGATATGAGACGACGGATTTTCGGACGGAGACGGATGCGGCGCCTTTTGCGACGCCAGGGGGAGAGATTTTAGCGGGGGAGTATGATTCGAACCAGTTGCATTGGACGATAGCGATATCGCCGTGGGAACGGATGTCGATTTATGGTTCGGCCTCGTATCATGTGACGGAGACGCGGACGGCCTCAAATGGGGATCCGGCGGTGGATACTTACGAGGGGGAGATTTTGCAGGCGCGGGTGGGTGCGACTTATCGGATGAAAGATGGGACGAGTTTGAATGGGAGTTACTCGTATGCGATGGCGGATTATTCGCAGGACAATGTGGTGAACGGGCTGCCGTTGGGGATTGATTATGAGCAGCATGTGATTCAAGCGGGAGTGGCTCGGGAGATTGTGGAGGGGTGGAATGCAGCGTTGCAGTATCAGCTGTATTTGTATGATGAAGGTTCGAGTGGGGGCTTTAATGATTACACGGCGCACGGGTTGTTTTTGAACTGCCAGGTGAACTGGAAGTAGGGAGTTATTGGGAGGAGGGGAGTTGGGTTTCGTTTTCGAGGAGGGCTTTCATTTCGCCGACGAGGAAGGCGGAGCCGGTGATGAGGGTGAGGGCGGCGTCCTTGGTGGCGTCGAGGGCGGAGGTGAGGTCAGGGTGTTGAGTGGAGGGTTGGTTGGTGAGGGTGGCGAGTTCGGCGGGAGGGACGGAGCGGGGGGAGTTGATGGGGACGAGGTGGATGTTTGAGACGTGAGGTTCTAGGAGGTTGAGCATTTGGCGGATGTCTTTGGATTCGGCGGCTCCGAAGATGAGGGCGGGGGTTTTGTCGCGGGCGTAGGATTTGAGGGTGGCTACCAAGGATTTGGTGGCATGAGGGTTGTGGGCGATGTCGAGGATGAGAGGGGAGTCGTTGTAGAGGGTGACTTCGAAGCGGCCGGGGTGGCGGGTGGAGGAGAGTCCGTGGTGGACGGCGTCGTAGGAGAGGTGGATGTTGATGGCGTGGAGGGCTTCGAGGGCAAGGGCGGCGTTTTCGGCCTGGTGGGTGCCAGGGATGCCGATGGGATAGCCGCGGGCCGGTTGGGTGACGAAGGTGAGGGGGGCGCGGGTTTGGTTGGCGGTTTGGCGGATGATTTTTTCGGCTTCGGGTTTTTGGGTTGAGGAGAGGCAGGGTTTGCCTTCGCGGGCGACAGAAGCTTTTTCGAAGGCGATTTCCTCGATGGTGCCGCCGAGCCATTTTTGGTGGTCGAGGTCGATGGGGGTGATGACGGTAGCGTCGGCGGGGACGGCGGTGGTGGCGTCGAAGCGGCCGCCCATGCCGACTTCGAGGATGATGAGGTCGCATTGGCGATTGCGGAACCAGCGCATGGCGAGGGCGAGGGTGAGTTCGAAGAAGGTGGGGTGGTGTTCCCAGTCGGCGACGAGGTCGCGGAGTTCGGTGAGGCCTTGGGCGACGGCTTCTTCGGAGATCATTTCGGTGGAGACGCGGATGCGCTCGCGAAAGGAGACGAGGTGCGGAGAGGTGAAGAGGCCAGTGCGGAGGCCAGTGGCACGGGCGAGGGAGTCGAGGAAGGCGCAGGTGGAGCCTTTGCCGTTGGTGCCGGCAACTTGGATGACTTTCTGGGTGTGGGCGGGGAAGGCGAGGTATTCGCGGAGGAGGCGGCTGGGGTTTTCGAGGCCGAGTTTGATGCCGAAGGTTTGGGTGGAGTAGAGCCAGGCGATGGATTCCTCGTAAGTCATTTCCGAAGAGTTATTTTCACCACGGAGAACACGGAGTGCACGGAGTTTTTTGAGAATTGAGGGATTGAGGGGATTTGGGTAAATTGAGGAGTGTTTGTCCTTGAGAAAAAGCGGGAGTTGCGGGGATGGGCTGTGATGAGGGAGGAGTTTTTCTGGGCTTGGATAGTCTTTGTTATCATCGCCGGGGATTTTGTGACGGATGGCTTTAACCGGTGGTCAGCGCTGCTGCTCGTCGTATTTGGTTGGAGATTGCAAAGAGGTGTTCGCCACGCTTGGAGTGGATTTGAGGAAAATTGGAAGTTTTGTTGGGATGAGGAGAGTCTTGAAGTTCGTCAGAATGGAGGATTGCTCTATCAGCGCTCTTGGACAGCGTTGGAGGATCGGGTTGTCTTCTCGGAGAGGGGGGTGGAGGTGCCTTGGCGTATTTTGTCTTTTTTGAAACATGTGGTGCCTCTTGAGATGGTGCCGGAGGAGTTGATGCCGTTGTTGAGAGAGAGATCGCGGTTTTGCCTGGGAGATTAGGTGGGACAGCTCGTTGCCAGGCGTGAGAGGGAACGTCTGAGTAAGGACGGTGCTAGCACTAAGACTTCTTGCAGTGGGGCGGGTTGAAAACCCGCGCTCCTGATTTAGGGAACAGGAACCTTGGAAAGCAGGCGGGCAACGAGGGTGTCGGTGGAGATGTTTTCGGCTTCGGCTTCGTAGGAGAGGAGGATGCGGTGACGGAGGACTTCGGGGGCCAATGATTTGATGTCCTGGGGGGTGACGTAGGCGCGTTGGTTCATGAAGGCGTTGGCGCGGGCGGTGAGGGCGAGGTTGATGGTGGCGCGGGGGGAGGCACCGGCGCGGATGAGGGGTTGGAGGCCTTGGTCGAATTTGGCGGGGGAGCGGGTGGCGTGGACGAGGTCGACGATGTATTCGCGGACGGCGGGGTCGATGTAGATTTGGTCTAGGAGTTGGCGGGAGGCGAGGAGTTGGTCGGGTTGGGCGACGGGGCGGACCTGGGGTTTGGCCCCGGTGTTGGCCATGAGGTCGAGGACTTTGAGTTCTTCTTCCTTGGAGGGGTAGTCGACGAGGACTTTGAGGAGGAAGCGGTCGAGTTGGGCTTCGGGGAGGGTGTAGGTGCCTTCCTGGTCGATGGGGTTTTGGGTGGCGAGGACGAGGAAGGGGGTGGGCAGGGGGTAGGTGGTGTCGCCGAGGGTGACTTGTCGTTCTTGCATGGCTTCGAGGAGGGCGGACTGGACTTTGGCGGGGGAGCGGTTGACTTCGTCGGCGAGGATGAGGTTGGCGAAGATGGGGCCGAGTTTGGGGTCGAATTTTTGGGCCTGGGGGTTGTAGATGAGGGTGCCGAGGAGGTCGGCGGGGAGGAGGTCGGGGGTGAACTGGATACGGGAGAATTGGAGTTGGAAGGTGGAGGCGAGGGTGTTGACGGCGAGGGTTTTGGCGAGGCCGGGGAGACCTTCGAGAAGGATGTGGCCGTTGCACAGGAGGCCGAGGAGGAGGCGGTCGACGAGTTGGGTTTGTCCGATGAGGACGCGAGCCATTTCCTGGCGGACGTCTTGGATCCAGGCGGAGGAGCGGGCGATGTCTTCGGAGAGGCGGTTGGTGTCGATGGTTGCGTCGGCCATTTCTTTGGGGAGATTCAAGACGGCGAGAAGGAAGACACAAGGCTGTATTTTTGGAGGGTAGGGCGTGGCGGCTTGCCGCGCCGATAAACCGAAGGAGAGCGGTCGTTTTATCAAAACGACCCTACCTTGGGAGGCAGCTTCGCCGAAACCGAGCTACCGCTTGAGCTTCAGCTTTTCGAGCTTGGGTTTGATGACGTAGCGGCAGTAGCCCTGGTTTTGGTTTTGGAAGTAGTAGTCCTGGTGGTAGTCGGGGGCGAGGTAGAAGGTGTCGGCGGGGCGGACTTGGGTGACGATGGGGTCTTTGAATTCGTCTTGGGCGTTTTTGAGGGAGGCTTCGACGACTTCTTTGTCGGCGTCATCGTGGTAGAAGATGGCGGAGGCGTATTGGGGGCCGACGTCGTTGCCTTGGCGGTCTTTGGTGGTGGGGTCGTGGGAGGCCCAGAACCAGGCGAGGGCGTCGCCGAGGGAGAGTTTTTCGGGGTTGAAGACGACTTGGATGACTTCGATGTGGCCGGATTTTTTGCCGACGACTTCTTCGTAGGTGGGGTTTTTGACGTGGCCGCCCATGAAGCCGGAGATGACGGAGTGGACGCCTTCGAGTTGTTGGAAGACGGCTTCGACGCACCAGTAGCAGCCGCCGCCGAGGGTGAGGAGTTTGTAGCCGTCTGGGATGCCTTGTTTGTCGGTCATGTCTGCTTTGATTTGAACGTTTTTGGGAGGGGTGCCGGATTGGGATTTGGGTTCGCAGGAGGCGAGGGTGCCCAAGGCGAAGAGTGAGAGGGCGGTGAGGAGGAGGGTCTTCATACCGATTTGAGGAACAAGTTAGATTCCCTATTCCATCGCGAAAGAGGAAAGTTGGAAAAGGTCTTGTTTTGGAGAGGGGAGTTGGGCAGGGAATGCGGCGTGGAAACCCGTGTTTTGCTCCCGGAAGAGGAGACTCCGTTGACGATAAAAGAAGTGGTGTCGGCTTTGAAGAAGGCTGGCTTGGAAGCAAAGCATAACAAGGCGAACTGGGGGGATTGGATTGTGTTCGGAGGGAAGGAGACGGTGGTGTCGATTGAGTCCTTGCATGGTGGACTGACGACGGCGGCGACGGTGGAGGCTTCGGAGGGGGAGGATGAGTTGGAGGAGAAGATTGTGGGAGTTTTTCGGAAGATGGGTTGGGAGGGAGAGGATGAGGACGGGCGGTATCCGCTTTAGTTTTTGCGCCACCAGTCAGCGTCGCGTTCCCAGTTTTGAAGGGATGGGTCGTCGGATTCGGCGGTGGGTGCTTTTTCTTCTTCGTCCTTGAGGTTTCCGTCTTGATCGATTTCCGGGAATTCGGGGAGGTCTTGTTTTTTTTCGGCGTTGCGGAACATGAGTATGAACATGGTGAGGATGGAGCCGAGGGAGAAGGCGAGGATGAGGAGCATGGTGAGTGCGTGAGCGTCGGCGGGATTCATGGGAGTTGGTTGGTGCTATTTGGTGTCGAGAATGAGTCGCATGGGAATGAGGGTTGAAAAGCGGAATCCGTTTCGTTGGAAGAAGGCTTGGGATTCGTTGGAGAGTTTATCGGCGAGGAGGGTGATGCGTTTGAAGTCTTTTTGGCGGGCGAAGTCGATGACGTGTTCGAGGAGTTTGGAGCCGAGGCCCTGGCCGCGGAAGTCGGGGTGGATGATGACGTCTTCCATGATGAGGACGAATCCGCCCATGGCGGTGGAGACGGTGAAGAGGAGGTTGGCCATGCCGAGGATGCGGTCTTGGGAGCGGGCGACCATGATGCGGCCGCGGGCGGGGGATTCGAGGATGAGTTGGAGGCCTTGTTCCTGGAGGTTGGGGTCGGGGGTGAAGTCGTCCTGGAGGTCGAGGAGGTCGACGACGAGGTCGGTGAGAGAGGGGAGATCTTCGATGGTGGCGGGTTCGATGCGAACGTCGGGGTGCACGGGGGGAGTGTGGATGGAAATTCGGGGTTGAACAGTCGGAAACGAATTGGAGGATGAGGTGTTTCACAGGGAGACGATGAAGAGAGAGCAAGAGATTGAGCAGGAACGGACTTGGTTGGATTTTGGGGAGGGAAGTTGGTAGAGAGAGGTGATGTCACGACGGAGTCAGCGGAGGAAGAAAGCGGTGGGTCGGAAGCGTGGGGAGCGGCGGAAGGGGCGAATTGTTCGTGGGGTGGGGTTGTTTGCGGGGTCGGTGTTGGTGTTGTTGCTGTTGGTTGTGTTGGGGGGGATGTTGTGGGTGAGGAGTTATGTGCGAGGTGAGGATTTCCGGGTTTTGTTAGAGAAGCAGGTGGGGAGGGGGCTGGGTGCGGAGGTGAGTTTGACTGATTTGGAGTGGGAGGGTTCGGCGGTGAGGACGGAGGTCTTGGAGGTGGGGAATGCGGGGATGGAGTTTTCGGGGCAGCGGGTGTCGACGAGGGTGGATTTGGGGGGGATTTGGGAGGGTGTTTGGCGGGTGCCGTTGGTGAAGTTGGTGAAGGCGGAGGGGAGTTGGGATTTGCGGGGGAGGCGCGGGGGTGGAGGGGGGAGTGGGGGTG
>JBCCZX010000152.1:0-7359 GCA_039186735.1 Verrucomicrobiota bacterium | reverse complement strand
CATCACAAACCCCCTCACCAAATCAACCCTACCAAAAAAAGAGGGACCGCAGTCCCTCCTCCTTGTGCATTCACTTCCAGTCATTCCCAACTGGTGGCACAGGCTGCGGCACAATAGCCGATTCCTTCGCACAACTCGCCAATCCCAAAATCGCCAGCAATCCACCAGCAACTACCACTTTCATCATAACTTTCTTCATAAAATCCATCTGTGCAAATCTGCGTTCATCTGTGGTTCCCCAATAAATCAAACTCCTCCAAAACCTTCGCGTCTTGGCGTCTTCGCGCTTCAAAAAGTCAACTAATCTCACCTCGCCGTCCGCAACGGCGCCTCCGCAAACGCCCGCGCCTCCCGACGCCGCCCCACCTCTTCTGGCGACCACTCAAACGGTCCCCTTCCGCGCTCCGCAAAAACCGCCAAACCAATCACCCCCACATCCCGGGTCGTTCCATGCCGCAAATTCGAATAACTCGCCCCCACCGTCGAGAACTTGAACCGAGCCACCGCCTCATAACTCGTCCGAAACCCCTTCACCTCCACACTCTCCCCCGGCTCAATAATGTATCCCCGCTTCCGGAAACTCGCCGCCTGCCCGTCCATCACATCCAAGCCGTCCACCGACAACACCGCCTCCACCCGGCCCTGGCTCACATTTCGCACCACAATGGAATAACTCCCCCCGTTCGAACCCACCACAAACCTCTTTCCCCCCGCTTGAAAATGATCAGGATAACGCCAACTCGTCTTCACGCCCCACTCCACTGCTCCTCCCGCCGCTTTCTGAAACGCACTCGTCTTGTTCTTCCATCCCCCGACCATGGCATCCACCCCTTTACGGTCATTATAGTAAATCGAACCAATTCCTCCGTATGGTCGATCACTCTCTCGCACAAAATGCGTCGTCGTCAACGAAGCCTTTACCTCCCGACCCCACCCCGTCCCCAAACCCGGACGCCTCTCCGGATCATTAAGGACAGAGTCGATTTCAGCTTGGGAAACCGAAGAATCTCCAGTCCGCAAACCATTTGTCACCGTCCCACTCCTCACAGCTTCAGTCCCCACCCGCTCCATCGCCGGCACCGGAGCACTCGGCGCCACCACCCCCGGCCCCGTCGAACAACCCGACAGAAACAACACCACCCCGATCGCCAACCCCACCATCAAAAACCCCGCCAACTCCCGCAACAGCTCTGCTCTCGCCTTCATGCATGCTAAAAAAACAGCAAAAAGAAATCCCGTCAAACCTTTTTCTGCTAATTTTTCAGCATTAAAGCCGCTTCCTCTCAACTCCACCCAAAAAAAGACCAGGGGACCGCGGCAACGGAGGACAAGCTACGGCTGCTACGTTTCCGTCCTGACCGGGTTCACCAGCCTACGCTCCACGGCCCCTGGCGAGCGGGACTAAAACCCATCTCCCCCCTTCGACAAAGCTGTTTTTTCCACAAACCTCACCTAAACTCGCCCACGTGGACCTCAAACGAGACCTCATCCCCCTCCTCCTCCGCCTCGCCCTCGCCGTCTTCTTCCTCTGGAGTGGAATCGAAAAGCTCCTCCGCCTCGACCAATTCACCGAAGACATCTTCAACTACCAAATCCTCTTCCCCCCCCTCGACACCTACCTCGCCTACCTCCTCCCCTGGATTGAAATCATCGCCGCCCTCGCCCTCATCCTCCCCAAAAAAATCGCCGCCCGCGGCGGCCTCATCACCATCGCCGCCCTCATGATCATCTTCATCATCGCCCTCGGTCACGCCTGGGCCCGCGGCCTCAACATCAACTGCGGCTGCTTCTCCTCCTCCGAAGAACCCACCAACTTCCCCTTCGCCATCGCCCGCAACCTCGGCCTCCTTCTCCTCACCCTCGCCCTCTACCCCTTCTCCCAACCTCGCCGCCCCCACCAAACCTTCGACAAAGCCAGCCTCATCCTCCCCGACTAAACGGGAGCGCGGACTTCAGTCCGCCCCACAACCCAAGCCCCTCGGAGTGCGGCGAGAATCGCCGCTTTCGAATCACCTGCAACAGCAACTAAAACCACCTTCACCCCACCAACTCCCACACACGCTCACCAGCACCAAAAGCTCCGCCAACACCAACAGCTCCACCACTCCCACCACTCCCATCAGTCCCATCACTCCCACAAACTCCCCCACACAATCCAATCCCCAACAAAACCCAAATCCCACAACCCAAGCCACCTCACAGAACCCGCGCTCCCCAAGCTCCCGCCCTCCCCACCAAAACCTCCACAACCCAAGCTTCGCGCCTTCGCGTCTTTGCGCGAGACTACCACCAAAACTCAGTCAAACTCCCCGTTCCTCCGTGACCTCTGCGTCTCCTCGGTTAAAAAACACCAACCTGCATGTCCTTTCTCAAAAAACTCACCTCCCGCACCCAATCAGTCGGCAACCTCTGCATCGGACTCGACCCCCGCCCCGAAAATCACCACCACTCCATCCCCGAAACCGAAGCATTCCTCGCCAACCTCATCGAACAAACCACCCCCCACGCCGCCGCCTTCAAACCCAACTGCGCCTACTTCGAAGCCCTCGGCTCCCAAGGCTTCGCCCTCCTCGAACGCACCGTCGCCCGCATCCCCGCCGACATCCCCATCGTCATCGACGCCAAGCGCTCCGACATCGGCGAAACCCAGCGCCGCTACGCCATCGCCTGCTACGAACATCTCCGCGCCGACGCCGTCACCCTCAACCCCTTCATGGGCTACGACTCCCTCGAACCCTTCCTCGACTACCCCGGCCAAAAAGGCATCTACCTCCTCGCCCTCACCTCCAACCCCGGCAGCGCCGACCTCCAACGCCTCACCGCCGCCGACCAAACCCTCTTCCAACGCGTCGGCCAATTCTGCACCCGCGCCTCCCAAGAAAAAAAAACCACTACGGCAGGCCTCGTAGTTGGCCTCACCAACGCCGACCCCGACATCCTCGACCGCATCCCCGACGTCCCCCTCCTCATCCCCGGCCTCGGCGCCCAGGGCGGCGACCTCTCCGCCCTCTCCGGCGGAACCCGCACCGCCCCACCCCTCATCAACGTCTCCCGTGGCATCCTCTACCCCAAGGACAACCAACCCCCGGCCACCCTCGCCGCCCACTACCAATCCCAAATCCAACAAGCCCTCTCCAAACAGTGACCAAAACAGCCATCCAATTCTTTTTCATCATTCTCCTCGGCTCTCTATTGTCTGCCATCATCGGAGGGGCATTTGCCGCAGTGATTGGCGCACTCGCACCCGAATTCGTCAGCGACCTCTTCGCGGCATACCAGGAAGAACTCGACAAACCCATCGCCTACGCCGCGACCGTCGGAATGATCTGGGGCATCTTCATCGGCGCTGCCGTTGCAGGATTTTCCTGCTTCCTGAGCGTCCTCCTTCGCCTCGTCAAACTCCGCATCGAAACAACCAAAAAAGACTAAACCCAAAAACAAAGACCCTGTGAACCTCCACGACTCCAAACCTCTGCCTCAAAACAACGCAGAATCCAGGCACAGGCACAGAATCCAAATCCCAAAAAAACTCTGCGTCTCTGCGTCTCTGCGCGAGACAACAGCTCAAAGAATCCCGCCACAGCCCAAGCTTCGCGCCTTCGCGTCTTCGCGCAAGACCCTGCTCCCCTTCCCACCACCGGAACCTCGACCCAACATGGCTCCATAAAAACCCGCCCAACACCCCCGCCAATCACTTCCAACCAAACTCAAGAAACCAACAAACCCCATCGTGTCCCAACGCGGAAAATCCACCAACACCTACTCCGGAGTCTTCCCCAAGACCGGCTGGTTCCGCCGCTCCTGGCACTTCTGGCGCCACCGCCTCATCCCCCAGATGTTCCGCGCCCCCCACGGCGAAACCCACCACGCCGACCCCACTCCTCCCCCCGCCGGCAAAATCCGCCTCACCTGGATCGGCCACGCCTCCTTCCTCCTCCAAACCCCCCACCACTCCATCCTCTTCGACCCCAACTGGGCCCAATGGCACGGCCCCGTCAAACGCCAGCGCTCCCCCGGCCTCCACCTCGACACGCTCCCCCCTGTCGACCTCGTCGCCGTCTCACACGCCCACCTCGACCACCTTCACAAACCCTCCCTCCGCCAAATCGAATCCCGCCACGGCATCATCATCCCCAAAGGCAATGCCGACATCCTCGCCGAACTCGATCTCCACCCCGTCACCGAACTCGCCATCTGGGACGAACATCAACTCGACGAACACCTTACCCTCATCCACACCCCCTCCCATCACTGGGGCGCCCGCTTCGGACACGACACCCATCGCGACTACGGCGGCTTCCTCGCCCAAACTCCCACCCACGCCATCTACCACGCCGGCGACTCCGCCTACTTCGACGGCTTCAAAACCATCGGCTCCCGCAACAACGTCGACATCGCCCTCCTCCCCATCGGCGCCTACGACGCTCCCAGTGGCCGAAACGTCCACCTCAACCCCGAACAAGCCCTCCAAGCCTTTCTCGACCTCGGCGCCCACACCCTCATCCCCATGCACTACGCCACCTTCCCCCTCGGCAACGAAGACTTCCACGAACCCGAGGAACGCCTCCTCGCCGAAGCCTCCCGCCTCGGTCTCCGCGACCAAATCCAAATCCTGGAACCCGGCAAATCAATCACCCTCTAACAGGTCATCCGGCAGTCTCAATACCGCCCGCAATCCGAATACCCGCGACGGTGATATCCCCGGTCATAACCCCGGTGAGAACCGTGCCCGTAATGACCCTGATGATAATACTTATCCTCGAGAGCCTTCCGCTTCGAACGCTCATTGGCATACCCAATCAAAGCCGCTCCCGCCACCACTGCTCCCGCCACCGCCAGCGCCTGATTGTGATTCACCCCCCTCGAATGAGGCGAAGAATAATCCCCTCCATACCCGTTCGAATAATAAGGATCCGCACAAGAAACCAAAATCAAGGCCCCAATCGCAGCCGCCGTCACCCGTATCCAATTCCCAGTCATCCCCCAATAGACGGGACCCCCAGCCATCTATTCAAAAAAAACCTGCAACTCAGCGCGAAACCACCCCTCCTTCAAAAGCCACAACAACATCCCACCACAACCCAAGCTTTGCGCCTTGGCGTCTTCGCGCGAGACAACCCAGAACGCAAAAAAATATTCAACCCCCTTACGGGTACAAACCCCGCACCTTCTTCACACTCGCCACCTCCTGAATCCCCAGCGCTAAAGCCGCCACTCGATGCCCACACTTCCGCGCCTCCGCAAAACTCACCAGCCGATCAAACGCTGCCGACAAATGCGTCTCCAACTTCGTCAAAACCTCCCGCTCCGTCCAATGAAAGCGCTGCAAATTCTGCACCCACTCAAAGTAACTCACCGTCACCCCACCCGCGTTGCACAACACATCCGGAATCAGGAAAATATCTCCCCGCTCCTCAATCACCGCATCCGCCTCCGGCGTCGTCGGGCCATTTGCCCCCTCCGCCAAGACCCGACACTTCAACTCCTTCGCCATCTCCGCATCGACTGCCCGCTCCATCGCACATGGCGCCAGAATATCCACCTTCTGCACCATCATCTCCCGAGGATCAATCACCTCCCCCCCCTGGAAACCTAGCACCCCTCCCGTCTCCTTCACATAACTGCGCAAACCACAAACATCCAAACCTCCATCATTCCAAATCGCCCCCGTCACATCCGACACCCCCTTCACCTTCACCCCGTCGAACATCAAGGTCTCCGCCGCAAAACTCCCCACATTCCCGAAACCCTGCACCACCGCCGACGCCCCCTCACAAGAAACCCCCAACTTATTCAACGCCCGCGTCGCCGTAAACGCCACCCCGTGCCCCGTCGCCTGCGTCCGTCCCTCCGAACCCTGCAACTCTACGGGCTTTCCCGTAACAATTCCCGGCACCAGCTTCCCCGCCTGGGTCGAAGCCGTGTCCAAAATCCACGCCATCGTCTGCGCATTCGTCCCCATATCCGGCGCCGGCACATCCACTTCCTCCCCGATAAACGGCAACAGCTCCTGCGCAAATCGCCGCGTCAACCGCTCCTGCTCTCCCAGACTCATCTTCCGCGGATCACACGCCACCCCCCCCTTCGCCCCCCCGTACGGCAAACGCATCAACGCACACTTCCAGTTCATCCACATCGCCAACGCCGCCACCTCCCCAATCTCCACGCTCGGATGATACCGAATCCCCCCCTTCACCGGCCCCCGCGACAAATGATGCTGTACCCGATGCCCGAAAAAAACCTCCGTCCGCCCGTCATCCATCCGCACCGGCATCGAAAACGACAGCATCCGCTTCGGCCACTTGCACCGCTCCCGCACCTCCTCCTCCAAACCCAAAAACTCCGCCGTCCGGTCAAACTGACTCGCCGCCATCCCAAAAGTCTCATTCTCCAAAAGAATCTCCTTCACCCCCCCAACCTACCCACCTCCACAAAAACAACCAAAACCAAAAAACAACGTGATCCCCTCCTCTCTCACGCTTACTTCTTCTTCGGACATGAAAACACTCCTCACCATCCTCGCCCTCACCCTCCCTCTCTTCGCCGGCGAAAAAATCGAATACCCCGCCGGCTCCGTCACCGCTCACGGCTACCTCGCCCTCCCCGAAGGCGCCTCTGCCGAAAAACCCGCCCCCGGCGTCATCGTCATCCACGAATGGTGGGGCCACAACGACTACGCCCGCTCCCGCGCCGATCAACTCGCCGCCCTCGGCTACGCCGCCCTCGCCATCGACATGTATGGCGAAGGCAAAACCACCACTCACCCCAAAGACGCCGGCTCCTTCGCCTCCGAAGCCACCTCCAAACTCCCCGTCATGAAAGAACGCTTCCTCGCCGGCATGAAAACCCTCCAAGACCGCCCCGAAGTCGACCCCTCCAAAATCGCCACCCTCGGCTACTGCATGGGCGGCATGATCTCCCTCCAAATGGCCGCCCTCAACCTCGATAACCTCCTCGGTGCCGCCTCCTTCCACGGCGCCCTCAACATCGACTTCCCCAAGGACGTCACCCCCCTCAAAGCCGCCCTCCTCGTCTGCCACGGCGAAGACGACTCCTTCATCCCTGCCGACGTCATCTCCTCCTTCAAGGAAGCCGCAAAAGCCCGCAACGCCAAACTCACCTTCGAATCCTACCCCGGCGCCGTCCACGGCTTCACCAACCCCGGCGCCACCGCCCTCGGCAAAGAACACGGCATCAACATCGCCTACCACCAGGAAGCCGACGAAAAATCCTGGGCCTCCCTCAAAACCTTCCTCTCCGAAACCTTCTCCAACTAACCCTCCCCCCACAACCCCCGCCTCGCGGGGTGCGGCGGGCATAGCCGCGGGGGGGTCACCCACCCAACCCACACACCAAAGT
>JBCCZX010000151.1:0-7372 GCA_039186735.1 Verrucomicrobiota bacterium | reverse complement strand
TTGTTTTTGGGGGGCTGTCCTATTTTTTTTCTTTTTTTGCGCCGGGTTTTTTCGGGGGGGGGGGTTTGGGGGGGGGGGGGGGGGTCCCGGAAGGAGCGAAGGAATTGGTGGAGCTTGCGGGCGTCTTTGAAGGTGGCGGTGAGTTGGAGGGTGGTGGTGTTGCCGGTTTGGGTTTGGGTGATGGGACCGAGTGCGATGTTGGTGGATTGTTTGTCGGCCTTTTGGGCTTTTTCGATGAGTTGGTGGAGAGGTTGTTGGCGATTGAAGAGGAGGGTGGGAGCGGAGATTTCGAGTTGAGCGCGGCCTGAGGCGTCGGGGTTGAGCCAGACTTCTTCTTTGATTTCGATGCACGAGCTTAGGCAGAGGGCGAGAACGAGGATGCAGAGATGGCGGAGAGGCATGATGAGGGGTGGTGGTCGGGTTGAGAGGAGGTTTTTGGAAGAAAGGTGGGGTGTTTGGAAGGGAAGGCAAAGTGGATGATTGTCTTTCGGGGGTTTGGTTTGAGATTAGGCGGATGGAGCGGGTGGTGGTGCCGGAGATTCTTGATGGGTTGTCAGCAGATGATGAGCGGGCGAAGCGGAGTCGGCGGGATTTGCGGCTGATCAATTGGTTGATGGGGAATGAGCGCTGGATTGGGAAGCAGGTGGTTGGCGGGGGGGGAGTGGTGGAACTGGGTGCGGGAGATGGGCGCTTGGCTTGTCGTCTCGCTGGGCTGGGGCTGCAGGTGACGGGGCTGGATTTGCAGGAGAGGCCGGAGGGGCTTGGTTCAGGGGTATCGTGGGTTGCCGGGGACTTGTTTGAAACTTTGGCGGGGGTTGAGGGTGAGGTTGTGGTTGGAGGTTTGATTTTGCATCATTTTGATGATGGAGCATTGGCGCGACTGGGGCGTTTGTTGGCTGAGAAGCGGAAGTTGGTTTTCGCGGAGCCGTTGCGCGAGGTGTTGGCGTTGGTGGAGGGGGCTTTGCTTTGGCCGTTGGTGAATGAGGTGACGCGGCATGATATGATGGTGAGTATTCGTGCCGGTTTTCGGAGGGGAGAGCTGAGGGGGTTGCTGGGTTTGGAGGAGGGGTGGAGATGGGAGGAATGGGCGACGTTGCGAGGTGGGTTGTGGAGTGTGGCAATTCGGGAGGACAAATGAGAGAGTTGGATTAGAATGAAGGGTGAGGCAACTGATTGAAATAGCGGGAGGTGGGATTGCGGGGCTTTCGCTGGGGGTGGCCTTGCGGGAGCGGGGAGTGCCGGTGCGCTTGTTCGAGGCGGGGCGGTATCCACGGCATCGGCTTTGTGGGGAATTTTTGAATGGGGTTTCCGAGGAGACGCTGAGGAGTTTGGGGGTGGTGGATTTGTTTGCTGATGCTTGCCGGCACCGGGAGATGACTTGGTGGCGGGGAGGTGATTTTTTGACGAGGGGGCGCTTGAGCAAGGCGGCCTTGGGTTTGTCGCGCTGGGCGTTGGATCAGCGTTTGGCGGAGCGGTTTGTGGATTTGGGAGGGGAGCTTTGCGAGGGCCAGCGGGTGAAGGATTTTCGAGGGGAGGGGCGGGTTGATGCGCGCGGGCGGGTTTATCAGAAGACGAGTCGTTTGTTGGGTTTGAAGGCGCATTTTTAGGGGGTTTCGTGCGAAGGCGGATTGGAAATGCATTTGGGGGATGAGGGTTATGTGGGGGTAACGCCGGTGGAAGGAGGTCGGGTGAATGTGTGTGGATTGTTTGTGCAGAATGGGGAGACTTCGGGGCGCGGAAGTGCGCGGTTGCTCTCGTATTTGCGGGCGTCGGGTTTGTTGCAGTTGGCCGAGAGGCTGGGGAGTGGGGACGCGGTTGAGAAGTCGGTTTGTGGAGTGAGTGGGGTGGCCTTTGGTGTTGTGGAGCGGAGTGGAGGTGTTGCGCTGGGCGATGCAGAGCGGATGATTCCTCCCTTTACGGGAAATGGAATGTCGATGGCGTTTGAGGCTGCGGAGTGTGTGGTCGAGGTGTTGGCCGGATACTCTCGAGGGGATTTTGATTGGCTGGTGACCGAGCGGCAGGCCGGAGAGAACTTAGAAAAGAGGTTTGCGCGACGCTTAAAGGTTGCGGAACCCCTGCATCGCATGCTGGTTCATCCGGTGGGGCAGCATTGGATCTCGTCCGTGGCGAAGCCAGGGTTGGTGCCATTCAATTTGCTTAATCGAATTCTGACATGATGTATTTGCACGGTTTGGGGGTTGCGACGCCTCGGAATGCCTTCAGACAATCCGAAATTTGGGAGTGCTTTCAGAGAGAGGAGCGGTTTCATGAATTGACGGGGCGATCACAGGGTTTGCTGGAGAAGTTGTTGACGGGAGACAACGGGATTGAGGAGAGGCGGATTGTGATGAATGAGCCGGGAGAGCTGTTTCGATTGGATGCGGAAGGGTTGAACCGGAAGTACGAGGCTGAGGCTCCAGCGCTGGCGACGGAGGGGGTCTTGCGAGCATTGGAACAGGCAGGGGTTAGGGTGGCCGAGGTGGATGCTTTATTCGTGTGTACTTGCACGGGTTATTTGTGTCCGGGGTTGTCGAGTTATGTGGCGGAGGAATTGGAGCTGAGAAGTGATGCCTTTTTGCAGGATGCGATGGGTTTCGGGTGTGGAGCTGCGATTCCGATGTGGCGAGTGGCGGATGGTTTTCTTGCGGCCAATCCGGGAGCGACGGTGGTTACGGTTGCGGTGGAGCTGTGTTCGTTGGCTTTTTATCTGAACAATGAGCCTGGGGTGTTGATTAGTGCGTGTTTGTTTGGAGATGCGGCAGCTGCGTCGGTGTGGAAGGGAACGAACGGGAAGGGGGAGATGCGGATTGGGGGGTTTCGGACGGTGCATCAGCCGGAAAATCGCGAGCGAATCCGGTTTGTGAACGAGGGAGGATATTTGAAGAATCAGTTGGACCGGCGGGTGCCGGAGCTGGCGGGGCAGGCGGTGGGTCGGTTGTGGGAGAGTCGATTGGCAGAGCCTTGTCGGGTGATTTCGCATTCCGGGGGGAGAGATGTGATTGAAAGTGTGGAGAAGGAACTCAAGGTTTCGCTGGGTGAGACGCGGGAAGTGATGCGGAAATACGGAAATTGCAGTAGTCCGAGTGTGGTGATGGGGCTTGAGGAGCGGGTTCGTTCAGGAGGAGAAGATGAGCGGCTTTGGTTGACGTCGTTCGGGGCCGGTTTTTCTGCGCACAGTTGTGAGTTGTGGCGGGAGAATTGATTCGTTCTTTTCGCGGAGGCGAGTTTTGGGCATTTTGTGAGGAGTGACGCAGGAGTTAGCACAATGCACAGTATGCGAGAGCATCATGGATGTGTCGGCTGCAGCTCCGTTCAATCGGGTGGTGTGCCCTGATTGCAGTGCGGAGGTCCGGGTGAAGTGTCACTTCGGGAATTACCAGCTTGAGCGGCGTTTAGCTTATGGGGGAATGAGTGTGGTCTTTGTTGCGCGCGATCAAACGCTTGATCGGGAGGTCGCGCTCAAGGTGTTGAATGATGATTATTGTGATGATGCGACACGGACGGCGCAGTTCGAGAAGGAGGCTGAACTAACGGCTTTGGTGAGTCATCCCAATGTGGTGAGGGTTTATTCGGTGGGGAGGGCTTACGGGCGATTCTACATTGCGATGGAGTTGTTGAGTGGAGAAAGTCTGGAGGCCCGTTTGGAAAAGGGTGAACCCTTGGAAGAGACCGAGGCATTGCGGATTGCGATTCAGGTGGTGGAAGGGCTGCAGGCTGCGCATTTGTCTGGCTTGATTCATCGGGACATCAAGCCTGGAAACATTTTGGTGGAGCAGAGTGGCAATACCAAGTTGGTGGATTTCGGGTTGTCACTGGTGACGCAGGGAGGAATGGCGCAGGCGGAGGAAATTTTTGCGACTCCTTTTTATGCTTCGCCGGAGGGACTGGAAGGTCAGGTGGAAGATTTCCGGAGCGACATGTATGCATTCGGGGCGAGTTTTTATCATATCTTGTCGGGTAAACCGCCCATTGAAACGAAGTCGACGAGTACGCGGGTGTTGTTGGAAGCGAAGAGGGAAAGTCGGTCTTTGCTTGATGCGGCAGCCGATGTGAGTGGCCCGACGGCGGCTGTGATTTCGCGAGCGATGGCTTACGAACCGGGGAATCGTTACCGCGATTATGAGGATTTACTGAGCGCGCTGCGTGCGGCGAAGGTGGGGCAGTATTTTCGTGAAGGTGATTCAGTCGAATCCAGAGCTGGTGAGGCCAGAAAGGTGAAGAAGAGTCGTTGCGTGATTGCCGGGGTTGTTGGGATTGCGGTTGTTGGTGGCGGGCTGTGGTTGTTTTTGAGTCGTCCATCAACTGAGGTTGAGTTGGTGGAGCCGGCGGGGGTGTCGCTTGAGGGAGATTCTTCGGTAGAAGATGCGGCACTTCTCGTGGGAAGGAGCTATCAGGAAGCTCGCGATGCGTTGGTGGCGAGACGATTTTCGAAAGCGGAGCTTTTGTTTAGTCAGTTGTGGAGAGGTGAGGGGGTTCCTGAGCCGACGGCGAGTTGGGCTTGTTTTGAGGCCGGTTTGGCTGCGGCATTGGATGGGCGTGGCGGGGATGCGAGAGCTCATTTTGGAAGGTTGGAGGAGCATCTTGAAGAGGCGGAGGTGGAGAGTGTTTTGCGTGATGAAATGTCGGAGATCGCCCGGAAGTGGCAGCGTTTTCCGTTCTTTCAAAGAAGGGAGGGGGGGATTGAAGGGTCTGAGCATCTCTTGTTTGCGTTTGCGAGGGCGCTGAAGAATTGGGAACAAGGTGACTTGGAAGAGGGCGAGATGTTTGAGGAGGTGGCGCAGATTGGCGTGACGCCGCAGTTGGAGTCTGTTCAGGTTTACCGAGATCTCGCGAAGCTGTATGTGGGTGATGCGAAGTTGTTAGCAACGGAGTCACCTCGATTGGGTTCTCAGTCTCCAGCGGTGGATGTTCAGGCGGAGTTAGAGCGCTTGCGAGAACTTTCGGGAAGGTTGCAGACTTTGGGTCGAGCGCCTTTTACGGTCGATGTCTGGAGGAAGCGCTTGGGTCTGAGGAGGAATCCAGAAGAATTGCCGAGTTGGAAGAATGGGGGGGAGAGGATGATCAAAGAATGAGAGAGGTTTTCATTTATACGGATGGTGCGTGTCGCGGTAATCCAGGGCGCGGGGGTTATGGGGTGATTCTGGTGTGTGGAGATTTTCGGAAGGAGTTGAGTCAGGGTTTTCTTGCGACGACGAACAATCGGATGGAGCTGAAGGCGGCCCTGGCGGGATTAGAGGCGCTGAATGAACGGTGCAAGGTGACGGTTTACTCTGATTCGAAGTATTTGGTAGATGCCCACAAACTCGGCTGGTTGGAGGGTTGGAAGAAGAAGGGGTGGACGCGGGGAAAGAAAGAGGCTTTAGCGAATGTTGATTTGTGGAAGCAGATTGATGAGATTGGTCGGAAGCATGAAATTAGGTGGGAGTGGGTGAAGGGCCATGCGGGACATGCGGAGAATGAGCGCTGCGACGAGTTGGCCACGACTGCCGCAGATGGGGAGGAGCTTCTCGTCGACGAAGGTTTCGAGGGTTAGAAATGGAAGATGATGGTTCCGACGGATGACGTGGTCAGAGATAGCGGTGGAGGAGTCGCTGTTGGGTGAAGGTTGGAGGTGGTTCCTCAGTCCCAGGAGAGATTGAGGGCGAGGTGACGGGGGATGCCAATTGACGTTTTTACCGACGGCGGCGGAAGAGGGGGACGAGTCCGGTGAGGAGAAGGACGAAGTGGGATGGTTCCGGGATAACGGCACCGGTTAAGACGAGGTTGTCGAAAGTGATGTCGCCGGGAGCAGCGGCGATGGTGCCGGAAGAGATTGTGGAGTTGATTTTGATGAGTGAGCCTTCGATGTAGATTTCGATTTCGCGGTTCACATCGTAGTCCCAGGTGGAAACATCGTAGGTGCCAATGTTCTCGGAGCCAACGCCGGGAATTGAGATGCTTGCTGTGATTTCTTCGGTGGAGTGATTGTAGTTTAAGATGAGGTCTGACGATCCGATGTCGCCGAAGCTGAGGGTGGAAAAGTCTTCGGAGGCATCGACGCCATCAATGACGGAGGAGCCGCGGAAGACTTTCATCGGGCCGGAGCCGAAAGGGTCTCCAGCGACGAAGAGTAGGTCGACGTAATCGTCGGAATCGATCGAGCTGCGGACGCCCAGGCCGGCAATGGCGGCTTCCATGGGGTCGAAGGTGCCAAAGGCAACGAGGCTGGCAAGGTTCGCGGTGATGGTGGCGGTCCAGTCTTGAGAGTTTGCGAGGACGTCGAGGTTGGTGCGGTAGGAAGCGAAGTTGTTGGTTCCGATGAGTGATGCTGCTGGTTCAGCTGTGAACTGGACTTCGTCGTTGGTGGCAGTAATGACTCCACTGCCTTCGTCGTCAAAGCCGGGCGCCCAGATGACGGGGTCTAGTCCGTCTTCGAAGGTGTCGGTCAGGGTGAATGCCGAGGACGATGCTACCAGCACCAAGAAGGAAGCGGAGACGTGAATTAGACGCATTGTCGATGTTGTATCAGAGTTATTTCTGAGAAACAAGATTCTGGGAAAGCTAAGACAAACTTTGAAGGAATTGTTCGGCATTTTCCCGGTGGAGGGCGCGTTTTTCAGGGGTCATGCGCTGGCATGTTCGAGCCATCATGGCGAGGCGGTGGTTTTTGCTGAAGACGTCGAGGTGGTCTTCGATGAAGGTCCAGTAGAGACCGTCCCAGATGGGGCACCATTCCCCTTTTTTGTAGTCAGACATTTTGAGGATGTAGTTGGAGCCAGAGAGGTAGGGTTTGGTGGTGAAGATGCCGCCATCGGCGAATTGCGACATGCCGTAGACGTTTGGGACCATCACCCAGTCGTAGGCGTCGATGAAGAGCTCCATGAACCAACGGTAGACGTCGTCAGGATGGATGCGGCAGAGGAGCATGAAATTGCCGAGGATCATGAGTCGTTCGATGTGATGTGCGTAGCCGGTGTTTCTGGCATGCTGGATGGAATCGTCGACGGGTGGAATGCCGGTTGTTGCGTTGTAGAAGGCTTCGGGCATGCGGCGGGTGAAGTTCCAGAAATTTTTGGTCCGCATTTCGACGTGGTGGCGGTCGTACATGGCGGCCATGAATTCGCGCCATCCGATGATTTGTCTGATGAAGCCTTCGAGGGAGTTGAGGGGGGTGTTGTTTTTGGAGGCGAATTTGAGGGTTTCGGAGATGATTTGCTGGGGAGTGAGCAGGCCGATGTTGAGCATGGGGGTTAGTAGGGAGTGATGCATGACGGAGTGTTGGGAAGAGATGGCGTCTTCGTAGGGGCCAAAGAGCTCGAAGCGTTCGGAGAGGAATGTTTTGAGCCAGGATTGGGCTTCGGGGTGGGTGGTGGGGTAAGTGAAGGTGAGTGAG
>JBCCZX010000150.1:0-7595 GCA_039186735.1 Verrucomicrobiota bacterium | reverse complement strand
GACTGCGTGGGGCGGGGGTGGCCTGTTGTTGATTGGTTGGCGGATGTCGGCGCGGTTGCCGTAGAGGCCGTTGGGGGGGTGGGGGGTGGGTTGGTCTCCGGAGCGGAAGTGGGGGATGGGAGAGCGGGAGAAGTAGAGGGCTTCGTGGGCTTCGTTGAGGACGACTTTGACGATGTTGGGGTCGGGGAGTTGGGACGAGTCAGTGAGGGGGGCGGCGGCGGTGACCATTTCGAGGGTGGGGTCGGCGGTGAGGTCGCGGGCGAGCTGGTCGATGCGGGCGGGCTCGATGAGGGGTTCGTCGCCTTGGATGTTGATGATGTGGGTGGCTTGGGGAAAGAAGTTGGCGGTTTCGGCAATGCGGTCGGTGCCAGTGGGGTGGTGGGGAGAGGTGAGGGAGACGGGGGCGCCGAATGACTGGGCAATGTCGGCAATGCGTTGGTCATCGGTGGCGATGACGGTGGAGGAGAGGTTTTGGCAGAGTTGGACGCGTTCGAAGACGTGTTGGAGGAGGGGTTTGCCGAGAAGGGGGTGGAGGGGTTTACCGGGGAAGCGGGAGGAGGCCCAGCGAGCTGGGATGACGCCGAGGATGTGTGGTTGGGCGGCGGGCGGGTTCAAATTGGCACAGGTTTCACGAGACTAAGTGCGGATGGGGGAGTTCGCCAAGTGGTTTGCGGGGTGGGTGACTCACTTTCGAGGATGGCGCATGAATGAATCGACGGGGAGGGCGTCGGATTGATTAGGTCACGAGCTATGAAGGAGGTGCATGAGGCGTTCACGTATTTGGATTGGGGGGTGGTGTTTGTTTACATGGTTTTCACGACGATTTTGGGGGAGCGGCTTTCGGGGAAGCAGGCGAATATCAAGGACTTCTTTTTGGGTGGGAAGAGGTTGCCATGGTGGGCGGTGACGGGGTCGATGATTGCGACGGAGATCAGTGCGTTGACGTTCATCGGCGTGCCGGGAGGGGTTTATGCGGCGCAGGGGGATTGGACGTATTTGCAGTGGGGGATTGGCTCTATCATTGCCCGGTTTGCGGTGGGTTATTGGTTGGTGCCGTTGTATTTCGAGAAGGAGATTTACTCGCCGTATGATTTTATGGGGAATCGATTGGGGGAGGGAGTGCGGCGTTTGGTGACGGGTTTGTTTTCGTTGGGAGCGGTGTTGGGGGCGAGTGTGCGGGTGGTGGTGACGGCGGTCATTTTGAAGGCGGTGACGGGACTGGATGCGACGGTTTGTATTGTGGTGATTGGGGCGTTCGCGGTGCTCTGGACGTTTTTGGGGGGGATGCAAACGGTGATTTGGACGGATGTGATTCAGTTTTGCTTGTTCTTGTTTGGAGGATTGTTGGCGTTCTTCTGGTTGGTGGGTTCGATGGGTTGGGAGCAGATTGTGTCTCTGAATCAGGGAGTTGAGGTGGGTGGAAAGACGGTGGACAAGATGAGGTGGTTGAATTGGACGACGCCGTTTGAGGATCCTAGTTTGAAGTTCACGTTGTGGGTGGGTTTGATTGCGATGCCCTTTCAGAATTTTGCGGCGTTCGGGGTGGATCAGCTGAATACGCAGCGAATGTTTTGTTGTGGGAGTGCGAAGGATGCGCGGAAAGCGATGTGTTGGAGCAGTGTTTCGATTTTGATCACGGTGTTGATGCTGGCGGTGGGTTCGGGGTTGTTTGCGTGGTATTTGGTGAATCCGCCGAGCGAGGAGTTGGGGGCGGCGTTCGCGGCGGATTCGAACAACGTGTTTCCGTCGTGGATTGTGACGGTGGTGCCGGTGGGGCTCTCCGGGTTGATCTTGGCGGGAGCGTTTGCGGCGGCGATCTCGAGTTTGGATTCGGTGTTGGCGGCGTTGTCGCAGACGAGTTTGTCGATTTTCTATGGGCGGAAGAGTTTGGAGGATGAGAGCAAGGGGAAGGAGCGGGTGATGCAGTCGCGGATTGCGGTGTGTGTGTGGGGGGTGATTTTGACTGGGGTGACGTTGTTGTTATGGCAAATCCGGGAGACGAACCGGGATACGGATTTGATTGCGTTGGCTTTCGGGATGGTGGCTTACACGTTCGGGCCCTTGTTGGGGATTTTGCTGGCGGCGATTTTCTTTGAAGGGAAGCGGATGACGGTTGGTTTGGTGGTGGGGTCGGTTTTGTCGGTGTTGTTCGTGGCTTGGTTCCGACCGGAGTTGCCGACGGTGCTGGAGACGGCGGGCTGGAAGGAGGCCGGAGAGGCTATTGTGGCGAGTCGACCAAGGTGGGCCTCGGAGTGGTTCTTTCCGATCAATGCGGGGCTCACTTTATTTTGTGGTTGGTTAGGAAGTGTGGTCTTGAGACGAGTTTGACTGGATTGAATGAGTGGTTTTCCGAAGGAAGATTTTTAGAAAACGAACTTCTTTTCAAAATGTGACAACTCTGTGACAGGGCGTTTCGCCATTCCGAAGTAATTGCGAGGTCAAGTCCGATTAGAAAAGGGATGTGGAACCCTTCCCGTTTCGAAAGCGGAACACGCTGTCAGAGATCGCTTCTCTAACAGTTTTGAAAAAACGGGAGATGGCTTTCAAAAAACCATCCGCAATCTTGCTCGAACAGGGGAGTCGACACGCACAGGCTACCTAGGATCGAATCCGATAAGATTGTGCAACTCCAGAATCGTCACCTGAAAAAATGCGCCAACTGAATCAATTGAATGAGCCGAATGAAAGCGAAGACCAATACACATTTTTTGAAGCAGCAGTTGAAGGAGATGAGCGAGGGACCAGGCTTGAGCCGGAGAGGCCGCGAGGGAGTGAGTGGCAGGAGGTGAGCCTAGTGCTCGGGCGATTGGTGGGAGCGGATGCGATGCAGCGTTGGTTCCGCAATGCGGAGCTAGAAATTGGGGATGACGATCAGGTTCTCTTGCATGTGGAAGGGGCGATGCATTGTCTTTGGATTGAGACGAATTTTTTGCCGCAGTTGACGGAGGCTTTGGGGGAAGTGGTCGGATATGAGCGAGCGGCTAAGTTGAAGATTCAGGAAGCGGTTTGTTTGCAGGTCGCGGAGCCTGAGGTGGTGAAGGAACAAGAAGAGGGTGCGCAAGCGTCTCAGCGTGAGTTGTTTGCTAATGAATCAATTCGGGTGCGGAAGGTGAAGTCGGCATGCTTGAATCCGGAGCATACCTTCGAGCGGTTTGTGGTTGGGGGGAGCAATGAATTTGCGCATGCGGCTTGCAAGGCGATCGCGGAGGGTAAGGGGGCTGGTTACAGTCCGCTGTTTATTCATGGTGATGCGGGGATGGGCAAGACGCATCTGACGCAGGCGTTGGGACATGCGATTCTTGAGCGGAGGCCGAGCGCGCGTGTTCTCTATCTGACTTGTGAGCGATTCACGAATGAGTTCATTGGAGCGGTGCAGCGAGGAGGTTTGGAACGTTTTCGAGCGCGATACCGGAAGGCTGAAGTGCTGATTGTTGATGATGTGCAGTTTCTGAGTGGGAAGGAGAAGTCAGGAGATGAGTTCTTTCATACCTACAATACGCTCCTCGATTCTCAGGCTCAGGTCATTCTGACGAGTGATCGACCTGCTTGCGAGATTCAGACTTTAGAGCCGCGATTGGTTTCGCGGTTTGAAAGTGGATTGACGGTAGCGATGCAGCCGGCCTCGTTTGAAATGAGGATGGCGATCTTACAGAAGAAAATGGAAGAGTGGGAAGTTGAGCTGCCAAGGGAGATTTTGCAGTTCATTGCGGACCGGATTAAGAGCAATATTCGTCGGTTGGAGGGAGCGCTTGTGAGGGTGGTGAGCTTCCATCAGCTGGACCGGGGAGCGATCACGGTTTCGCGGGTGGAGAATCTTCTGCGTGATATTTTGCGGGAAGAGGCGAGCCGGAAGGTCACGATTGATGCGATTCAGAAGACGGTCTCGGATTTTTATGATTTGCAGGTTTCGGATATCACGGGCCGGCGGCGACCGCAGAATATCGCCCATGCCCGGCAGGTCGCGATGTATCTCAGCCGGAAAATGACGAAAAACTCGTTGAAGGAGATTGGAGACGCTTTTGGAGGGCGGGATCATGGAACTATCATTCATGCGTGCAAAAAGGTGGAGAATTTGCAGGAGATGGAAGAGGAAGTGCGTCAGACCTTGGATCACTTGGAATCCCGGCTGAATCGATGACCGAAAGGCACTTGGTCATAACCCAATGAGGGCTTGCCAAGAGATTCGGTTGCACGAAACGTTAAGGGGCCTTCGGGTTTACTCTTTATGAAGTTTCGTATCGCCAAAGAAGCCTTTCTGGACGGATTGCAGCAGGTTCAGCATGTGGTGAGCACGCGCACCACCTTACCGATTTTATCGAATGTTCTGATTGAGGCAAAGGATGGGCAGTTGAGGTTGACGACGACGGATTTGGATGTGGGGGTGAGTGGTTCGGTGGCGGCAGAGATTTCGAAAGAGGGTTCGACGACTTTGCCGGCGAAGCGTTTGGTGAGTATTATCCGGGAATTGCCGGCAGCGGAGGTCGAGGTTTCGGTGGACGCGAAGAATGTGGCGAAGATTACTTCTGGGCCGTCGTTGTTTAAGATTATCGGTTTGGACCATGGCGACTTTCCGCCGCTGCCTGATTTTTCGGATGGCAAGGAGTATCGTATTCCGCAAGCGATGTTGAAAGAAGGGTTGAAGAAGACTTCTTATGCGATTTCCTCGGATGAGACGCGTTATGTGTTGAACGGGATTTTCATCTCGTTCGCGGAAGGGAAGATGACTTTGGTGGCGACTGATGGTCGTCGTTTGGCGATGGTCGAGAATGATCTCGAGTTTCCGGCAACGCATGAGACTGAAATTATTGTTCCAACGAAGGCGATTCAGGAGTTGGCGCGTTTGTCGGGAACTGAGGGTGAAGTGGTCGGGAAGTTGAAGGGGAATCAGATTTCGTTCGAAGTGGGTGAGAGTGTTGTGGTTAGTAAGTTGATTGAGGGGAATTACCCGAATTACCGGCAGGTGATTCCGGGAGAGATGCGGGAGCGGTTGACGTTGAGTCGAGAGTCGTTTCTGGAGACGGTTCGACGGGTCTCCTTGCTGTCCTCGGAGAAGTCGAACTCGGTGAAACTGGTCTTCAGTGCGAACAATCTGGATGTGACGGCGAACTCGCCTGATATCGGGGAGGCGAGTGAGTCGATGGCGGTGACTTATGGGGGGCCGGAGTTTGCGATTGCCTTCAATCCCGAGTTTTTGATGGCCCCTTTGCGAAGTCTTGATGAAGAGGAGGTGAATCTTGATTTGATCGATGAGATGAGCCCCGGGGTCATTCGAGCGGCGGACAACTTCCTTTATGTGTTGATGCCGATGCGGGTGACGAGTTGAGTCACTTGAGGAGTTTTTTGTAGCGGTCGGCCTCGACGAGGGAGGTGGCGTCGCCTTTTTCTTCGAAGGCTGCAATGGATTTGCGGAGGGCGATTTGCTGGATATCGCCTTGGCCGATGAGTTCGGCGACCACGACGTAGTGGGAGAGGGCGGTGTCCCAGTTTTTCTGGTTCCATGCGATGTCGCCGAGGGTGAGGCGAAGTTCGGCATTGAGGTTGCCTTGAGGTTTGAGTTGGAGGGCCTCTTCGGCGGCTTTTTGGGCGGAGGCGAAGTGTTCGAGGCCGAGATGGGCTTTTGCGCGGCGTTGGAGGAGAACGGCGCGAAGGTAGGGGCTGCTTTCGAGGGGGAGGAGGATGTTGACGGCTTTGAGAGTTTGAGGGTGTTTGGCGAGGGCTTCGGATGTTTTTGAGTAGGCTTTCCAGACGGCTGTTTTGGTTTGGTCAGGTTGGTCAAAGGTGACGGCACGGGTGAGGTATTTCCAAGCTTCCTGATACTTTTCGGTGGCGGCTCGCCGGGTACCAAGCCAGGCGTAGACCGGTCTCGGGATGCCGGTCTCGGGGTAGTCTTGGATGAGGCGGTCGAGTTCGGATTGGAGGGCTGTTTCGTTTTGCTGGGCGAAGTGGATGAGGGCGAGGTGGAGGGTGGCGTCTTTTCCGAGTCCTTGAGGATTGAGTTCACGGGCTTTGGAGAGGTGAGGGAGGGCTTGAGGAAGTTGTTCTTGTTTGAAGTGGGCCCAGCCTAGAATGAAGTGGGAGGTGGCGTTGTCTGATTGTTTGCGTTCGGGGAAGTCTTGGAGGAGCTGAGTGTGAATGGTGATGAGTGCGGGGTAGTCGTCTTGTTTGCGGTGAATTTCGGAGAGACCATTGAGGGCTTGGAGGCGGAGTTGTGATGCGGGCTTGGTTTTGAGAAGGGACTGGTAGTCGGTTTTGGCGGCTTCGGCAGCGCCGGATGAGAGATGAAGGGAGGCGCGGTGGGCGAGGGCACGGGGGACTTGTTTGTGTTCCGGGTGTTGGGCGAGGAAGCGGGTGAAGGCCTCGCGGGCTTGATCCGGGCGATTCGATTTGAGGAGGGAGTATGCGAGACGGTAGTGGACATCAGGAATGTTT
This sequence comes from Verrucomicrobiota bacterium, assembly GCA_039186735.1. Classification (GTDB taxonomy): domain Bacteria; phylum Verrucomicrobiota; class Verrucomicrobiia; order Verrucomicrobiales; family Akkermansiaceae; genus Roseibacillus. The sequence continues at coordinate 1,166 of JBCCZX010000150.1, read as the reverse complement.
GCCGGGTCGATGTTGGCCGAGTTGATGGCCCGGTACTGGCGGGCGGCTTCTTCGAACTGGCGAAGGTTGTAATGTCTCTCGGCGAGCATGAGGTGGATGTTGTCGAGGCGCGGGTCGCCTTGGTGAGATTTTTGATGCTTTTTGAGGAAGGCGCGGGCGGAGTTGAGAAAGCGTTTGGGTTCGTTGCGGTATTCGCGAGTGAGGACGGCGTAGCTGGCATCGAAGGCTTGGGAGCGGTCGGGAGAGACTTTGGCGAGCTGTTGATAGAGTTGGTTTGCGCGATCTTCGTCACCTTTCGCGCGGAAGGCTTCGGCGGCGATAGCGAGTCGTTGGGCTTCTTGTTGGCGGGGAAGAGGGAAGGTGCCTTTGTTGAAGAGCTCGAGAATGCGCGTGTGGTCCTTGGTCTCGTAGGCTTCGGACATGAGGGTGAGTTGAGCTTTGCCCTGCCATTTTTTGAGGAGGGGGTTGGTGAGAATGGCTTCGAACCATTGGGTGGCGGCGGCTTTGTCGTCGAGTTTGCGGGCAAGGAGGGCGCATTGGAGGGTGGCGTCGGCAGCGACTTGTGGGTCGGGGGATTCGGTGAGGATTTGGTAGTTTGCGTAGGCGCGTTGGGGTTCTCCGGTTTTGGCGTAGAGGGCGGAGATGGCGATGCGGGATTTCTCGGAGAAGGGGGAGTCTTGGTCGAAAATGACGGTGCGGAGTGCTTCTTTGAGGTCGTCGGTGCGTTTGAGGTGTTGGAGGCAGAGGGCGCGCTGGTAGTTGGCGAGGTGGCGAGTGTCTTTTGTTGTGGTGATTTTGGCGAGGCGAGCGAAGAGGGGTTCGGCTTTTTCAAAAGAACGTGTGTTGTAGTAGTCGTTGGCGACTTTGGAGAGGGCGGCTTCGGTGAGCGGGCCGGGGGGACCTGTTTGGGCGAGTGATTCGTAGGCGTTGAGGGCGAGTTGGGTTTCGCCGAGTTTTTCATGGCAGGAGGCGATGTAGAAGCGGGCTTCGGTAGCGCGTTGGTCGTGAGGAAAATTCTGGAGGAAGCGTTGGAAGGCTTTTTTGGCCGAGGTGAAGGCGTCTTGGCGGCGTTTGTGGTTTTTGGTGTCGCGGCCTTCGGTGTAGGCCAGTTGGGCGGTGGTGTAGAGGTCGTTGGCGGGGTCGGCAACGAGGGCTTTTGGGGGCGG
>JBCCZX010000149.1:0-7828 GCA_039186735.1 Verrucomicrobiota bacterium | reverse complement strand
CGACTTCCTCTCCTGCAACCCCGCCATCCCCCTCTCCCGATTCGCCATGGAATCCAAAAACCACATCCTCACCCTCCTCCACCCTCCTCATCCCGAAAAAATCCGCACCGCCACTTACGACTTTCTTCGTAGCTCCGACACCCTCCCCCACCGCCTCGACCTCATTCAACAGTTCTCCACCCGCCACCCCTTCCCTCTCATCCTCAAACCCGACATCGGCGAACGCGGCCGCGGCGTCACCATCATCAACGACCTCCCCCAAGCCCAAGCCTGGCTCGAACAACTCGGCCCCCACCACGCTCTCGTCCAGGAATACATCCCCGGCCCCGAGTTCGGCCTCCAATGGTCCCACCACCCCGACTGGCCCGAAGGAAAAATCACCTCCCTCGCCCGCAAAATCCCCCAATCCCTCACCGGCGACGGCCATCACACCCTTGAACAACTCATCCTCCGCGACCCCCGTGCCCGCGCCATGGCCAAACACTTCTTCGACCAATTTTGCACCGAACTCGACCGCATCCCCTCCCTCAACGAGCAAATCCCCCTCACCCAACTCGGCACCCACTGCCTCGGTGCCGTCTTCGAAGACGCCCGCCACCTCATCACCCCCGCCCTCACCGAAACCCTCAACCAACTCGCCACCCACTCCCCCGGTATCCACTTCGGCCGCTACGACCTCCGCGTTCCCTCCGAAGACCACCTCCAACGCGGCCAAGGCCTCGTCATCCTCGAACTCAACGGCGTCACCGGCGAACCCGCCCACATCTACCAACCCGACTTCCCCCTCCTTCAAGGCCTCCGCGACCTCAAAAACCACTACCACCTCGCCTCCCAAATCGGCCACCACCACACCTCAAACGGCCACCCCCCCACCTCCCTCAAAACCCTCCTCGCCACCATCCGCGCCCACCGCCAATACACCCAAGACTTTCACTCTTAACTCAATCTTCACAAAAAACCCCCTTGCCCCACATCAAACCTGAAGACGGCCTTCGTGAAATGGGATCATCATGAAACCCTGTTTCGCACCACTCTTCGCACTCACCACAAGCCTCGTAGCCCAGGACGGAGTCCTCGACCTCACCCAGCTCGAAAACTACGCCAACCAAACCGTCCCCTCCTACATCACCGCCACCAGCCGTGACAACACCCCCGCCGACAACCCCATCACCGACCTCGGCGCCACCCTCGGCCGCGTCCTCTTCTACGACAAACGCCTCTCCCGCAACTCCACCATCTCCTGCGCCTCTTGCCACCAACAGGAAAACGCCTTCAGCGACCTCGACCTCCAAAGCACCGGCGTCTCCGGAATCACCGGCCGCCACTCCATGCGCCTCATCAACTCCCGCTTCGCCGACGAAGACAACTTCTTCTGGGACGAACGCGCCAACACCCTCGAAGACCAAACCACCCAACCCATCCAGGACCACATCGAAATGGGCTTCTCCGGCACCCTCGACGACCCCGACTTCTCCGACCTCGTCACCCGCCTCTCCGCCATCGACGAATACCACGTCCTCTTCTCCGCCGTCTTCGATGACCCCACCATCACCGAAACACGCATCCAAGACGCCCTCGCCCAATTTATCCGCTCCATCCAATCCTTCGACTCCAAATACGATGAAGGTCGTAGCCAAGTAAACAACGACAACGTCGATTTCCCCAACTTCACTGCCTCCGAAAACAACGGCAAAGACCTCTTCCTCGCCCCTCCCGGACCCGGAGCCGGATGCGCCATTTGCCACCGCCCCCCCACCTTCGATATCGATCCCAACTCCGGGAATAACGGCGTCGTCGGCAATCTCACTGGCGGCACCGACACCACCGTTACCCGCTCCCCCTCCCTCCGCGATATGGTCACTTCCACAGGAGTTCCCCACGGCCCCTTCATGCACGACGGCTCCCTTGCCACCCTCACCGACGTCATCAACCACTACGACGATGTCACCCCCGTCGCCGGCCTTGATCGCCGCCTCGCCGGAGGCCGCGGAGGCAACGGACAAAACCTCAACCTCTCCGCCCAGGAAATCACCGACCTTGTCGCCTTCCTCGAAACCCTCACCGGCTCCGACGTCTACACCAACCCCAAATGGTCCGACCCCTTCGACCCAGCCGGCAACCTCTCCCTCATCATCCTCGCCGAAAACGAAATGGAAATCGCCCACAACCTCACCCAAGCCAACATCTCCACCTTCGGCGTCACTGGCATGACCTACACCCTCGAATGGGCCGACAACCTCGAATTCACCAACTCAACTTCCGCCTCAGTCACCTGCAACGAGTCCGGCGTCCTCTCCCACCTCGTCGACGTCTCCGGCCAACAAAAACTTTTCTTCCGCTACACTTACCAACCCTGACTCAAAGAAACAAACTCGCAATCGAAGCACTCATCAGATTCGACATCGTTGCCGCCAAAACTGCCAACAAGCCAAACCGCGCAATCTCCGGACGCCGACTCGGCGCCAACCCACCGAGCCCGCCTAACAAAATCGCAATCGAAGAAAAATTCGCAAACCCACACAGCGCAAACGTCATGATCCCCCGCGTCCGCGCCGTCACCTCTTCCATCCCCATCATCGACCCGAACGCGACAAACTCATTCGCCACCACCTTCTGACCAATCAAACTTCCCCCCACACCCGCCTCTCCCCAAGGAATCCCCACCAACCAAGCCAACGGAGCCAACACCCACCCTAACAAATTCTGCAACGACCACCCTTCTGCCCCAAACCAGCCTCCCACCCATCCCATCAACAAATTCACCAACGCAATCAACCCGATAAACGCCAGCAACATCGCTCCCACATTCAACGCCAACTGCAAACCACTCGCCGCCCCCTGCGCCGCCGCATCAAACACATTCGCCGGCTTCTCGTCCTCCTCATAAGCCTCCACCCGTGCCACCGGCTGTTCCGTCTCCGGCAAGATCAACTTCGCAAACAACAACCCCCCCGGAGCGGACATAAAACAGGCCGCCAACAAATACGACAACTCGATTCCCATCCCCGCCAAACCCGCCATCACCGAACCCGCGATACTCGCCAAGCCCCCCACCATCACCGCAAACAACTCCGACCGCGTCATCCGCGGAATATACGGCCGCACCACCAACGGCGCCTCCGTCTGCCCCACAAAAATATTCGCTGTCGCCGACAAAGACTCCGCCGCACTCGTCCCCAGAACCTTCCTCAAAATCCCACCCAAAATCGCAATCACCCACCTCATCACCCCCACGTAATACAACACCGCCACCAACGAACTGAAAAAGATGATCACCGGCAACACCTTGAACGCAAAAACAAACCCAAACCCCTCCACATCAACCGCCTTCCCAAACAAAAAATCAATCCCGGCCTGTCCCGCTCCAATCACCGCCCCCACCCCGTCCGACAACCAAGCCAACAGACTCTGCCCCCAAGGCACCGAAAGCACAAACGCCCCCGCAAAAAACTGCAACGCAAACGCCCCCAACACCGTCCGCCACCGAATCCGCTTCCGCGCTCGCGAAACCGCAAAGCCAACCCCTAACAAAAACACAATACCGAGAAGTCCAGTCACTCCAACTCCTTCTACTTCTTCGACAACGACTCCAGTGCCCGCTCCGCCAAAAATGAAATATCATCACTCTCCCCCTCCAAAAAACCCTGCACAATCGGCACCGCCCATTTCTGCCCTCGCCGCGCCAAGGCCGTAATCAACTCCTTCTTCTCCCGATCATTCCCCGCCTCACCCGCTAAATCCTTCCACAAATCCACCGCCTTCTTCGGCGGAATCTCCTCGCTCTGCACCAAATAACCCAAAACCGAATCAAAGGCCTGCGTCCGCAAAAAAGTCTTCCTCTCCCCCTTCATCCTCTCGAAGTGCAACTCGAACATCGAATCGTCCGGCCAATTCTGCAACGCCGTGTAAGCCGAAACCACCACCGTCTCATCTTCCGATTCCAACGCCGATTTCACCGCTTCCTCCGCCACCGAACCACCCGTCACACCCAACAACCTCAAATACACTTTCTGCGCCGTCGGGTTCTTCGCCGCCTCATACGCTTTCGCCAAATCCCGGCTCAACTGGGATGTGCTTCGCTGCGCCTGCGCATACCCCCTCACCGCCCGCTCCGCTGCTCCCCGCACCTCATCCGACTCCGAAAACGAAATCAGATTAAAAATCACCGCAATATCCATGTCGTTCAAATGATGCCGCGCCGCACTCACCGCCGCTACCAAAGCCCGTTCTTCTGAAGCCTCCTCCAGAAACCTCACCAAAACCGGCATCGCCGTCGGGCCCTTCCGATAATCAAGCACCCGGAACAACTTCACCCGCACCTCCTCCGGTAAAGTCTCCCTCGCTGCAAACTCCGCCACCCGCCGGTCAATATCCGTCCCATCCGTCGCCTCACCAACCGTCAAAGTCTGAAACACCGCATCCTTGTCCTTGTCAAATCCCGGCGACCTCACCACCCCCAACAACAAATCCACCTCTTCCCCATCCATCGGAATCGAAGTCACCGTCGCATCCGCCGCCTGATCAATCAGACTCTGAATCATCTGGGTCTCCTTCCTCTTCCCAAGATGATTCACAAACAACACCCCCACAATAATCACCGCCATACCCAACAAAGTCGCAATCGTCGCCTTCGCTGCCGTACTCCGCATCCCTGTCTGCGGAATCGCTACCGCCCGCTCTGTTGGCGGTTCGGGAATCCCCCCTCCCACACCTGTCGAACCAGCAGGCCCTGCCGCCACCACCGGCTCAACCGGCGCGGCAACCACCTCTGCCACCGGAGCCGTAGGAGCTACCAACTTCACCGCAGAAGTCTCTGCACTGGGAACCACCGGACCCGTATTCAACTTCACTCTCGGCACCTCCGCCTTCACCTCCACCGGCGCACTCGGACTCGCCGCCACCACATGCTCCGGCACTGGACCCGTCTTGGGAATCCCCGCCTGCGATAACAAACTCGCCGCCGGCACCGCCTTCACATGACTCACCACCGGCTCATTCGGCTGATCAAACGAACGAAACCTCTCAAACGACTCCCGCGCATCCTTCGGCCGATCATCCGGCTGACGCTCCAAGTGCCACTCCACCCACTGGCAAGCCCAATCCGGAATGTCCGGCCGCAACTCTTTCAACGGCGTATAAGTATTGTTCAAGTGCGACGCCATCACCTGCGGCGCCGTCTCCCCATCAAATGGAAATCCTCCCGTCAGACAAAAATAATACACACACCCCAGCGAATACATGTCCGTCCGCTTGTCCAATGGCACCCGCTCAAACTGCTCCGGCGCCATGAAATGAATCGACCCAAAAACCGCATCCGCATGATCAATCGTCTGCAACGAAGGCTTCGCCGAAAACTTCGCCAACCCGAAATCCACCAACTTCACCTGAAACTTCCCCGACGGCAACCACGTCACCATCACATTCGTCGGCTTAATGTCCCGATGCACAATGTCCAGCTCCTGCGCCGCAATCAACGCCTCCTGCGTCTGATACGCCACCTCCCGGAAGTCCAGCCACGTCATCGTCCCACGCTCCACCATCTCGTCAATCGTCCGCCCCGAAAGCAACTCCATCACCACATACGGCCCATCCTCATCCACCCCCGCATCATAAACCGTCACAATATGCGGATGCTGCACCGAACTCAAAGCCGTCGCCTCCTTCAACAACGACTTCACCGCCTCATCCTCACTGTTCTGCGCATCAAACCCCTCCTCCGTCAAAACCCGCTTAATCGCCACCTCCCGATTCAAATTCCGGTCAAATGCCCGGTAAACCGCGCCCACGCCGCCCTGGCCAATTTTACCTCGAATCTCATACCGTTCGTCACTCATCACAAATCGGGTGTTGCAACAACTTAAGTTCTCCTCATCGAAAGCAAAGCCAAGAATCCCCCCAGCCTCTCCAACCCAACCCTCCCCGTTTCCCTCAAAAACGAAAGCAATGCGGCAACAACTCCCCCATCGTCTTCTCGAACACCGGACCCCCTCCGCCTCCCCCACTCAAAACCCCCACCTCAGGGTCCGCAAACTCACTCAAAACCTGCCGACAAGACCCGCAAGGCCACCCCTCGGCCTCCAACTTCTCACCCACCAAATCCGGCAAAGACAACACCACCCGCTCAATCCGAAATCCCTCCCCCTCCGCCGCCCGTCCCGTCATCACCGCCCCCCGTTCCGCACAAATCGTCAAACCATACGATGCATTCTCCACATTGCACCCCACATACACCCCCCCCGCACGAGACAACACCGCCGCACCCACCCGAAACTTCGAATACGGACAATACGCCCGTCCCGCTACCTCCTCCGCCAACCGCATCAACTCTGCATCACTCATCACATCGTCCCAAACACCCGGTCCCCCGCATCACCCAAACCCGGCAAAATATAACCCTTCTCATTCAAACCCCGATCCACCGCCGCCGTGTAAATCGGAACCTCAGGATGCTTCCCATGAAACGCCTCAATCCCCTCCGGACAAGCCACCAAAGTCAAAAAACACAAATCCGATGCCCCATTCGTTTTCAATAAATCCGCCGCCGCAATCGCGCTCCCGCCCGTCGCCAACATCGGATCCACCATCACCACCAAACTCTCAAACAATCCACTCGGATAATTCTCGTAGTAAACCTTCGGCTCCAAGGTCTTCTCATCCCGATACAACCCAATGTGCGCTATCCCCGCATCCGGAATCATCTCCGCGACCCCCTCCGCCATTCCCAAACCTGCCCGCAAAATCGGCGCCACCACCACCGGAGCCTCCAACACCGACCCCTTCGTCTCTTCCAACGGCGTCCGCAAGCTTTTCTCTACCGTATGCACCCCCTCCGTTACCGCCGGCGTCATCAACTTCGCCACCAAACGCATATGCGCCCGAAACTCCGCCACACTCGTCTCCTCATCACGCAACAGAGTCAAACTCCGCGCCACCAAAGGATGCTCAACAACTTCAACCTGCGACACCCCCGCATCAACCAACACCCACCCCCAAAACGCAATCAAATACAATCACCCCACAACCCCGCGGTAGATCGGCTTCGACGAAGCCGCCCCACAGCCCAAGCCAAATCCCAAGCCAAATCCCAAGCCAGAACCAAAGCCAAATCCCAAGCCCCAACTAGAACCGCGAGCAGCCTGCCCGCCCCACAGCCCCCCGCCACAACCCAAATCCCATCCCTCCTGTCTATTCTGTCTATCCATCTCACCAACCCCAAAAACCAAACCTCCGCGCCTCCTCCGCGACCTCCGCGCCTCTGTAGTGAATCCCACAGCCACAGCCCAAGCCGCCCCACCAACCCAACACCCCACAACCCATCCCCCCCTCCCAACAACGACTTCAAAAACGCAATCAACGCAACCCGCTCACTCGCATTCATCGTTCGAAAGGCCTCCTTCGCCTCCTCCGCCTCACCCCCATGCCACAAAATCGCCTCCTCCAGACTTCGCGCCCGCCCATCATGCAAATACTCCTCCGTCCCCCCGTTCACCCCCGCCGTCAAACCAATGTTCCAAAGCGGCGCCGTCCGCCACTCCGAAGGCGCCGCACTCGCCGAACCCAAAGTATCCGCCAAACCCCCACCCATGTCGTGCAACAACAAATCCGTAAACGGACGAATCGTCTGCCCCCGCAACTCCGCAAAAGGATGAAACTCACTCGTCGTCATCTCCGGCCGATGGCAACTCGCACAACCCGCCGTCCCAAACAACACCTCCCCCGCCAACGCCTCCGCATCCGCCAACCCCCGCCGCGCGCCCACCCCCAACAAAGCCACAGAACGCGTCAACAGCACCAACACCACAACCCCCCACGCGGGCGATGCCGGCGG
>JBCCZX010000148.1:0-7953 GCA_039186735.1 Verrucomicrobiota bacterium | reverse complement strand
GGGTCAGAGAGGGTTGCCAGTTGGAAGTGCGGTCGAGGGGGTTGGACTGGGTTTGGAATTCGGCGAGGTTGTTGTTGTTGTCGCCGTCAGGATTGGCGGTGGGGTCTCCGGCGGGTGAGGTGAGGTTGCCAAAGTAGTGGAGGCGGAATTCGTCGTAGGAGGTGAAGGGGGGAGCTTCGTTGGAGATCCAGTCGAGGAGGAGTTGGGTGCCTTCGGGGTCGATGACGGTGGTGGCGAGGGGGGGCATGCGGGTGTAGCCATTGGCTGCGGCGGCGCGGTTGTAGATGATGGATTTGGCGGGTTCGCCGGGAGCGATGAGGCGGTGGTCGGGGGCGAGGGAGGTGTTGAAGGGGAATTGGTTGATGAGGTGGATGTCGTGGAGAGAGAGGTGGTGGCGACCATCCCATGAGCCGGAGGCGGGGCCACCGTTGAAGTGGCAGTAGGCGCAGTTGACGGCGAGGTAGGAGCGGACGCGTTCGGTGAGGGAGTAGTCTTCTTCGTCGGGACGAAGGAGGCGCGGGTAGTTACCGGAGGTGTAGTTGGTGAGGAATCCGCCTTGGTTGAGGAGGTCGAGGAAGTTGTCGGAATTGCCGTGGAGAGAGCCGGTGAGGTTGAGTTGGCGGGTGTTGAAGGAGAGGGACGTGCCGGCAGGTTTGTTGTGACAAGTGAGGCAGGCGGAGCGGGAGGGGTAGCGCCAGGACTGGGTGAGGGGTTGGCCGTTTTCGGAGATGGGGAGTTCGAGGTTGAGGCCTTGGGCGGGGACGAGGGTGGCGTCGGTCTGGGGCAGGCCGTTGGTGATGTTGTTCCATTGGTAGGAGAGGCCGTAGGCGTGGTCGTCAGTTTTGATGAGGAAGCGGGTTTCGAGGCGGCGAGAGGTGCTGGGGTCGCCGCGGGTGAGTTCGAGGTCGAAGTGTTTGACCCAGATCATGCCGGTGGGGAAGGTCCAGTGGTGGTTGGCGGAGAAGTTGAGTTGTGCGAGGGGGTCGTTGAGGAGGAACCAGCGTTGTTTATCGGCGTGGTCGGACCAGAAGCGGAGGTTGATATCGTAGGGGATAGCTCCGGGATTGGGAGTGAGGGTGGTGAGGTTGGAAAAGAAGTTGGTTTCGGAGAGGGTGGCCGGGATGGCCGAGTCATCAGAGTTGAAGACGAGGCGGTGGAAGATGCCGTCGTTGCGGTCGAGGAAGAGGAGATCGTTGGTAGAGGGGTTGGTGCCGATGCAAACGATGCCGGATTCGCCAGCGATGCGTTCCACGGTGACGGTGCCGGGGGTAGAGTTGTCGAGGGACCAGATGTTTCCGGAGACGAAGTCGGCGAAAATGAAGGTGTCGCGGATTCTGCCGTGATTACTGCCACGGTAGTAGATGCCAGCGGTGATGGAGTTGCCGCCGAAGGGGGTGTCTTCGTGGGGGTAGTCCCAGATGGGAGGGGTGAGGGTGGCGTCGGATTGGGCGGCTCCGTTGATGGTTTGATTGAAGAGGGGACCGGGGATGGAGCCTTCTTTCCAGCCCCATTCGCCGTTGCCGCCGGGGGGGAGGACGGTGAGTTCTTCGCGATCGAAGCGACCGACGTCGCCGTACCAGATTTCGTCGGTTTGGTTGTCGTCGTCGATATCGAGGGGGAAGAATTGCCAGGGGTTACGGAGGCCGACGACGTAGAATTCGGTGCGGATTTGAGAAGGGATGAGGGGCTGGTTGTTGAAGGAGGTGGCGCCGACGAAAGGGTTGTCGGCGGGGATGGAGAAGCGGGCGAGGCCATTGTCGAGGGGGATGGCGGGGTGGGGGTTGGGTTCGAGGTTGCCGGGTTTTTTATCGACGTCGATGCGGATGATGGCGGACCAGATGTCTTTGTCGATGCGTTGGGAATTTTGGAAGGATTCCTCTTGTGAGCCTTCATCGCCGAAGGAGACGTAGAGGTAGCCGTCGCGGGCGAAGCGGCAGGAGTCGATGCCGTGGATGAAGCCTTCGTTTTCTTGTTCGATGAGGATGAGTTCGGAGTTGGGATCGGCGGTGAAGGGGTAGGTGGTGGAGCAGGTGAAGCGGGAGAGGCGGACGGTGTCGTTGTCGTCGCCGGGGTCTCCGAGGAATTCGCCACAGTCGCTGCCTTGGGGGCAGTGGTGGTAGGTGACGTAAATGAAGCCGTTGGTATTGAAGTCGGGGTGAGGGGCGATGCCTTTCATGGCGCGTTCGTTGTCGTCGTTGAGGACGCGGTCGGTGATGTCGAGGATGAGGAGTTTTTCGGGGGTGGTGACGTTGGGGATGAGGAAGACGCGGCCGTCGGCTTCCGTGATGAAGAGTTTGTTGGCATCGATTTCGTTGATGGCGCTGAAGCAGTGGGGGGTGTCGAAAGAGATTCCGGGGAAGGCGGGGGTGAGGCTGAAGGAGGTGGAGGGGGGATCGGGAGGGAGTTTGTGGAAGTTGGTGGGGAAGCGGTTGGCAAGGGTGCCGTTGGCGGTGATGGTGCCGAGGGCGGTTTGGGAGCCGCGGGAAATTTGGTAGGTGAAGGGGTCGGGTGTGTTCGAGGGGTTGGTGCGGGAGTAGGTGAGGGAGCCATCCGGATTGATGGTCGCGTTGCCGAGGGTTGGTGGGGTGGTGATGGTGAGAGTGGAGGGATTGGGGTTTCCAGAGTCGTTGGCGAGGGGGAAGATGCGGGCGGTTTGGCCAGCGCGGAGGGTGAAGGAGTCAGGGTTGGCGAGTGGTTTCTGGGCGATGAGGGAAGCGGAGAGGAGGTTGAGGGTTTGGTTGTAGCTCGCGTTGAGGCGGAGGAGGTCGAAGGAGAAGTTCCCGGTGAGGCGGTGGCGTTGGTTTTGGAAGAAGATGTCGAGTTGGTCATCGGCCCCGGAGCGGAAGTTGAAGAGGAGGGTGATGGTTTTGGGGGAGTTTGTGGTGAGGGGTTCGGGGGAGTAGGCGGGATTGAGGAGGTCGTTCTGTTCACTAGAGCCGTAGTAACTCCAGTTTGGGGAGTTCCATCGGTTGCCGATGGTGAGGATGTCCTGGTTGTTGGAATTGAGTTGAAGGCCGCCCCAGCCAAAGAGGCCGTTGTCAGGGGCGAGGGTGGACCATTGAAGAGTGAATTCGAGGGAGAGGGCGAGGTCGAGATTGTCGTCGAGGGGGAGTCCGATGAATTGTTCGAGTTCGGTTTTGGTCAGGAGGGTTACGGGGCTTTCGTTGGTGATGCCGGAAATGGGATTGGCGGCGAGTTGAGGGAAGTTGAGCGGGGAGTCGCTGGCGAGGTTGGGGTTGGTTCCGAGTTGGACTTCCAGGTTGTCGTGGAAGGTATCGGAGTCGGAGTCGGAGTCGAGGGAGAGGGGGTTGGAGTTGTGGGTGAGGATTTCTTCGCCATCGGTGAGGCCGTCGTTGTCAGAGTCTGGGAGGGAGGGGTTGGTGAGGTAGAGAGTGACTTCGTCAGAATCAGAGAGGTTGTCGTTGTCGGAATCGGAGAGGAGGGGGAGGGAGCCGGCGAGGAATTCTTCGAGGTTGTTGAGGTTGTCGGAGTCGAAGTTGGCGAGGGTGTCGTCGAGGATAGGGTTGGTGCCATAGGCGATTTCCCACCAATCGGGGAGAAGGTCGTTGTCGAAGTCGGGGAGTGAGAGGTCGTCCCAGGAGGTGGCGACGAGGAGGTCGTCCCAAGTGGCGGGGCCGGTGGAGGAGAGGGCGAGGCCGGTGGAGTATTCTTGGCCGAAGTAGGCGAGGGTGGCGGCGGGGGAGTTGGTGGGGTCGGTTTCGGGGAGAGAGAGATTGGGGTTGGCCCAGAGGGCGAGGAGGTTGTTGTTGAAGTCGATCTTGGTGAGGAGAGTGAGGGGGGTGTTTGCGGTGGGGGTCATGGTGGAAGTGGCGGAGCCTCCGTCGAGATAGTTGATGGCGAGGTTGGGAGAGCCGGGGAGGAGTCCGAAGAGGATTTTGGGGGTTTCGAAGTCGTAGGTTGCGAGGTGGAAGGCGGTGGTGGTGGCTTGGGGGGTGACTTGGACGAGGTAGTAGACGACTTGTTCCTGGCGGTTGGGTTCGTTGTAGATGACGCCGGTTCGTTCTTCGGAGCTGAGGAGGCCGGTGGGATTGGAGCCGGTGGTGGGGCCGTTGTATTTGCGGAGAATGGTGCTGTTGTCGGTGACGAGTTGTTCGGAGTTGATCGTCGGGGAGCCGAGGCGAGGGAGCCAGAGGGAGCGGGAGCCGTTGTGGGAGATGGGGTCGCCGTCTTCGGTGGTGTTATCGAAATCAAAGCCGTGCCCGCCCTGAAGACCGCCGAGAGGGCCGTCGGGGTAAAGGAAGCTGTCGAGGCCGATCACCTCGGAGCGGGAGGTCGTGAGCGCCAGTGCGATCACGCAGCCCATGGACTGGTAAATGTTCAAATGAACGATGCGGGTGAGGGTGAGAAGATAGGCAAATTGTTAGAAAAGTCGAGGCTGGAAGAGGGGAGGTGGTTGCCACGGAGGAGGGTCGAGTTTTTGGGAGAGTTTGGTAAATTCGTGTGAATGGCAGTGGAGAGTGATGTCTTGCCGCCGGGAGATGCGGTGCGGCAGTTTTCGGTGTTGTTGGCGAATCGAGCGGGGGCTTTGGTGTCGTTGACGACCTTGTTGAAGAAGCATGGGATCGAGTTGCTGGGATTCAGTGCGCAGGATTCGAAGGATGCGACGGTGGCACGATTGGTGTTGAGTGATCCGGAGACGGCGGAGGCGTTGTTTATCGAGAAGGGGATTCCGCATACGATTTGTGAGGTGGTGGTGGTGGGTTTTCGGGAAGTGGGGGCGGAGTTGACGAAGTGTCTGGAGACTTTGCGAGCGGCGGAAGTGAATATTGATTTTGGGTATGGGTTGTTGACGCATCCGCAGGGGATGACGTTGATGGCGTTTCATTTGGATGACGGGGACTTTGCAGGGACGGTGTTGCATTCGGCGGGGTTCAAGGTGTTGAGGCAGCAGGAGGTGAGTCGCTGAGGAGGTGTGTCGATTTTGACGCGGAGAGAGTCTCGAGTTGTTGGACGGTGGTGTTAGGGTGGTGGTGTAATGGCGCGACGCAGGGTGTTGTTTGTGTGTACGGGAAACATCTATCGCAGTCGGTTTGCGGAGGCGTTGTTCAATCATCATGCGAGGGAGCGGGGTTTGGAGTGGGAGGCGGTTTCGCGGGGTTTGCGACCGGAGGCGACGCCGATTGAGGATATTTCGCCGTATACGTTGGCTGAGTTGGAGCGGTTGGGGGTTTCGTTGCGGCATACGGCCTTGCGGAAGCAGCGCTTGGAGGAGGAGGAGTTGGAGAAAGCGGATGAAGTGATTGCGTTGTCAGGGGAGGAGCATCGTGGGTTGTTTCGGGAGAAGTTTCCGGGATGGGAGGAGCGGGTGGAGTTTTGGGAGGTTGCGGACACGCATTTGGTGGATCCGAGTGAGGCTTTGCCGCTGATTCGGGAGCGGGTGGAGAAGATGTTGAATTTTAAGGAGGGGTAGGCGGAAGGTGTGAAAATTTCTTGTTTTTCGGGGATGGTGTTGCGAAACGAGCCGAGATGATTGAACTCAAGCAGGACTGCAAGTGGTCGTTGGTGATTCCGACGAGTATGGGGACGCGTTTGACGCCGGTGAATGGGCAGCCGTTTCATTGTAGTGATACGTTCACGATGCAGGCGACGAGTGCGGAGTCGAATGTGGGTTCGGTTTCGAGTTTTCTGGGGTTGCCGGTGAAGATTTTGACGGCGTTTGTGAAGGGGAGTCCGGTGTCGCGCTTCATCAAGGATGATTTGGCGGGGCGGCATATGGCGTTTGAGGGGCCGGAGTTTGATGCGGGAGGGCCGTGGGGTTATCGGCATCAGATCAATTTGGCGGAGAGTGGGGTGGGTTCGCGGGGGCCGCGGGTGGCGAATGATCGGGCGGGGGAGGTGGGTCGCTTACTGGATTAGAAGTATTTTGATTTGGAGAAGCTGTTCGGGGAAGAGGGGGTGCAGTTTATTCATTTGTCGGGGTTGATTGCGGCGTTGTCGCCGGAGACGAGTCAGTTTTGCTTGCAGGTGGCGCGGGCGGCTAAGAAGCATGGGACGCGGATTGCGTTTGATTTGAATCATCGGGCGACGTTTTGGGAGGGTCGTGAGGAGGAGTTGCGGGCGGTCTTTCATGAGATTGCGAGTGTCTCGGATGTGTTGGTGGGGAATGAGGAGGACTTTCAGTTGTGTTTGGGGATTGATGGTCCGGAGGCGGGGGGACAGGGGATTGCGGCGAAGATTGACGGGTTCAAGGAGATGATAGGTCGGGTGAAGGCGGAGTTTCCGAATGCGTCTGTTTTTGCGACGACGTTGCGGGAGGTGGTGAGTGTGAATTTGCATCAGTGGGGGGCGATCGTATCGGCGGGTGATGAGTGGCATGTGTTGGAGCCGCGGGAGATTGGGGTTTTGGATCGGATTGGGGGCGGGGATGGATTTGTGGGTGGTTTGCTGTATGGGATTTTGCGAGGTTGGGAGGGGGAGAAGTGTGCGCAGTTTGGTTGGGCGAGTGGAGCGCTGGCGGCGACCTTGTTGACGGATTACGGCCAGCCGGCGGATGAGGAGCAGGTTTGGAGTATCTGGGCGGGGAATGCGCGGGTGAGGCGGTAGGAGAGAAAGGGGCTTGTCAGGGTGAGGGGCTGGTGAGTAATCTCCGCGCCCCCGCACGATAAAAGCCGGTGTGGCGGAATTGGTAGACGCGCGCGATTCAAAATCGCGTTTCTTCGGAAGTCCCGGTTCGATCCCGGGCACCGGTATTTTTAGAGGCCGCAGACTTTGAGGAGGTCGTGGGGAGAGGAGAGGGTGTAGGTGGGGTTGTGTTTGGTGAGGGCGGCGGTTGAGTTGAAGCCCCAGGTGGCGGCGGCGACGTCGATGCCGGCTTTTTGGGAGGCGCGGATGTCGCGGGTTTCGTCGCCGACGTAGAGCATTTCGGCGCGGGTGAGGGAGAAGGTTTTTTCGATGGCGCGGAGGTGTTTGTGTTTGCCGGAGAGTTTGGAGGTGGAGGAGATGAAGGTGAAGAGGTGGCGGAGGTTTTTGGCTTCGAGGAAGGCTTCGACGTTTTCGGTGGAGTTGGAGGTGAGGATGCCGAAGCAGGAGGAGTGTTCGCGGAGTTTGGGGAGGGTTTCGGCGATGCCGTCGTTGAGGTCGAAGGTGGTGATGTCGGCGCGGAGGGCTTTGCGGCCGCGGGCGAGGAGGGTGGGGAGGCGGAGTTTGGAGACGCCGAGGTGCTTGAGGAGTTCCTTGAGTTCGAAGTCTTGGAGGGTGGGGATTTCGTCGTGGGTGACTTTGCGGAGTTTGTAGGTGTTGGCGAGGTCGTTGTAGACTTTGACGGCGGCGTGGAGGGTGTTGGCGAGGGTGCCGTCGAAGTCGAAGATGAGGGCGGGATAACGCACGGGATTTATGGGGTGGTGGTGAGAGAGAGGTTGGGGTCGATGTCCTGGGAGAGGGGGGAGGTTGTTCCGGCGAGGAGGTTTTGGTGGGCGGTGAAGGCGATCATGGCGGCGTTGTCGGTGGAGAGGTTGGGGGGAACGGCGAGGAAGGTCAGGTTTTGATTCTGACAGGCGGCTTGGAATTTTGTGCGGAGGGTTTGGTTGCAGGAGACGCCGCCGGAGAGGGTGAGGAGGGAGCGGTTGTTTTGGTGGGCGGCGCGGAGGGATTTGGCGATGAGGACGTCGAAGACGGCGGCTTGGAAGGAGGCGCAGAGGTCGGGGAGGTGGGAGGCGGGGTCGGGAAGTTTTTGGAGGGTGTAGAGGACGGCGGTTTTGAGGCCGGAGAAGGAGAAGTCGCGGTGAGGTTCGGAGAGGAGGGAGCGGGGGAAGTCGAAGGCGGCGGGGTTGCCGTGGCGGGCGAGTTGTTCGATTTCGGGGCCGCCGGGGTAGGGGAGGTTGAGCATTTTGGCGACTTTGTCGAAGGCTTCGCCGGCGGCGTCATCGAGGGTTTGAGCGACGAGTTGGTAGCTTTGGAGGGCTTGGACATGGATGAGGGTGGTGTGGCCGCCGG
>JBCCZX010000147.1:0-7954 GCA_039186735.1 Verrucomicrobiota bacterium | reverse complement strand
CCTGGAAGACGCCCTCGCCCAAGCCTTCCAAGCCCCCGCCCCCGACCTCCGCCGCGCCCACATGCTCACCGCCGACCTCCCCCACACCGCCCTCCTCGCCAAATCCCAACAACTCCACACCGCCACCCTCCGCCCCCACTCCCCCCTCGCCCCCATGCTCGCCTCCCCCGAACCCGACGCCACCGCCATCTTCAACCGCCTCCAAAACCACCCCCTCATCCACCTCGAACCCAAACACGACGGCATCCGCGCCCAACTCCACCTCACCCCCGACCGCACCAGCCTCTTCTCCCGCGACCAACGCGACCTCTCCGCCGAATTCCCCGAACTCCTCGCCGCCGCCTCCCAAAAACTCACCACCCCCTGCATCCTCGACGGCGAACTCATCGCCTTCGCCGAAGGACGCCAACTCAACTTCTTCGACCTCCAGAAACGCCTCGGCCGCAAACGCCACCAAGGCGACCTCTTTCTCGGCCAAGCCATCCCCGTCCGCTTCATCGCCTTCGACATCCTCTCCCACAACAACACCGACTTACTAAACTCACCGTATCTCGAGCGCCGTCAACTCCTCGAATCCCTTTCCCTCCCCGACCCCTTCCACCTCATCGACCACTTCACCGCCTCCTCCATCAACGAAATCGAATCCCTCTTCAAAACCTCCCTCCAAGACGGCCACGAAGGCCTCATCGCCAAAGACCCCTCCTCAACCTACTCCCCCGGCCGCCGCGGCAAATCCTGGCTCAAACTCAAAGGAGTCATGCCCACCCTCGACTGCGTCGTCATCGCCGCCCAACAAGGCCACGGCAAACGCGCCGAACTCCTCTCCGACTACACCTTCGCCGTCCGCGACGAACGCTCCGGCGAACTCCTCACCCTCGGCAAAGCCTACTCCGGCCTCACCGACCAAGAAATCGAAGACCTCACCGACCACTTCCAGCGCACCACCCTCGAAAAAAAACGCCGCACCCACCTCGTCGAACCAACCATCGTCCTCGAAATCGCCTTCGACTCCATCAACCCCTCCAAACGCCACAACTCCGGCCTCGCCCTCCGCTTCCCCCGCATCAAAGCCATTCGCCACGACAAAACCCCCGCCGACATCGACACCCTCCAAGCCGCTCAAGCCCTCCTCAAGAAGCCCTCCGCCGCCGCCTCGAAATCAAAATAACTCCCCCCATCAATCCCAAAAACCCCGTCGAAGGCTCCGGCACAAACGGCGAACTCGTCTGCTGCTCCACCGACGCCGTAATAAACTGCGCCGTGATATCCGCCCCTCCTCCTCCCGTCGAAGTAATGCTCAATCCATAAATCGCCTGCCCCTCCGCAATCCCAAAATCAGACGCATCCACCGCAAATGCCGCCAACTCCTGCCCGCCCCCGATCTCATTCGTATCAATATAAATCCCCGTTCCCGTCTGCGCCGACACGGGAACAACCACCACCGCCGAATAAATCGGATTCTCCTTCGTCCCCCCGATAATCGCCCGCAAATTATACGGCGAATTGTAGCCCCGTTCGAACAACACAAACTCCGCCTCTCCATCCGCACCCGCATCATTATCCACCACCCCCGTCTCAAACAACACATCGAAGGTATAAGCCGGCCCCTCCCCATCCACTCCCTGCGTCAGCGAATACGAGGCCACCGCCTCCGAAATCGCCGCATTCTGAATCGCCGGATCCGTCGACTCCGAAACCGAAAGCGGAACCGGCAAATCAGGATAACCAATCCCCACCTCCGCAAACGGATTCGGATTCCCGTCCGCAGCCGTATCTTGATCCCCAAACTCCGCATTCACATGCTGGGCACCCGACCTCACAATCGCCTCTACCCCCACCACCACCTCCCCATTCGCCACCGTAAAGGTTCTCGCCGGCCCCAAATTCGAAGTCGTCGTCAACGACGTCAAAAAGATATCATCCACAAAGGCCGAACTCGCCGACGTCCCCGACAAAGACCCATTATTTCCAGTCGCTGGCACCGAAAACTCGACGTCAGTAACGGTAATCGCACCGTGTCCGCCAGAGATCAAGGCACACGCGATGAGACACCTGATGGGGGAGGGTGAACTCATAATCAGGAAAAGGTAGCTGACACGATTTTATCAAAGATTTCCAAATAATCAAACTTTCGATAACACTTTTTCCAAAAATTGTCCCCCTTCAGCCACCGTCACGCATTCAGCTTGGACCTCCCCCGCCCAATGAAGGATGCTTTCTCCGTGCTCACCGCCGCCTACCCGCTCCTCAAAAACCTCCTCTTCCAACTCGACGCCGAGGACGCCCACAACATCTCCCTCACCAACCTCCGCCTCCTCGAAAAACTCCACCTCCTCGCCCCCTTCTCCCCTAGACTCCCAAAAACAGAGCCCATCTCCTGCATGGGCCTCCAATTCGACCACCCCGTCGGCCTCGCCGCCGGCCTCGATAAAGAAGGCAACACCATCGACGCCTTCGGTCGCCTCGGCTTCTCCTTCATCGAAATCGGCACCATCACCCCCCGCCCCCAACTCGGCAACCCCGCCCCCCGCCTCTTCCGCCTTCCCGAACACCAGGCCCTCATCAATCGAATGGGCTTCAACAACCCCGGCATCGAAGAAGGCGTCGCCAACGTCCGCCTCCGCAAAACCTTCTCCGGCCCCGTCGGCTTCAACATCGGCAAAAACAAAACCACCCCCAACGAAAACGCCCTCCACGACTACCTCCTCGCCTTCCGCGCCGCCTACCCCGTCGCCGACTACATCACCGTCAACCTCTCCTCCCCCAACACCCCCGGCCTCCGCGACCTCCAAGCCGCCGAACCCACCGCCCATCTGTTAGAAGCCCTCCAAAAAGAACGCGCCACCCTCACCTCCCAAACCAACCGCCACGTCCCCATCGCCTTCAAAGTCGCCCCCGACCTCGATCCCGAACACATCCGCCAACTCGCCCGCGTCTTCCGCGACGGCGGCCTCGACGCCCTCATCGCCACCAACACCACCATCGCCCGCGACGCCGTCTCCGGCCACCCCCTCGCCCACGAACAAGGGGGCCTCTCCGGCTCCCCCGTCACCGACCCCTCCACCGAAGTCATCGCCGCTTTTCACGCCGAACTCGGCCCCAAAGTCCCCCTCATCGGCGTCGGCGGCATCATGCAGGCAGAAGATGCACTTGCGAAACTCCGCGCCGGAGCCACCCTCCTTCAGTTGTATACCGGCTTCATCTATCGCGGCCCGGCCCTCATTCAGGAAATCCTGAATAAAATGAGAACCGACCCGGTCTGATACCTTGAAGCGGGAAAAAACCCGCAAAATCAACAAACACCAATAACCAACAATGAAAGCAACATTTGGAACCTTCGCGACACTGCTCGTCGCCTTCGGCCTCAGCAACTGTGCCCCTCAAAACAACATGCAACGCGGCGCAGCCACTGGCGCAGCTGCCGGAGCCATCGGCGGCGCTATCATCGGCAACAACGTCGGTGACGGTGACGGCGCTCGCGGAGCCGCCCTCGGTGCCCTCCTCGGTGGTGCAGTCGGCGCCGGCGTCGGCAACGAACAAGACAAGAAACAACAAGCAGCCTACGGGTACTAATCCAGTTCGGCTCAGCTCAATTCTTCGCCAAGGCCCCGAATTCCGGGGCCTTTTTTGTGTTCCGAATCCACACACTTGAAATTGTTGCGGAATCAAACACCGTTCTCTCCCTCTCATGGGTAACTTGAAAAACAACATGGTCATCCTCTCCCTCCTCGCCGCGCTCTGGGTTCCCCTTGCCGCTCAAGACTTCGATCCCTTCGCCCAAGACTTCGCCAAAAAAGTCGAAAAAACCGAAACCCAAGCCCGCCTCCTCTCCGACCACACTCTCATCGCCCCCGGCCAACCCTTCACTCTCGCCCTCGAATTCACTCACCCCGAAGGCTGGTATTCCTACTACAAAAACCCCGGCACCCTCGGCGAAGCCCTCAAGATCAATTGGACCCTCCCCGACGGCTTCACCGTCGATTACGAAGGCTGGCCCACCCCCAAGCTCAAGGGCAACAACGGCATCAATTCCATCGTCTACCTCCCCTCCGTCACCCACCTCTACACCATCACCCCCCCCGACAACCTCTCCCCCGGCTCCACCGCCCAACTCTCCGCCCAAGCCACCTGGCAAATCTGCGACCCCACCGGCTGCATCCCCGAAGACGCCACCCTCTCCCTCACCCTCCCCGTCGCCGCCGAACCCGTTCTCAACTTGGACCTCACCAGCCTGTTCGATGAAGCACGCAAGCAGCTTCCAGCCTCTCTCCCCGAAGACACCAAGCTCACTCTCTCAGAATCAAACAACATCATCACTCTCACCCTCGATCCTTCAAGCGGGTTGAATCCTGAAACGATCCATTTCTTCGACGAAGACGGCCAAGTCGACGTCCAAACCCCTCAAAAGGCCACCCTCGAAAACGAAACACTCACCGTCACTCTCAACCGAAATCAGGGCAACGACTTTATGGATGCCCCTGAACCCAAACCCGTCATTACCGGTATCCTCACTGATGGACAAACTTCCTACCAAGTTTCTAGTAAAATTACCGGAGAGGCGGCCTTGACTGCCGCCCAAAGTGAATCCGAAAGCAATGCCTCCCCCAACCTCCTCGCCATCCTCGGCGGCATGTTCATCGGCGGCCTCATCCTTAATCTCATGCCCTGCGTCTTCCCCGTCATCGGCATCAAAATCATGTCCTTCGTCGAACAAGCCGGCCACCACCGCAAAAAAGTCGCCCTGCACGGCCTCACCTTCGCCGCCGGCGTCCTCGCCACCTTCTGGCTTCTCTCGACCATCATGCTTCTCGGCGGCATCAACAGCTGGGGCGGCCAACTCGAAAATCCCTACATCATGCTCGGCCTCATCGTCGTCATGCTCCTCCTCGCCATGAATATGTTCGGCGTCTTCGAAATCGGCACCTCCGCCACCGGCGTGGGCTCCAACCTCACCCGCAAGGAAGGCCTTTCCGGCTCCTTTTTCTCCGGCGTCCTTGCCGTTGTCGTCGCCACTCCCTGCTCCGCCCCCTTCCTCGGAGCCGCTCTCGGTGCCGCCGTTGCTCTCCCCACCTTCTGGTTCTTCACCGCCTTCACCATCATGGCCCTCGGCCTCGCCACACCCTACCTCATCCTCTCCGCCTTCCCCGACCTCGTCAAAAAACTCCCTCGCCCAGGCGCTTGGATGGAATCCTTCAAGCAAGGCATGTCTTTCCTTCTCTTCGCCACCGTCGGCTATCTTCTCTGGGTTTACTCCTTCCAAGTCTTCGAGCACGACTACGGTCAAAAAGGACTCTGGGTCATGATCGGCCTCGCCCTCATCGCGGCCGCCGCCTGGGTCTGGGGTCGCTGGACCACCCCCATCCGCAAACCCAAAACCAAGTGGATCGCCCGCGCCCTCACCCTTCTCCTCATCGTCACCGGCATCATCTTTGCCGCACCCGGCGAAGACACCTCGCCCCCCGAAAACGAAACCACCACATCCTCCTCCGCCCTCTGGCAAAAGTGGTCCAAAGAGAAAGAGCAAAAACTCCTCGCCGAGGGCACCCCAGTCTACATCGACTTCACCGCCCGCTGGTGCCTCACCTGCCAAGTGAACAAAAAAAACGCCTACCCCGCCGAAGTCCTCGCAGCCTTCAAAGAAAAAGGCGTCGTCCTCCTCAAAGCCGACAAAACCTCCTCCAACCCCGCCATCGACGCCGAACTCAAAAACCTCAACCGCACCGCCATCCCCGTCAACGTCCTCTACTCCCCCAATAACCCAAATGACCCCACCATCACCCCCGAAGTCCTCACTCCCGGCTACCTCCTCAACCTCATCGAAACAAAGCTCAACTAGCTATTCGGAGAGGCGGCCTTTACTGCCGCCCCCACAAAACAAGCTTCTGTGAATTCTGTGCCTTTTGTGGCCAAATTTCATCTTTCATCCCTCATCATTAATCCTTAAGCGTTCGCCATGTCCGTTCGCACGCGCTTCGCACCTTCACCCACCGGTTACCTCCACGTCGGTGGCGCTCGCACCGCTCTCTTCAACTGGCTCTTCGCTCGTAAACACGGCGGCTCCTTCATCCTCCGCGTCGAAGACACCGATCAAGAACGCAACACCGACGAAGCCCGCCAAGCCATCTTCGACGGTATGAGCTGGCTCGGCCTCGATTGGGATGAAGGCCCACCGCAAAGCGGTCAAAGTGGCAAAGGAGGCGACTACGGCCCCTACAACCAGTCCGAGCGCAACGACATCTACCAAAAGCACTTCGACACCCTCCTCGCCGCCGATCGGGTCTACGAAGACGACGGCGCCTGGCGTTTTCGCTTCGACCGCAAGCCCATCACCATGCAAGACCTCGTCTGCGGCGAAGTCACTATCGACTACACCAACGAGGAAAACACCCCTGACATGGTTGTCCGCCGCTCCGACCGTTCCTTCGTCTTCCACTTCGTCAACGTCATCGACGATCTCGAAATGGGCATGACCCACGTGATCCGTGGTGAGGACCACCTCATGAACACCCCAAAGCACCTCCAGCTCTTCGAAGCCCTCGGTGCCAAGCCGCCGGAATACGCGCACATTCCCCTCATCCTCAACATGGACGGCTCCAAGATGTCCAAACGCGACGAAGGTGCCGCCGTCTCCGACTACGCCAAGCGCGGATTCCTCCCCGAAGCCACCGTCAACTTTCTCGCCCTCCTCGGCTGGTCTCCCAAGGACGATTCCGAAGTCTTTTCTACGGCAGAACTCGTAGAAAAATTTTCCCTCGAAGCCATTAACCGCTCCCCCGCCAAATACGACTCCACCAAGTGCACCTGGCTCAACCAACAACACCTCCTCAAACTCTCCCCCGCCGACTTCGCAACTGCCGCCGCGCCGTACGTCACCCCCACTCCCGACAACTTCGAAAACCTCGCTGCCTCCGTCCAAGAAAAAGTCTCCCTCCTCACCGAAGTCCCTGAAGCCATCGCCTTTTATACCGACCCCGACTACCCCATCGACGAACAAGCCCTCGCCAAAGTCGCCAAAAACGAAAACGCCGCCCAGCTCCTCTCCGCTCTCGCCACCACCTACGAAACCCTCGAAGACTGGTCCGAAGCGAAAGAAACCATCGCAGCCGCCGCTCAAGTCAGCGGAGTCAAACCCGGCCAACTTATGTTTCCTCTTCGCATCGCCCTCACCGGCAAAGGCGGCGGCCCCGATCTCGGAGCCATCCTCGAAATCCTCGGCAAAGACGAATCCATTCGAAGAATTGTTCGCTTGACCAGTATTTTGAAGTGAGGAAAATAGCGGCATGCCAGACGAGCTTTCCCTCATCGCCGACCGCATCATCGAAATCCGCGGTCTCCCTGTCCTCCTCGATTCTGACCTCGCTCACCTCTATGGAACCACCACCATGGCTTTCAACCAAGCCGTCACTCGAAACGAAGACAGGTTCCCACCTGACTTCATGTTCCGAATTGAACGTAAGGATTTTATGACTTTGATATCACAAAATGTGATTTCAAAATCGGGTCGCGGAGGCCGCCAAAAGCTCCCCCGAGTCTTCACTGAACACGGTTGCCTGATGGCTTCCATGCTCCTGAAATCCGACGAGGCCGTTGCCATGAGTCTCTGGGTCATCCGAGCCTTTATAGAAATGCGCCGCAAGCTCTCCGAGCAGGAACACATCCTTCGGAAAATTGCCGAAATCGATCAAACCCTCCTCACGCATGACTCCACCCTACGTGACCTCTACGAAAAGCTCTTCCCGCTCCTCGAACCCAAGCCCGTTCCCGCCAAACGCGAAATCGGATTCCACACCACTTAAGAAAACGGACCGCGAGTCCAAACCAAAGACCATAAAAAACCTCTGCGTCTTTGCGTCTCCGCGCGAGGCCTCTCGCAGAAGCTCAAAACCAAACTTCCCTTCCTAGCACAAAAAACAGCAAAAGGAAATCTGCGCCCAATCCGCGTAAATCTGCGTGG
>JBCCZX010000146.1:0-7995 GCA_039186735.1 Verrucomicrobiota bacterium | reverse complement strand
TGGTGAGGGGTTTGGGTTGGTGGAGTGGAGTCGCGCGAAGACGCAAAGACGCGAAGCTTGGGTTTTTGGGTGGTTGTTGTTGGTCTCGCGCGGAGACGCGGAGGCGCGGAGTTTTTTTGTTTGGA
The DNA here is from genome assembly GCA_039186735.1 of Verrucomicrobiota bacterium. Taxonomy (GTDB): domain Bacteria; phylum Verrucomicrobiota; class Verrucomicrobiia; order Verrucomicrobiales; family Akkermansiaceae; genus Roseibacillus. Next base: position 7,870 of record JBCCZX010000146.1, on the reverse strand, counting down.
GCGGGATGGGTGGTTTTTTTTGGGGGTGTGTTGTTTGATTTGATGATGAGGGGTTTGGGTTGTGGAGTGGAGTCGCGCGAAGACGCAAAGACGCGAAGCTTGGGTTTTGGTTGGTTGTTGGTGGTCTCGCGCGGAGACGCAGAGGCGCGGAGTTTTTTTGTTTGGAGTGGGATGGGTGGTTTTTGGGGTTGGGTACGGTTGGGCTGGGGCTGGGGAGGGGTTGGGGTGGATTAGGGTTGGATTTTTTTGAGGTGAGGGGGAGAGTTGGCCGCGATGGCGATTGAGGGATTTGCGAATCAGTTTGTTTGTGACTTGGTGGCGTATGAGCCGGGGAAGCCGATTGAGGAGACGGCGCGGGAGCTCGGGTTGAAGCCGGAGGAGATTGTGAAGTTGGCGAGTAACGAGAATCCGCTCGGGCCGTCGCCGAAGGCGGTTGAGGCGATGAAGGGGGCGAGTGAGGCGATGCATGTTTATCCGGATGGAGGAGGGTATCGTTTGCGGACGGCTTTGGCGGAGCGGCATGGGTTGGAGATGAAGAATGTGGTGTTGGGGAACGGCTCGAATGAGATTATCGAGTTGTTGTGTCACTCGTTTTTGAATGAGGGGACGTCACTGATTGCGGCGGAGCATGCGTTCGTGGTTTACAAGTTGATGGCGACTTTGTTTGGCGCTAAGTATGTGGAGGTGCCTGATCCGGGTTTTGTTCACGATCTGGAAGGGATGGCGGCGGCGGTGACGGAGGAGACGCGTCTGGTGTTTGTGGCGAATCCGAATAATCCTACGGGAACTCTCGTAGAGATGGAGGCGATTGAGAGATTTCTTGATGGGTTGCCGGAGCATGTGATTGCGGTGTTTGACGAGGCTTATTATGAGTTCGTTGCTGAGCCGGCTGATACGGTGAGGTTTGTGAAGGAGGGGCGAAATGTGGTGGTGATGCGGACTTTTTCGAAAGCGCAGGGTTTGGCGGGATTGAGGGTGGGTTATGGTTTGATGCCGGAATCGATTGCGGGACTTTTGAACAGGGCTCGGCAACCGTTTAACTCAAATGAGATGGCGCAGTTGGGAGCGTTGGCGTCGATCAATGATGAGGAGCATGTGCGGAGGACGGTGGAGAATAACCGAGTGGGGTTGGAGTTGTTTCAGGGTGCGTTTGCGGAGCGGGGTCTGGAGTATGTGCCGAGTCATGCGAATTTTGTGTTGGTGAAGGTGGGGGATGGGGATCGGGTGTTCTCGGAGTTGCTGAAGCGGGGAGTGATTGTGCGGGCGATGCGGGGATACAAGTTGCCGGAGTGGGTGCGGGTTTCGGTGGGGTTGCCGGAGGAGAATCGGCGTTTTCTGGAGATGTTGGATGAAGTGCTGGGGCTTTGACAGGGTGGACGGGTTCAGGTTGCTTGTGATGGTCTGACGCTGATGGCTGATTCACCCCGAAAGTTGCAACGTTCCTTCGTCTGTCCGTCGTGTCAGAAGGAGATTTTCATTCCCTATGATTTGCCGCCAACGACGGCTCCTTGTCCGAGCTGTGGAGATTTGGTGACGTCTCCGGCTCTGGAGGTGGAGGAAGCCCCGCCGCAGGAGGAGGTGGTGGTGCGCTTGGAAGCGACGGAGGAGCCTCGAGTGGAGGTCCAGGCACGGCCGGAGCCTGCGGTGGAGAAGCGGGAGGGAGGGGTTTTGAAGGGCGTCGCTCTTGTGCTGGGGGTGTTGTTGCTGCTGGGTTTGATAGCGGTAACGGGGATTGTTTTCCTGGGGAAAGGGGACGTGGAAGCCAGAGTGAAGCCGGAGGACGCGCAGGAAGACCTATCGAAGTCCGATGATGAAGGGGAGAGGGTACTGCAGGGGTTTTTAGCGGCTTCGAGTGTTGAGGAGCGGGTGAGTTTTGTGATTGGGGGGGAGTCTTTAGGCGAGAAGATGCACTTGTTTTATGAGGAGTCTGGCTTCAGTGAGGCAGATACGCCCTTTGAAGTCTTTACAAGGATTCCTCTGGTTCCGCGGGATGAGGAGCGGGGGATGTCTTTGATGGTTTATGATCGTCCGGAGCATTACGATATTGGCGAATTTTTTCGACCGGTGGTGTCGCCGCGAGTGGTGTTGGGTTTGGAGAAGCCTGATGCGATGGTGATGTCGGAGGCGACGGTCACGAATTTTCTGTCGGAACAAATGCGGGTGATGGCGTATTTGATTGATGACGGGGAAGGGCCGAAGCTTGATTGGGAGATTTTTGTGCAGACGAAGTATCGGTTGTTGCGGAAGTTTGTGGATCATCCGGAACGGGGGAAGAGGGGGACGTTTCGGGTGACGGTGCAGGAGGATGTGGGGATGCAGCAGAAGGAACGGGAGGGGTATGCGATTTATCGGTTCTCTGATCCGGCGCATGTTTCGGATCATGGGAAGGTGTTGATTGCGGACGAGAGTGAGTTGGGGCGGGTTTTGGCGCCGCTGAAATGGCGGGGGAAGGCATTGGGCCGGTTTCCATCGCGGAATGCGACGGTGGTGTTGGGGTGGAGTGATGAGGAGGAGCCGGTTTTGCGCTTGGATGGGTTGGTGTGCTGGGAGTTTTTGGGTTTGGGAGGGGAAACGGGGAATTGGCGGGATGGGGATGAGTGCGGTGATTGTGGCGATTGCGACGCCACCGGGGACGGGGGCGTTGTCGGTGGTGAGGCTTTCGGGAGCGGGATGTTTTGAGGTGGGGGAGCGGGTGTTGAGGCGGTTTTCGGTTTCGAAGATGGGCGCACGGCGGGCAGGTTGGGACCAAGTGGTGGATGAGGAGGGGGAGGTGATTGATGAGGTGGTGGCGACGGCTTTTGTTGGGCCGGCGAGTTTTACGGGTGAGGATACGCTGGAGTTGGTGGGGCATGGAGGGGTGGTGGTGACGAGGATGGTTTTGGAGCGGTGTTTGGAGGCGGGTTCGCGCTTGGCGGAGGGGGGAGAGTTTAGCCAGCGGGCGTTTTTGAACGGGAAGCTGGATTTGACGCAGGCGGAGGCGGTGATGGATTTGATTGGGGCGCAGACGGAGTTGGCGGCGCGCGCGGCGCGGGAGCAGCTGGCGGGGAAGTTGGGGGAAGAGGTGGAGGTGATGCGGGCACGCTTGATCGAGGTGGTGGCGCATGTGGAGGCGTATATTGATTTTCCGGATGAGGATATTTCACCGGAGACGGGGGAGGCGCTGGCGGGGAGTTTTCGTGAAGTGATGGCGGGGTTGGGGGGATTGCTGGATACGGCGAAGCAGGGTCGGATTTTGCGGGAAGGGGCGCGGGTGGCGATTATTGGGAAACCGAATGCGGGGAAGTCGAGTTTGCTGAATGCGCTGTTGGGATTCGAGCGGGCGATTGTGAGTGCAGAGGCGGGGACTACGAGAGATACCGTAGAGGAAGTTTTGGATGTGGAGGGCTTGCCGGTGCGGGTGATCGATACGGCTGGTTTGCGGGAGGGGGAGGGGGAGATTGAGCGGGAGGGAATTGAGCGGGCGAGGGAGAGTTCGGAGCGGGCGGATGTGGTGATCGAATTGGTGGATGCGAGTGAAGCGCGGGGGGAGCGGTTTGAAGAGGGGAGTTTGTTTGTTTTGAATAAGGTGGATTTGGGGGAGCATGAGGATTGGGACGGAGTGCAGGGGATGAGGGTTTCGGCACGGACGGGGACGGGTTTGGAGGAGTTGCGCGGGGCGTTGGCGGAGGCGTTGGGGCGGCAGGAGATAGAGAGTTCGAGTGGGGCCTTGATTGCGATTAATGCGCGGCATCAGGATTGTTTGCGACGGGCGCGGGCAGGTGTTGAGGAGGCGTTGACGATGCTCGAGGCTGGGACGGAGCCGGAGTTTGTGGCGGTGCCGTTGCGGGAGGCGTTGATGGCGGTGGGTGTGGTGGGCGGGGTGGTCGATACGGAGGAGATTCTGGGGAGTATTTTTGGTCAGTTTTGTATCGGGAAGTGAGGGGAGACTTTCCGGTTTCTCTGCTGGAGAACTGGGTTCGAGTGTGTAGTTTTGGGTGAAGTCTCGAAATTGGTTATGGTTAAAGCTATCTCACTCGTTTTGGCAGCCCAGCAATGGGCTATTGGTGCGATTATCCATTTTGATAGCTCGGCGCCTAGTGGAGGAGACGGGTCCTCCGCGGCGGAAGCTTTTCAGACTTTGCAGGATGCTTTGGCGGTGGCGCAAGCGGGAGATGAGATTCGAGTGGCGGAAGGAATTTATCGACCCGATGAAGGAGGGACAGCGGTGAATAACAGTGCGACGGAGAGTTTTGTGTTGGGAGATAAGGTGACTGTGATCGGCGGATTCGAGCCGGGGAAGACGAACGGGGCTTCGGCTCCGAGTTCTTTTCCGACCATTTTGAGCGGGGACATTGATCAAAATGACAGTGTGAACGGGCTAGGGGTAGTTTTGGCGGCGGGAGACCAAGTGGGAACGAATAGTGAACATGTGGTGCAGGCGGTCAGCGAAGGTTCCGCGAATTTGCTGGGTGTGGTGGTGACAGGTGGAGATGCGACGACGGCGAGTATCAACCATGCGGGAGGGGTTTTGGTGATCGAGACGAACTTTGTGATGAAGGATTGCTGGTTGGTAGGAAACCGTGCGGCAGGAAGAGGAGGAGCGCTGCATCTCAATGATTCTGTTGCCGAGATCACAAACTGTCGATTCAGTGGGAATTTTGCGACGGCGAGAGGGGGTGCGGTGGGGACGATTTCGGGGACGATTGGTGTGTTCACGAACTGTGCGATTTGGGGCAATGAATCGCAGCGTGGAGGGGGGCTTAATTTCAATAATTCGGCGGTGACTTTGCTCAATGTGTCGATTTCAGGCAATCATGGGACGGTGAATGGAGGAGGTTATCAGGCGGCAAGTTCGGCTACGGTGAGTGTCGTTGATTCGATTATTTGGAGGAACCGAGCGGGTACGAGCGAGACGTCGCTGGGCGCTTCTACGAATTTGTTGAGTGGTGCTACGGATACGTTTTCGAATTCGATTGTGGATAATCAGCCTGGTCTTGATGATGACCCGCAGTTTATTTCGGAATTTGATCCGACTTTGGCGCCTGGAACGGGAGGGAATCTGCGATTAACGCGCGGCTCGCCTGCTTTGAACGGGGCAGGGTCGACTTTGAACACGAGCGGGGTGGATTTGGACGGGAATCAGCGTTTGAGAGGGGTATCGATTGATTTGGGAGCGTTTGAGTTTGCGCCATTCGAGGTGTATGTGGATGACACGGCGCTGGGGGCGAATAATGGCAGCAGTTGGGGAAATGCTTATGAGACTTTGCAGTCTGCTTTGACGGGGGCGATGTTTGGTGATCATGTGGTGATTGCGGAGGGGGTTTATCGCTTGGCTTCGGTGGGTGACAGCTTCGAGATTCCAGAGGGAGTCGCTTTGTTGGGAGGTTATCCGAATGGTGGGGGGGCGCGTGATGCGGCGGTCCATCTTTCGATTCTCAGTGGCGATGTGGGAGGTGATGATTTGAACGGGGATGGTAATTTTATTGCGGAGGATACGGGTGACATCGTGGGGGTTAATGCGCAGTCCGTGATCTCGACCCAGCCGCTGTTGTCTCTATCGGCCTTGACGGTATTGGATGGCTTGGTGGTGACAGCTGGTCAGGCGGTGCCAGCTTTTGGAAATCCGGTGGTGCCGGATGAGACGTCGCAAGGCGGGGGGGCTTATTTTGATGGTGACGAGCCTCTGGTGCGAGACTGCTTATTTTCGGGGAACCTTGCTTCGCAGTATGGGGGGGCGGTGTATGTGCAACTGTCGAATGCGGGACCGATTGCGGAGCCGGGGCCGATGTTTGAGAGTTGTCGTTTTGTGGGAAATCGTTGTCTTGAGTTTGGAGGGGTGCTGGGTGTGGAGCAGGGTCGGGCTGTTTTTGAGGATTGCGAGTTTGAGGGGAACTTGGCGGCGGCAGGAGATGTGTTGGCGACGAAAGGGCTGGGAGCGCGGATGGTTTTGGAGCGGTGTCGACTTGTTGGAAATGGAAATGGGTCGTCTGCGGCGACGGTGTTGTTGACTACCGATGCGAATGATACGGAGTTTGTGAATTGTTTGTTGAGCGGGAATGAGGGGACGGTAATCAGTCATTTGTGTGCGGCGCTTGTTTTGCGGGGGACGACGATTGCGGGGAATGACGGGCGGCCGGTTTTCAACAATGGATTTTCATTTGAGGTGTGGAATTCGATTTTCTGGAACAATTCGTTCGACTATTTCGCGCAGACTTCGATTTTGCCGAATGTGAACCATAGTTTATTCGAGGGATGGGTGGGTGATGAGGCCGGGTTCCAGCAGAATGGGAATTTGGATGGGACGGATTCCTCGTCCGATCCTGACTTTCTCACAGAGCTGAATCCTGCAAGTGCGCCGACGGCCGGGGGAGATTACCGATTGAATTTTGATTCGCCGATGATGTCGGCGGGAGAAGATGGCGAGGTAGGTTCGACTCTCGATTTGGATGGGAATGCTCGGATTTCGGGGCATACGGTGGATCTGGGATGTTATGAGTATGTGCTGCCGGATGCGGATGGGGATGGGTTATCGGATGCATTTGAGTTGGCTCATACGACGCCTGCATCGGCGACGTCTCTCTCGGCGAATTCGAATGGGGATGGGGATTCTTTCATTGCGCTGGAGGAGTTTGCGTTTGGACTTGATCCGAATGAGGCGGATGGAACCGGAGCAGTTTTGCGGACGCGGATGACGGTGCCAGAGATTGGTCTTTTCGAGTTGTTTTGGACTCCGAATCCGGCGGCGGAGCATTATGTGTTGATTACGGCAGAGAGTTCGGATGATCTTGGGCAACTGGATCCGTGGTTTGAGACTGCAACGCGGGCGGGAGAAAGTGCGGGTGAATTTAGTGCGAGAACGCAAACTTCGGTTCCTCCGAAAGAACGAGAGTTTTTGAGGTTGAGGGTGGAGAACTGATTCGGAGTCAGGTTCTTGATGGACCATGGCTTTGAATGGGCTTTTCGTTTTGAGGTGGATGGGCTGAGATCGGGAAACGGAATGAATATCATTATTGTTGGAGCGGGGGAGATTGGTCGGCACTTGGCGGTTGAGCTGTCGAAGTCGCATTCGCTTTCGGTGATTGAGCAGGATGCGAAGTTGTCGGCGGACTTGGAGCAGATGGTGGATGCGAAGGTGGTGAAGGCGGATGGGACGTCGGTGAATGCGTTGGCGGAGGCAAATGTGGGGGAGTGTGAGTTGTTTTTGGGTCTGACGAGTTCGAACAATGCAAACTTGATGAGTGCGTCGTTGGCGAAGGCGATGGGGGTGGAGCGAGTGATTGCGCGAGTGCATCCGGGTTTGCAGCGGGAGGAGTGGTTGTTTGATTACAAGGGGCATTTTGGGATCGATCATTTGTTCAGTTCGGAGCGGTTGACGGCGATCGAGTTGGCGAAGTTTATTCGCAATCCGGATTCGTTGGCGGTGGAGGAGTTGGCGCGGGGTCGGATCGAGTTGCAGCAGGTGAGGGTGCATGCGAAGAGCGAGGTGGTGGGGAAGAAGTTGCGGGAGCTCAAGTTGCCGGAGCGGACGCGGGTGGCGGCACTTTCGCGTGGGGACGAGCATGAGATTCCGAGTGCGGATTCGGTTTTGGAAGCGGGGGATGTGGCGACGATTTTTGGAGAGCCACGGCGGTTGCGGAAGTTGGCGGGGAGTTTGCAGAAGACGAGTGGCGGTTTGGAGGGTTTGCGGGTGGTGATTTTCGGGGGGGGTGAGTATGGGTTTTCGTTGGCGCAGATGTTAGAGAGTTGGGATTGCCGGGTGCGGATTTTTGAGGAGGACGAGAAGTTGTGTCAGGAGTTGGCGGATCGGTTAGAGAACACGACGGTGATCAATGCGGATGCGACGGTGTTGAATGAACTGGAGGATGAGCAGGTGGGGGAGGCGGACTTTTTT
>JBCCZX010000145.1:0-8200 GCA_039186735.1 Verrucomicrobiota bacterium | reverse complement strand
GCCGTCTTTGTCGATGCGTTCAAAGAGGGAATTTTTTTGTTTTTGGGTAGCGCGTTTGAGGCGGGGATTGGCTTCAAATTCTTCGCGGCTGAGTTTTTGGTCTCCGTTGGAATCCAATTCTTGAAGGACTCCGGCGGCGAAGCCGTTGTGGCCTTTTTGAGGCTTTTTCGGGCCCGGTTCGGCGAAGGCGCAACTTGAGGCCAAGAGGATGACCAAAGAAATTCTCATCGTTGAGGGATTGAACCACTCAATTTAGAAAAAGTCGCGCGGAATTGTTTCGGGTTGTTTTTGTTTCGGACATACGTAATGATTAAGAGAAATGCACATACGCAATTTGCTGGATTCCAGTGACCAGCCACTGATTTCCTTTGAGTTTTTCCCGCCCAAGACGGAGGTCGCTTCTGATGATTTGTTTGGGGTGATTCGTGATTTGGCGGATTTGAAGCCTGCTTATGTCAGTGTGACTTACGGTGCGGGGGGGTCGACGCGGGATTTGACGCAGAATTTGGTTAAGAGAATTTTGGATGAGACGAAGATTCCGGCGACACCTCATTTGACTTGTGTGATGCAAAGTCGGGAGGAGGTGAGTCAGATTTTATCCCATTATGCAGAGACGGGAGTGACCAATATTCTGGCCTTGCGAGGGGACCCTCCCCGGGATCAGCCGGATTATGATCGGAGTGGTGACGATTTTCCTTATGCTTCTGATTTGGTTCGTTTTCTTGCGGAGTTTAATGCGCGGTCGCAGGAGAGGGGGTTTGGAATCGGTGTGGCAGGCTTTCCGGAAGGGCACCCCGAGACGCCAAACCGGATGCTTGAGATGGATTACTTGAAAACGAAAGTGGATTGCGGAGCAGACTACATCTGTACGCAGCTGTTTTTCGATAATCATGATTTTTTTGACTACCGGGACCGATGCGAACTTGCAGGCGTGCAGGTGCCGATTATTGCCGGGGTCATGCCGGTCACTTCACGTAAAGGAATGGTGCGGATGGCTTCTCTCGCAGCAGGAGCGAGGTTTCCGGCGAAGTTGCAAAGGCTTTTGAAGAAGGCTGATGATGCGAGCGCAGATGATATCACGAAGCTGGGGATTGATTATGCGGCTGAGCAGTGTGATGAGTTGATACGGGAAGGCATTCCGGGGATTCATTTTTACACTCTGAACAAGAGCCGCGCGACTTTGGAGGTGGTGCGCCGCTTGGGTCGTGGCTAGAGAGACGCTTTACTTTCCTTTCAGTTCTTTTTCCCACTGATCAAACAGAGAATGAGTGGTGAGAGTTGAGAGGGTATTGAGCGGGATGTCGACCCACTGAAGGTTGTTTCCTTGGTCGGGTTCGAGGAGTCCTGAAAGTTCGACACCGTGCTGGAGTGCGCTTTGTGGGACGGCGATTTCGAGATTGCCTTCGAGAACAAAGGGCCAGTCGACTTTTCGGCGGCGTTCTTTTACGAGAAATTTTTGGGGCAGGTCGTTTCCGTCTTCATCTTCGGCTCTCAGAATGATTTGAGGCACGCCATTTTTGTATTGGTGGTCGTTGAAGAGGGTGAGGATGGAGTTGTTGTCGTCGAGGGTTGTGTTTCTGGCTTCCCCGATGGTGGCTGAGGTGGATTCGTCGCGACTCGAGCGAGAGAAGTAATTGCGAGCCAATTCGTCGGTCGTGATTGGGCGGGCAGAAAAGTTTCCTCGTAGTTTGACGAAATCCTCGGTGTCTTCCGAGTCACGGGCAATGAGGTCGATTCGGGAAAATTCCAAGCGATTTGCAAATGAGGAGAATCTCAACTCGCCTTTGTTGAAATTGACTTTCCGGTAGCTGTTTTCGTTGTCGAGTGCGCTGAGCATTTGGAAGATCGGAATTTCATTGGTGAGGCTGAGGGGAGTTTCGCGGGACAGTGTGGGTTCGAAGTCGAAGCGGAGACCATCGGCATTGTTGGGAGTGCCGCTGATTTGAAAATTGCCGTTCAGGGTTCCTTCGACCAAGCGGGCGAGTGATTGAGGTAAGAAGAAGTCAGTGGGGACGTTGAGAAGGGTGCCTTCACCAGCTAGCTCGGGCGAAGCAGTACCCTCTGTTACCGAGGCGTTCCAAACGACTTTGCCCTCTCCCCACTGCATTTCTGCTGATGGGATGACTAGTCCGCCGTTTTTATGGAGTTCGACTTCGAGTTTGATGATGGAAAGATTTCTGAAGCAGCCTTGAGAGAAGTATCCGCCTCTGAAGGTGAGATTCCAGACGTCTCCTTTTCTCAATCCGGTCGCTAGCGAAGATGTGATGGAGCCCCAGCTGGATGGGGATGAATAGCCCCAGCTGAGGTTTGTGTCTTTGCAGGCAAATTTTGAGAATGAGAAGCCGTCGGGAGTCTCAAAGAGACTGTTCCATGCCGATTGCGCGGCATCATGGGAAACGGCGCCAGCTTTGAGGTCCACCATCAAGGATTCGGCGGATATTGTTCCTGCGTCCCAGTCACCGACGATTCCGCTGAGAAGCCCCATTTTGAAATCTAAGCGGCGAGCTTCCAGAAGCTCGAAAAAGGTGTTGGTATTTCCTTCGGCAAGAATTTGGTAGAAGGAGCCGGTATCGCCTGCGCGTTTGAAGCCACGAATTTGGGCTTCGTTGTCGCCAAGTTCCTGGCGCAATTTGGCGGTGAGATTGTCTGAAAGAGCGCCTCCGCGTGATTGATAGAAGAAGTAGCCGCCAACAGCCAGGAGAGCCAAAATTGCGACCAAGAGAAGAAGGATGAAGGCGCGGAAAATCGAGCCGAGGACGACTGAGCCGTGCCCGAGTCCAGTTCCGGCGTGGGTGAGCTGAAAGAGGAGACCCTGGCTGGCAATCCAGTCATTCATGCGACCGTCGTAATCGGCCAGGCGCTCTTCGGAGATTTTCATTATTGTTTCGTGCGTGGGGGAAAGAGCGAATAACTCGCTTCTGGCGAGTTGCCAACTCTCAAACGAAGCTCTGGGATTGCGTACTAGAATTTCCCTCGCTCAATTGATTGGGCTGGCCTAGGAAAGCGCGGTGGAGGAGGCCGATTACAAGGTAAAGTTGGAGATTTTTGAAGGTCCGCTCGATTTGTTGCTTTATTTGATCAAGCGGGATGAGCTCGACATTACGGAAATTTCGGTCGAGCGGATTACGAGCCAATATTTGGACTATATTGAGACCTTCCGGATGTTGAACATCGACCTGGCGTCGGAGTTTGTGGTGATGGCAGCAAATCTCATTTACCTCAAGAGCCGGACGCTGCTGCCGAAGAGTGAGCAGCCCCCGGAGGAGGAGGCGGAGGAGGATGATCCTCGCTGGGAGCTGATTCGGCAGTTGGTGGAATATAAGAAATTCAAAGACGCAGCTGGTTTTCTAGCGGTGAAAGAGGCGGAGCAGGAGGGGTTTTTCCCCAACAGTCCGGATCAGCCAGACATTCCGATGGCTGATGCGGATCCGGTTGGGGAGCTCTCGATTTTTGATTTGATTCAAGCTTTTCAGAAGGTTCTCAAGCGGTTCGAAGAAGCGCATGATTTGGGGAGTATCGTGGATGACCGTTATACGGTTTCAGATAAGGTTGAGTTTTTGTTGGGGGAGATGGCGGTGGGCCAGCGGAGGGGTTTTCAGAGTCTCTTCGAGTCGGCGACGACGAAGGCGGAGGTGATTGTCACTTTTTTGGCCTTGCTGGAGTTGATGAAGATGAATCAATTCCGGGTGAAGCAGGATCGTTTGCTTGGAAACATCGAGATTGAAAGAAGTGGCGGTTCTTGAACGGCGGAGAGTTGCCCTGTTTGGGGGGACATTTGATCCGATTCATCAAGGGCATCTTGAGATTGCCCGGAGGGCGGTGGAAGATGTGGGATTGGATGAAGTGGTGTTTTTGCCGTGTCGGCAGTCTCCGCATAAAGTTGAGGCGGCGGGTGCTAGTGGTGAACAGCGTTGTGCGATGCTGAGGTTGGCGACGGAAGGGATTTCGTGGGCGCGGGTGGATGATTGGGAGCTTCGGCAGGAAGGGGCCAATTATTCCTGGAAGACGGCCGAGTGGTTCAAAGGCGCGCTTCCTGGGTGTCGGCTTTATTGGCTCATGGGGGCGGATCAGTGGAAGGTGGTGAATGAGTGGGCGCGGGCGGATTATCTGGCGAGTTTGGTGACTTTTCTGGTGCACGACAGGCAGGGGAGCTTGGGTGAAGGGGAGTTTGAGGCGATTTTTCTCAGAGGAGAGCATCCCGCTTCGGCGAGTGAGATTCGGGATCTGATTGGTCGCGGGGAGGCTGTTCCGGGAGGTTGGCTGGATGGTTCTGTTGCACAATTCGTCTCTTCCGAGTCGCTGTATCGGCATTGAGGGCTGGACAGAGCAAAGGTCTCGGCCCACATAAAGGAAAGCCTATGAGAACGAAATTGTTAGTGGCCGCAGTGATTTCGGCGGGATTGGCCGTTGGAGTGGCTCAGGAGCAGCAAGCGGAGGAGAAGATTCTGGAGATGCCAGCGCATGTGTTGGCTTTCGAGAATCTGGGAATGGAGCAGAAGAAGGCGTATTGGGAGCTCAAGGTCAAGATTCAGCAGTTTGCGACGCAGAAGCGGATTTTCGAGTGTTTGGAGAAGATCCACGAGGCGAAGAAGATTTTTGATCAAGATCCCGGGGTCTGGAATATTCAGGGGTCGTGCTATGTGGAGATTCGAGCCTTCAACAAAGCGGCGAGCGCGTTCCGGCAGGCATTGGCGATCGATCCCAATAATATCGGGGTGATGTTCAATTTGGCCGAGATCGACTTCGTGACGAAGCAGTGGGAGGGGGCGGTGGCGAAGTTTTTGGATTTTATTGAAGCGCTTGAGGAGTCGAATTCTGAGATGGAAGGTAACGTGCTTGAGTTGCACCGTTTGGCGAAATTCAAGGTGATGTTGAGCCAGTTGAAGCTGGGAGAGATCGATGAGGCCAAGGAGTTGGCGAAGGCGTACGAGGAATTCGATGATACGCCCTTCCGATTCTATTCGAAGGCGGCGCTGGCTTATTTTTCAGAGGATGAGGAGCTGGCGAATGAGTGGCTAGGGACGGCATTTCGTGTGTATCAGAATCCCGAGCTTTTGGCGAACTGGCAGGATACGTTGATCGAGTATGGCTATATCAAGAGCTTCTACGGGGGTGAAGCGCCAGGTGAGATTGAGCTCGAAGAGAGTGAGTAGTTTTTTGGGATGAGCCTGCTGCTTGGGGTCAATGTCGACCATGTGGCTACGCTGAGGCAGGCACGGTATGCATTGGACGCTGATTCGCCGCTCGCGGAGCCTTCTCCACTGGAGGGGGCTTTGGCCGCGATGAGGGGAGGGGCCGATTCGATTACAATTCATGTGCGCGGAGACCGGCGCCATATGCAGGAGAGGGATGCGTTTGAGATTCGGGAGAAGTGTCCGTTGCCCTTGAATTTTGAAATGGGAAATACGCGAGAGATGTTGGCGATCGTGGAGAGGGTGAAGCCGGATTTTGTGTGTTTGGTGCCGGAGAAGCGAGAAGAGGTGACAACGGAAGGAGGGCTGGGAGTGGTGGAGCAATTGGAGTCGATTCGGGAGACTGTTGGGCGGCTGCAAGGAATCGGGAGCCGAGTGAGTTTATTTATCGATCCGGACGTTGAGCAGGTGGAAGCGGCGGGGGAATGTGGGGCCGAGATGGTCGAGCTGCATACGGGTTGTTACGCGAATGCAGTGGGATTGGCGGTGAATGATGAGCTTGAGAGGATTCGTGTGGCAGGTGAGAGGGGAGAGGAGTTGGGGTTGCAGGTGAATGCGGGTCATGGGATTCATTTTAAGAATGTTGAGAGTCTTATTTCCTTTTCTTTCTTAAAAGAGTTAAACATTGGCCACAGTCTCATTTCGCGAGCGATTTTTGTCGGATTGGAGGCAGCCGTGCGGGAAATGCGGGAAGCGATGGATGGGGGCGTTTGATGAGGTTGTTTGGGATTGGGATCGATGTGGTGGAGGTGGAGCGGATTGAGGGCTCGATTGCGGAGTTTGGAGAGCAGTTCTTGGAGCGGATTTTTACTGAGAATGAGCGGGCTTATTGCGAGCGGCAGCGGAATCCGGCCTTGCATTTTGCGGCGCGTTTTGCGGCGAAGGAGGCGGTTTCGAAGGCATTTGGGACGGGAATCGGGGAGTCCGTGGGTTGGCGAGATTTGGAGGTGGTGCGGAAAGAGAGCGGGGAGCCTGAGTTGAGGCTTTATGGGCGAGGCAAGGAGTATGCGGAAGAGCGAGGAGTAGCGGAGGTAAAGATCAGCCTGACTCATGCACGGCACTATGCAGCAGCGAATGCGGTGGTAATGGTCGCGGATTAGGGAGTGATGGTGACGGGGGTGCCGACTTTGACCTTTTCGTAGATAGTGGGAAGGACACTGCGGGTTCCGCGGATGCATCCGTGAGAGGCAGGATAGCGCGGGACTCGTCCGATGTGGTGTCCGATGCCCGTCCAGGTGAAGCGCATCCAGTAGGGCATGGAGGCTCCAACGTATTTGCCGCCCGCGGGGATCTCATCTTTGCGGGCATCGGCATCACCATTCACGAGATTGCCGCTGGCATCGTAGATTTTGCCGTAGGTGTTGGAGCGTTTATCTTTGATTTTTTCGAGGATTTGAAAGTCACCTGTGTCGGTCGGGTGAGATGAGCGCCCCGTGGAGACGGGATAATCCATGGCGACGACGCCGTCGGACAGGAGTTGAGCGCGTTGGTCGGAGAGGCTGATTTTGAGAGAAGCCGACTCGGGAGCCATGCTGTTGAGGACGTCGTGATTGCGGTAGACGTTGTAAGTCTTTCGATAGCCCGGTTCGGAGACGAAGTGTTCGTAGGTTCCCGGAGGGTGGGGGTTGACCCATTCCGGTTGTCCGGGCTGCGGGAGTGCTGGCGGTTGAGCGTCCGTTTGCGGGTCTGCTCTTGAGAAAAAAGGCACGCTGGAGCAGCTCGAACGGAGAGCGGCGGCCAGAGCGACGAAAGCGACGGGGAGATGCAGGTTTGGTCGAGGCATTGACTTGCTGAGAAATAAACTAAATGAACTTGAGGGATTCTCAAGGGCGGGTTGTTTCATGCAATTTTCGGCTGGCATGCTGGGCACCAAGCGGTTGTGCGAGTGGCGATGGTGGCTCGAGATAATTCGGTTTGGCAGCGGGGGCATGAGCCGCCGGGTTTCCAGCGGTGTTGGAAGAGCCAGCTTCTGGGAGGGACTTGCTGGACGTAGGAGCCGGGAGTGAAGCCTTGGTCGGGTTTGTTGAGGAGGGATTCGTTTTTGTCGGCGACGTGTTTGAGAGCTCCTCGGGTGACCCACTGGGTTTCTTTGCGGAGAGCGCTGGCTACGAGATTTGCCGTTGGTGTGGCAGGGTGGAGATGGAGTCGCCAGCAGATTTCGTCGGCCATCCAGTTGCCGATGCCGGGGAAGTAGTTTTGGTCGAGGATGAGGGCTTTGAGGTTGGTGCGGGAACGTTTTGTTAGAACTTGTGTGAGATACTTTTCGGTGAAGCGGCGGGAGAAGACTTCAGGTGGGAGGGAGGACCAGGGATCGTTGTCGGAGTGGAGGTGGGCGCGGCCGAATTGGCGGTAGTCGTTGAAGGCGAGAGTGAGTTCCGAGGTGTGGAGAATGAGGTGGTCATGTTTGTGGGGTTGGTGGTCGGGGGGATGAATGCTGAGGCGACCGGCCATGCCGAGGTGGACTTCGAGGGGGAGCTCTTGGGTGTTTTTGGTGAAGGTAAAGAGGAGGCGTTTTCCGTGGGAGCGGGTGTGGGTGAGGGTGGAGTTGGTGAGGGCGGCTTCGATTTCTGCAGCTGGGGTGTCGCGGTAGATGCGGGTGCGGGGGTGGGTTTCGACGGTGATGATTTTTTTTTCGAGGGCGGGGAGCCAGGTGCGGCGGGCGAGTTCGACTTCGGCGAGTTCGGGCATGAGGTCGGTAATTGAACCGCGAAGGCGCGAAGAGGCGAAGGTTTTTTGGTGAGGAAGCGGAGGGAACGGAGGGGTTTGGGCTGAGAGCTCGGGTGTTGACTCGACAAGGGATGGGGGCTGGGTTGAGTTTTGGGAGAGATGATGGTGTTGGTGATTCGCAATGAGGTGGAGGCGAATCAGATGTATTCGTGGGCGCGGAGATTTGCAGAGGGGAGTCACTCGGAGTTGCGGGTGATCGTGGCATTGCGGGGGAAGGGGACGGGGGAGTTGAGTGAGGAGGAGCCGAAGGAGGCTTGGGTGAAGCGGGTGAGGGAGGGGTT
>JBCCZX010000144.1:0-8208 GCA_039186735.1 Verrucomicrobiota bacterium | reverse complement strand
CCCGCCCCCCCGACGCCCAATGCAACATCGGCCGCAAAAACAACCGATACCCATGCACCAAACCTTTCAAAACCACCTTCAACACCCCCAATCTGCCAGAATTCCCCCCTTCCACAAATTCCATTCATCCCATACTCCGATGGATTTGACCCCAAACAACTTGTCTTCCCTCCACCCACCCTCTAAACCCCCGCCACAACCACCATGAACACGGAAATCCTCACCAACGCCGCCGCCCAAGCCCGCGGCCTCGCCATCGACGCCGTCCACGCCTGCTCCTCCGGCCACCTCGGTCTCCCCCTCGGTTGCGCCGAAATCGGCTCCGTCCTCTTCTCCGAATGCCTCGAATTCAACCCCGAGGCCCCCAAATGGCTCAACCGCGACCGCTTCATCCTCTCCGCAGGTCACGGCTCCATGTTCATCTACACCTGGCTCCACCTCTCCGGCTACGACGTCCCCCTCCAAGCCCTCAAAGACTTCCGCAAACTCCACTCCATCACCCCCGGACACCCCGAATTCAACGAAACCCCCGGCGTCGAAGCCACCACCGGCCCCCTCGGCCAAGGCGTCGGCAACGCCGTCGGCTACGCCCTCTCCGGCAAACGTGCCGCCGCCAAATTCAACACCGAAGACCACACCATCTTCGATCACCACGTCATCGCCCTCGCCGGTGACGGCTGCCTCCAAGAAGGCGTCGCCCAAGAAGCCATCGCCTTCGCCGGCCACAACGCCCTCGACAACCTCATCCTCATCTACGACTCCAACGACGTAACCCTCGACGCCATGGCCGACCAAACCCAAGGCTGGGACGCCACCACCTACTTCACCTCCCTCGGCTGGGACGCCGTCACCATCGACGGACACGACTTTGATGCCGTCCTCAACGCCGTCTCCGACGCCAAAAACTCCATCTCCGGCAAACCCACCGTCATCATCGCCAAAACCGAAATCGGTCGCGGCATCCCCGAAGTCGCCGGCACCGCGGCCGGCCACGGAGAAGGCGGAGCCAAATTCGCCGAAGACGCCCGCAAAAACCTCGGCCTCCCCGCCGAACTCTTCCACGTCTCCGACGACGTCAAAGCGCACTTCGCCGAAAAAGCCGAAGCCAAAAAAGCCGCCTTCGCCGAATGGCAAACCACCTACGACGCCTGGACCACCGCCAATCCCGAGCTCGCCCAAGAACTCCAGGACTCCGTCGCCGGCGTCATCCCCTCCGACCTCCTTGATACCCTCCCCGCATTCGATCCCGACTTCGAAAACGCCACCCGCGCCGCCGGTGGCGTTGTCATCAACGAAGCCGCCAAACTCGTCCCCAACCTCATCACCGGTTCCGCCGACCTCTACGGCTCCACCAAAAACTACCTCAAGGACGCCGGCGACTTTTCAGCCGAACAACCCGATGGTAAAAACATCTGGTTCGGCATCCGCGAACACGCCATGGGTGCCATCTGCAACGGCATCGCCTACGACGGCCTCTTCCGCGCCTCCGGCGCCACCTTCCTCGTCTTCGCCGACTACCTCCGCCCCTCTATCCGCCTCGCCGGCCTCGCCAACCTCCCCGTCACCTACATCTTCACCCACGACTCCGTCGGCGTCGGCGAAGATGGACCCACCCACCAACCCGTCGAAACCGTCTCCGGCCTCCGCGTCATCCCCAACCTCGACGTCATCCGCCCCGGCGACCCCGAAGAAGTCGCCGGCGCCTGGGCCTCCGCCCTCCTCCGCACCGACGGACCCACCGCCCTCATCCTCTCCCGCCAAAAAGTCAAAACCCAGGGCCAGCTCTCAGTCAAAGAACGCCGCGAAGGCACCCACCGCGGAGCCTACATCGCCAAACAAGAAGAAGGCACCCTCGAAGCCATCGTCCTCGCCACCGGCTCCGAACTCCAGCACGCCATCGACGGCGCCGCTGACAAACCCGGCGTCCGCGTCGTCAGCATGCCCTGCATGGAACGCTTCGATCGCCAGGGAGACGACTACAAAGAAAAAATCCTTCCCAAATCCTGCACCAAACGCATCGCCATCGAAGCCGGCGTCTCCGGCCTCTGGTGGAAATACGTCGGCACCGACGGTCAAGTCATCGCCATCGACCGCTTCGGCCTCTCCGCCCCCGGCAACACCGTCTTCGCCGAACTCGGCATCACCCCCGACGCCGTCGCCAACGCTCTCTAACAAACCAAGAATATTAACGATTCTGCTCCTGAAAACGCGCCTCCAAAACAGGCGCGTTTTTTATCCCCCCAAGCTCAACCCTCCGCAACGAAAACAGCTTGCAACCTCAAAAAATGAACCCTAAATAATTTCTAACAAAACGATTTAATCCAGATGAAAATCAAACTCGCGCTCGCTCTCCTTCTTTCTCAATCACTCTCTGCCACCACTTTTTTCGCCAACTACCAACCATCCCTCGATACCCCAGTTTCTTTCAACGACCTTTGGCCCGGCACCTACACCCCTCTCGACGCCGACGCCCTCGCCAGTCTCAACGGCAGCGGCACTTTCGTCGGGGCAACCCTCACCGGCGGACCAATCGTTTTTACACCCGTGTTCCCGAGCGTCAGAACCGAATTCGGTCCCTCCTCGACCTTCACCGCAAGCCACCTCACTGTTCCCATTCGCAGCCAAGGCAACGGGTCAACCCTCATCGGGGCTACCGTTGCTGTCCTCAACGAAGTTACCATGGCCTTCGAGAGTCTCGGAGGCTCCGGAGGAAGAATTCGTCCCAGTGGCTTCGCCAGTTTTAATCCAAACTTTGTCGATGTTACGGTGCCCTTCGGCAACAACAACACCGGCAGCGCTGGCGGGTTTGTTTCTATCCCCATTCTTTTCGAAGAGGGCCGCACCTACCGCGTCAGTCTGGGAGGCGTCGCTGGCAGCGTCGGAGGCTTTGTTACAAGCAATAGTTTCAACAGCTCTGGCGACACTAACACCACCTTCGTTTCAGGCTTCCCAGGCAATGTCTCCGACTTCCAACCTGCCTTTGCCCTCAACGACGGCACCAACTCCTCTTTCATCCCCGAGCCATCCACTGGCATTCTTGCTTTTCTCAGCCTCACGGTCCTCGCCAAACGGAAACGCCGATAAAACAACCTTTCCCAAACCGACCTTCCCAAAGCCCGAGGCCACCTCACCTCGGGTTTTTTATGCCCTTACAATCCCGTTACCAAACTATAACAGCTTCCTTGTGACAAATCCGCTACCCCTTCTCTCGTGGGAACAACGACGAACCTCTTGCCAGCATTCTTCCGAACTGCTGAAGTGGCATCGTCGCAAAAGTTTGCACTCACTCGCATGTCTGAATGGTTCAATAATCTCAACTTCGCCCTACAAATCTTCTACGGCATTGGCTTCGTCGCTCTCGCCCTTGCCATCCTGCAAGCCGTCCTCGCAGGCCTGGGCGTCGGACTCGAAGGCCTCTTCGATGCCTTCCATCTCGACTTCGGGCTTGGCGATGGCTCTGGAGCCAGCCTTCTCTCCGGCCACACCTTGAGCGGCTTCTTCCTCGGTCTTGGCTTCGGTGGTGCCCTCGCCATCGAAAACGGCGCCAGCGTCGGCCTTGCCACCCTCATTGGCTCCGGCGCCGGACTCGTCCTTGTGGGCATCATTGTCGCCCTCCTCACCGGGCTCATGAAACTCCAGTCCGATGGCAGTCTGAATTACGAAAACGCCCTCAACGAAGAAGGCACCGTCTACGTCACTCTCCCCGGAAACAACGAAGACGGGGGCGGCCAAATCCAAATCATGATCCAAGGCCGCCTCGTCACCGCTTCTGCCCGTAAATCCACTCCCGGCTCCCTCGCCCCGGGACAACGGGTCAAAGTGACTGCCATGGCCGGACTCACTAGCTTCATCGTAGAACCTCTCGCTCAAGAAGAACCCTCCAAATAACAACGTAGAAACAACAATTTCCCATGACCGAAGTCATCATCGTCGCCGCAGTCGTCATCTTTCTTGGCGTCATCGCCATCACTCTCATGAGCCGCTACAAGCGGTGCCCCTCTGACCGACTCCTCGTCAAATACGGAAAAGTCCAAGGAGGAAAATCCGCCAACTGCTACCACGGCGGCGCCACCTTCGTCTGGCCCGTCATCCAAGGCTACCAATACCTCGACCTCACCCCTCTCCCCATCGACATCCAACTCACCGGCGCCCTCTCCAAACAAAACATCCGCGTCAACACCCCCTCCACCTTCACCGTCGGAATCTCCACCGAACCTGGCGTCATGGAAAACGCCGCCGAACGCATGCTCGGACTCGACCTGACTCAAATCAAGGAACTCGCCAAAGACATCATCTTCGGCCAAATGCGTGTCGTCATCGCCACCATGGACATTGAGGAAATCAATGCCGACCGCGACAAACTCATCGCCAACATCTCCACCGGCGTCGAAGTCGAACTCAAAAAAGTCGGCCTCCGCCTCATCAACGTCAACATCCAGGACATCACCGACGAATCCGGCTACATCGACGCCCTCGGTCAGGAAGCCGCCTCCAAGGCCATCGCCGAAGCCAAAGTCAAAGTCGCTCAAGCCAACCGCGACGGAGATATCGGTGCCGCCGAAGCCGAACGCGATCAGCGAATCCAAGTCTCAAACGCCAATGCCCAAGCCACCGAAGGAGAAAACCTCGCCACCGTCGAAATCGCCAACTCGAACGCCGAACGCCGCGTCAAGGAAGCCGAAGCCGAACGCAACGCCTCCGCCGCCGAAAAAGTCAAAGCCGCCGAAGCCCTCCAAGAAGCCTACAAAGCCGAAAGTCTTTCCGAACTCGAACGCGCCAAACGCGAAAAGTCCTCCCTCGAAGCCAACACCATCGTCCCTGCCGAAATCGCTAAGGAAAAAGCCATCGTCGAAGCCGATGCCCGCGCCGAATCCATTCGCCGCATTCAAGAAGGTGAAGCCGATGCCGTCCGCCTTGCCAAACAAGCCGAAGCCGATGGTATTAAAGCCATCAAACAATCCGAAGCCGACGGCCTCCTCTTCCGCCACCAGGCTGAAGCCGACGGAACCGAGCAAATCCTTCAAAAGAAGGCTCGCGGTTTCGCAGACGTCGTCGCCGCTGCCGACAAAGACTCCCAACTCGCCACTCTCCTACTCCTCATTGAACAAATGCCCAAACTTGTCGAAGAACAGGCCAAGGCCATCTCAAACCTCCAGATCGACAAAGTGACCGTCTGGGACAGTGGTGGCTCCAGTGATGGCAAGAGCAGTACTTCGGATTTCATCTCTTCCCTCGTGAGCTCTCTCCCCCCACTCCACGAAGTGACCAAAAATGCTGGCATCAAACTCCCCGAATATCTTGGCCAGCTATCCTCACAAACACCCTCCACTCAACCCACGAAACCGACCCAAGAAACCTCCCTAAATGCACCCCTCCCAAATCCGACCTCCCCGACAAACCCCGAAGAAAGTCTTCCCCCATCTTAATTGGGAAGGGTTCCACTTGCACCAAACTCAATACAACGGGGTCGTGGAACCGTAACCGGCAACCCCTTCTTCCTCAGCAAGCCATCCTCACCAATCTGGAACACTTGCACATTATCCGAACCCTGTCCCGCCACCAGCAACCAACGACCCGTCGGATCAATGCCGAAATTCCGAGGAATACTCACCAGCGCACTCCGCGTATGAATCCGCTTGAGCGTTCCATCCTCCTGCACCGCAAAAATCGACAACGAATTCCGCCCCACAACACTCTCTCCCCGCGTATTCAAATCTCGCACCCCACAATAAACAAACTTCCCATTCGGATGCACCCGAATCTCCGAACAACTCAGATTCAACTTGTCAAAATCCTTCGGCACCGCCGATACCACCTTGACTTCACTCAACCCACCCGTCTCTTCATTTACTAAAAATACCGTAACTGTGAGATTCAACTCATTCAGCACATACGCAAACTTCCCGTCTTTCGAAAACTTCATGTGCCGCGGCCCCGCTCCCGGTGCCACCTTTGCGGAACTCACTGGCGTCAACTCCGCCGTGGTCGCATTCAGTGCGTAGACCACCACCTCATCCATCCCCAAGTCCGGCACGTAAACAAACTTGTTCCGCGGCCCCACCCCAATCCAATGCGGATGCGGTCCACTCTGCCGATACTCATTCACACTCGACCCTTCATGCTGATGCGTCGAAACCGCCTCCCCCAGAGTTCCGTCCTCCTTCAACAAAAACGACGCAATTGACCCCGTCCCATAATTCGCCGCCAAAACCACCTCTCCCGTTGCATCCAACGACACATGACAGGTCCCGCTCCCATCCGTCAGCGCCGCATCAAGCTCCCGCAACCAACCTTCTTTTCCAATTCGATAAACCACAACCGCCCCACTCGGATTCCTCTCCCGCATCGCCATCGTCGAAAACAACAAACGCCGCTCCGGATGCGCTGCCAAAAACCCCGCCGGATAAGTATCTCCTGCCTGCAGCGCATTCGAGATCCGGCCCGTCTCCACATCCAAGTTCAGCTCAAAAATCCCCTTGTTCGCCGAAGCCACATAAACCACTTCTGCCCCCAAACCACCAAACAACGCCACCCAGACTCCAAAAACAGCAATCACTCTCATCACTCCGTGCATGAAATTTTTCTAACGGAAGCTCCCCACTTAGTCTGTCACCAAACCATCCACCGAAAGCTCCTCTTCTTTCCGTCTCTTTCCTGCCGGATGCGCAACCTGTTGCAAATACCCGGCCAAACACCACGCCACCACTACCGACAACAAAATCGGCAACACCGGCGTCCACATGGTCCGCAAATGCACCAACCCCACCAACATCCCCAACAACCCAAGCAACACCATCCCGAACGCCATCACCTGCGACGTCGGCCGCACATACAACGCGAAAATCGCAATCAAAATCACCTCCAAATACAACATCAACTCCCACCGCAGCGGCAACCGCTCAAACAACTCCGCCTTCCCCGGCCGCGGCAACTGCGTCAACGCCATCGCCTCTCCCAACATCCGCTCACCCTGCCGCCGCGAACTCTCATACACCCCATCCATCAACACCACTCGCTCCCCCAACTCCGGCGTCTTCCCGTTGAAAGGCGCCAACGCCGTCGCCGAAACGGTCTCCGGCAAATCTCCCCTTCGACCTCCCAAAATCGCCCGCCCAAAATCATCAATCGGAATCACCGGACCATCTTTCCCCAACCGAATCTGACGTCCCGGCTCCACCATCACCTCACTCATCTCCACCCCCTCCAAACGCATCGCCAACGACAACGACCACGACGGAATCAACCGCTCCCCCCAACGCGCCACCAACGGCACCCCCGACTCACTCCGAAACAACGGATCCCGCGCCCCAAAATCCGGAAACGCAAAACCCAAATCCTCATCCGGCGTCACCGACGGCGAAACCGTAATACTATTCATCAACGGCAAACTCGTAAAATCCCCTCGCACCTGCTCACTCCCCATCGTCGAACCCTCCAACCACTCCGGCAACTCCCGCGGATTCGGCACCTCACTCACCCCCAACGGCAACAGCACCTCATCAAACGGTCGCAACGCCAAATCCAATGTCCGCAAATCCAACTCCGGCGCCTCCTCCCACGCCAACGGTCGCGTAAACGCCAACGCCCGCGTCCCCCCCTGGTGCAACTTCGACAACAACCACGCCATCTCCGTCGGCGACGGCTCCACCCCATCAAACAACTCCGCACTCCGCCCCATCTCCACCAACGACCACTCCGCACCCCTCTCCTCAACCCGCTCCAACGGACGCAACTCCCAATCCCGCCCATCCACACTCTTCTCTAACAACACCTCCCCCTCCTCCGTATCCCGCACCCACGACAACATCATCCGAAACAACCCCTCCTCCATATCCCGCAAAAAACCCACCTGCGGCGTATACAAATTACACAGCAACCCCACCTCCAACGTCAAAAACGCCAGAATCACACGCGCTGTCCAGCGGGTTTCCATACCCGCACTTTACTTAAGTTTTATTAAATAGCAGAGAGAAATCTCTCCTCAACCCTCTCTTTCCCAGCCAAAGCCACCCGCTCCACCACCTCCGGAGCCTTCCGCAACGCGAGCGAATAATGCCCCTCCCCCGCAAAAAAATGCCGCTCCGCTGTTGGCACCCAATCCACATACCGCTTCACCATCCCAAACGGAATATTCCGATCCGCCTCCCCATGCCAAAACCCCACCGGCACCTCAAGCGGCGGGGGTGGGCGCGGGCGAGCGGGGGGGGG
>JBCCZX010000143.1:0-8256 GCA_039186735.1 Verrucomicrobiota bacterium | reverse complement strand
CCCCCCCCCCCCTCCCTGCCTTTCCTTCCGGATAACGCCCCACCAGCAACTCCAATTGCCGCTTCGCCAATTCCACCTCCCCCTTCCACCGCTCAATTTCCCCCTTCGCACTCGCCGTATCCGTCTTCGCCAAGCGATACTGCGCCGCCGTCCCCCCCTCACTCTCCAACGACTGCTCAAAACGCTCCTCGATCGCCCGCTCCGTCTTCTGCCGAATCACCAGCGACTCATAAGCCAACCTCAACTGCTCATTCGCCTCTCCCAGCGCAAACCACGCCTTCGCCACCTGCGCCGCCAAACTCGACCGTGCCGCCCGATAAGCCTGCTCCTCTCCCCCCAACCGCGCCAACTCCGCCGAATTCTCCGCCGCCACCTTCCCCCAAATATCCGGCTCCCAACTCACATTCAAGGACGCCCCCAAACTCGTCGACAACGAACTCGTCGGCCCCGTCGCACCGGGAATCGGCAAACCCACAAACACTTGCTTATTCCGATTCCCGTTTAAACCCGCACTCGCCTGCGGCAACGCGCCTCCCTGCGATCGCTGCGCCACCAAAGCCGCCCTCTTCACCCGCTCCTCCGCCACCCGCATGTTCGGATTCGCCATCACCGCCTCATCCACCAAAGCCGTCAACCGCGACTCACCAAATCGTCTCACCCAATCCCCATCCACCCCCGCCCGACCCTCCTTCGTCGCCACCCAGTTCACCGGTGCATCCGACCCCACACCCGCATAATCCCGCTCCGGCGCCACCCCGGCACCACAACCCGTTAGAAAAAGAACAAACGCAACCTCCAATAGCCTTCGCGCCTTCGCGCATTCGCGGTTCAACAATGCCAAACAACCAAAGATCCTCATCCCTTCATCCCTCCCACACAAAAGTTCAACACCTCCTCATACCGGTGCGTCCAATCCCACTTCGACAACCGCCCCTTCGAAATCTGCTCGAACACCTCATCCCGAATCATCGCATCCGCCATCACCGAAAACGCAAACTTCATCCGGAAAAACGCCTCCTCCTCCCCCAACTTCGGAGAAGCCAAACGCAACGCCTTCACCACCTTCGCCGCCATCTCCTGAAACTCCGGCACCAACTCCTCCGGCAACCCACACGCCCCCTCCCCCATCAAACGACCCATAAACTGCGCAAACAACCGCTGCCGCTCCTCCCGCTCCAAAATCCGCTCCGTCATCGGCGCCAAAAATGCCTCCAAAACCTCCCGCACTGTCGGCTTCTTCCTCCGCTCCAAAATCGCATCCAACCGCCTCACCCGCTCCACATTGATCGGCACCACATGCCGCGCCATCACCGCCCCAATCAAATTCTCCTTCCCCCCGAAATGATAATTCACCGCCGCCAAATTCGCCCCTGCCACCGTCGTCAATTCCCGCAACGAAACCGCCTCAAACCCCTTCTCCGCAAAGAGTTGCTCCGCCGCATCCAGCAAGCGCTCCTGTGTCTCCGTTGGTGTCTCCAAAACCGCCACGTCCTTCAAATTATTCTCCTTCCAAAATAAATCAAACGTTTGTTTCAAACAAACGATTATTTGAATAATCCCGTCTTCCAATCCTCCCACGCTTGATTAACCTCTTTCCACACACTCGGTTACAACACCATGCTCATTCCCTTCACCAAAATGAACGGCGCCGGAAACGATTTCGTCGTCCTCGACAACCGCGCCCTCACCTTCTCCCTCACCAAGGAACAAATCGCCTTCCTTTGCGACCGCCACCGTGGCGTCGGCGCCGACGGCCTCCTCGCTGCCGAACCCGCCGAATCAGAAGCCGACTTCAAATTCCGCTACTACAACGCTGACGGCGGCGAAGCCGAAATGTGCGGCAACGGCGCCCGTTGCTTCGGAAAATTCACCGCCGACCTCCTCCCCGAGGAACGCGAAGAAGTCACCTTCGAAACCATTGCCGGCACCCTCTCCGCCAAGCTCATCGGCACCAACATCCAGGTCGCCATGTCCGACCCCTTCGACCTCACCCGCAACCTCGCCCTCACCATCGACGGCCTCACCTCCCCCCTCGACTTCGTCAACACCGGCGTCCCCCACACCGTCACCTTCGTCGACGACCTCGCCGCCCTCGATGTCCGCAAGCTCGGCGCCGCCATCCGCTATCACGAACAATTCTCCCCCGCCGGCACCAACGCCAACTTCGCTCAAGTTCTGGCCCCCGACCACATCGCCATCCGCACCTACGAACGCGGCGTCGAGGACGAAACCCTCGCCTGCGGCACCGGCATGGTCGCCTCCGCCATTCTTCACCACCTCCTCACCGGCGCCCCCTCTCCCATCAAAGTCGACGTCGCCGGTGGCGAAACCCTCGAAATCGGCTTCCAAGCAAACGGCAATACCTTCACCAACGTCACCCTCACCGGCCCCGCCGAAACCACCTTCACCGGCGAAATCGAAATCAAAGGGTAAGCCGCAGCGGTTCGCCCCACCGCGAACACACATCCCAGATGAAAAGTGACGAACACCTCGCCAAAAGCCTCCTGAAAATCCGCGAAGACGGCTTCCCTCCACCTTGGTCCTCCATCACCGGCAAGTCCCGCGTCCATCTCCTCCGCTACCTCGTCGTTGCCACCTACACCTGGTTCCTCATCAAGTTCTGGAACGACCTCGAACTACGAGCCATCATGCTCTTCGGCTTCGGCTTTCTCCTCGGCGCCTTCATCACCGAAATTAAATTCCTGTGGCGCATCGGCTCCGCATGGAAGTTCACCGAAAAAATCACCGATTGGCCCCTCGTCGCTCAAATCGCTAACCACCGCGAAGAGTCCCCTAGCGAGCCCGGAGACTGATTCACTCCCCCGCCACCGGCACCAAAATCGCATCCTCCATCCCGTGGATTTTCTTCTTATCCGCCGGAACAATCGTCGCCAAACACCCTCCCAACTTCACCTCTCTATCCCCGACAAAATAATAGGGGCACAACCGCGCCCGCCCCTTCATGAGCTGCACCTCTCCGGCCTCATCAAAATACGGATGCTCCACCAACTTCGCTTCCCGAAACTCCTGCATCACCCACGGCTGTGAACCCCACTGCTCAACGGCAGCTCCCACCAACTCTCCCCACTGTTCCCCCGATTCATCATGCCCGATGAACACCCCCCGGCTCCCCCATGCCAACTCACTGAACCCCGAAATCTTCAATACCAGCCTTCTTTCCTTCTGACTCATCCGCCCCACCTCCTCCCACGAATTCACTCCCAACCCCGCCAACTCCGCATTCGCCGGCAACGGCGTCGCATCCACCGGAATCCCTCTTGGAATCCACTTCTTCAGCAACTCATACTGCTTTCCTCGTAGTTCCTGCTCCCAAACCTTCCGCAACCCCGGACTCCACAACAGCCCCAACCACATCTTCTCTTCAAACAACGGCTTCACCGGCGGCGTCAGCCCCCCTTTCTCTCCTTCCCTCAAGCTCGCAATCGCCTCCCAATCAAACAACTCAAAAAACCGATACCCCGCCTCCCCCGCCCACTCTTCCCCCCACTTCACCTCCACCCCCAACTTCCCCGCCAGCCACTGCATCTCCGGCCGATAATCCCCCGCCTCCTCCGACACCCAAATCGCCCCTCCTTCCGGCAAAATTCCAGCCAGACCCGCGACCATCCCACCCCGTCCTCCCACCACCTCATCTCCATAAACCTCCCCCAACCACCCCGTCACCCCCATCCCCCCTGGCACCGAATCCAACTCCGTGATCAAAAAGCCCTCCTCCGTCAGCAACAAATCCGGCCGAATCACCCGCGGCACCACTTCCGCCTGCGCCCCCTCCCGCTGCCATGCCACCATCCACTCCGGCTTCCCCGCATCAAGCGCCTCCGCCACCCACGGCGCCACTTTCCCCTTCGCACTCCGCCGGTAAATCCGATCCTGCGCCGCCTGAAACGCCGCCAACACCGGCCCCATCCGCTCCAACTCCCGCATCAACCCCGCTTCCAACCGCAGCGGCTCCGGCGAAAAGACCCAACGCTTCCCCTCAAATAATCCTCCCTCCGGCCACGCTCGCTCCAACTCCTCCAAAGAAACACCCATAAAACTCTCCGCGGAACTCTGCGCCTCTGCGCCTCTGCGTCAAAAAGAAAGAACAGCTCCTCTAACTCAACCCTCGCAACGCCTCCCGAATCAAATCATCCACCCCCGCCCCGGGCTGACTCTTCGCCACCGCCGCCACCGCTTTCCGCGCCTCCGCCTGCTTGTAACCCAGCGCAATCAAAGCCAACTCCGCATCCTGCGAAGCCCCGCCAGCACCCTCCCCACCCTGCCAACTCTCCACCACCCCGACCTTATCCTTCAACTCCAGCACCACCCGCTCCGCCGTCTTTTTCCCCAACCCCTTGATCCGCGAAAGAGCCCCCACATCCCCGTTCACCACATGCCCCTTGAACTCCTCCACCCCCATCCCACTCAAAATTGCCATCCCAATCGAAGGCCCGATTCCACTCACCCGCTCAATCAACAAAAGAAACAAATCCCTCTCCTCATCAGTCGCAAAACCATAAAGGTTCTGAAGGTTTTCCCTTACGTATAGGTGAGTTTTTAAGAAAACTTCAGAACCTTTGAACGGATTCAACCGATCATATGTCGAAAGCGGCACATGGACCAAGTAACCCACTCCACCGCACCCCACCAACAATCGATTAGGCAGAGCCTCCCAAACCTCTCCTCTCAATGCCGCAATCATTTCAACAAGCTCAATACTTGGACTCGCTTACTCCAAGAACAGTCTCTGGCACCAAGCCTCCAAATTGTCAAAGTAATCAACTAACCCTGACATTCAAATTGACTATTCAGCCCTAGAAGCTACGTTAATAAAATTTTTTGAGTCGCTTTTGTAACAATTCCAACATACTAAACCAATCGATATGGCAACCACCAAACGTACCCGTTTCTCCCGTCGTCTCCCCGATCATGTCACTGACGAACTCGTCAACGTCCTCTCCGCCGAAAAAAAGTTTTTCGGCTTCAACGAACTCTTCGAGAAGGTTTTTGAACGCTTGAAAGAACGCAATGCAGTCAGTGGCGGCGAAGAAATGCTTCGCCTCCGGGCCTATGAAAAACTCCAAAACCTCGTCACCCGTGGCCTCGTCGAAAAAGACGGCAAGGAATACAAGGGTCTCGATAAAATCATGGATGCTCACAGCGACAACCTCGCCAACCAGCAGGCCTGACGCCCCGAACCACATTTCAGACTAGGCGATTCGCCTCCAATTCACTACAAACCCGCGTCCCAACGCGGGTTTTTCATTTTCACCATGCTCCAAGATTACCTTCCCGTCCTCATGCAAGTCCTCCTCGCTGTCGGATTTGCCGCCATCTCCCTCATCATGAGCCTCTATCTCGGCAAAAGAGGCAAAGCCGAAGGCGTCAAAAACGAAGCCTACGAATGCGGCATGCTCCCCGTCGGTGACGGCGCTCCCCGCTTCTCCGTCAAATTCTACCTCGTTGCCATGCTCTTCGTCCTCTTCGACATGGAAGCCGTCTTCTCCTACGTCTGGGCCGTCAACTTCAAGGACCTCATCAAAGAAGGCCCCATGGTCCTGTGGTCCATGCTCACCTTCCTCGGCGTCCTCACTCTCGCCTACATCTACGCCCTCAAAAAAGGCGCCCTCAGCTGGAAGTCATGAGATGATTCACCACGTCCTCTTCTGCAAACTTGCGCCCGAAATCGATGGCGCCCAGTTGGAAGACATGGTCCGCACCTCCCGCAGCCTCCTCCTCAAAATCCCCGAAGTCCTCTCCGTCCGCTCCGGTCGCAATCTCGACCCCGACTCTGACTGGCCCTTCTTCGTCGCCATCGAATTCGAATCCACCACCAAAAAGCGCACCTGCGAAGCCGACCCCGTCTTCCTCAAATTTCAAAAAGAAGTGCTCACTCACGCCGAAAAAGTCTTCGACATGACCTTCGAGACCGACCCCTCCAAGTCGCTCAAATACTCCTAACCGCTTCCCTTCATCAAAAGCACCCCCAGCAGCGCAAAGCTCACAATCAACAACAAGCTCGCCCCCCCTGCCACCACATCCAACCTCGTCGGCCGCGGCCGATGCGGCGAACTCGACTTCGGAAACACCACTGCCGCATAAATCATCCCCGCCACCAATCCCCCTCCATGCGCCCAATTATCAATAAATCGATACCCCACAGCCCCAACCACAAAGGTCAAAATCAACCCCGCATACAACCGCCGTGTCGCCCGCTTAGGCACCAACCTCCCATGCAGAAACTCAAATACTAACAAAAAACCGAGCAAACCCAGAATCGCTCCCGAAGCACCAACCGCCGGCGCATCAGGAAAGCCATACGTCGAAGCCAGACTTCCTCCCAACAACGCGAACAAATAAACGAGTACCAAATGCGGCCAACCTGCCAACACCTCCGTTCGCCGCCCCAAATAAAGCAACGCCAGACCATTCATTCCAATGTGAAGGAGATTGGCGTGCATCATCGGTCCCGTGAACAACCTCCACCACTCACCCGCAAAATAACCATTCTCCTTAATCAATCCTGCCGCAGGAACTCCCGCCTCGATGAATCCTCTCCCAAACTGCTCTTTGGGCGCCAACAACGCTCCCAACAAAGCCTTCATATACTCATAACCTATCAACACCTGCACCAAATACACCCCCAACAACATCCCAATCAGCAGCTTCGTCACCCCCACCGACTGCCTCAGCAACCAAATCTCGAAACGCACCTCCTGCGCCTCCTGTCCCAAGTTTGCCGAATCCAAAACCCGTGCTCGCCGCAGACGCTTCCAAGCTTCATACGCCGGAATCGCCCCGAACATCAGCCACAACACCGCCATGAAACCAAACTGCTGCGACTGCAAGGCCTTCCAAGAAAATCCCCCCATCACCACCCCATACAAAAGCGGCAACGCAAACAGTCCCCCCATCACCAAACTCCGCCGCAAATCCCCCTTGAACCGTCCCACCTTCCGCCTCCGCAAAATCTCTAACAACTGCGGCTCCTCCTCCGGCGGAAAACACCGCTCCCGCTCCGGCGTCCAAATCAAACCCACCTCAACCTCCTCTTTCCCCAAATGAGCCTCCAGCTCCTCAAACGTGGCGAATGCGTACGCCTGCGACTTCTCCCCCACCAAACCGTAAGCCCCCTCACCAGGCTTCTCCGGAAAAATCTTCTCGCGCCGCCAGGCGGGCAAATCCGCCTCCTCCGCGCTCATCGCTTACTCCCCTTCGGTCGGCTCGGACTCGCTTGCACTCTCAACAGACTCGTCTTCCACCACGGCCTCCTCCTCCACTGCCACCTCTTCTTCAAGCGCCTTCTCCTCCACGACCTCCGCGTCTGGGGCAACCTCTGCTGCACCCTCGACACTCTCCGGAGCCGCCGCCTCTTCGCTCGCCGCATCCTCCTCCACTGTCGCTCCCTCACTCTCCGCCGCTTCCAACTCTTTCATCAATTCCGACTCCGCAGCCGCAGCCTCATCCCCCACCTCCAACTCAACCCCCTCTGGAACCGCGGGCGCTTCCGCCAACTCTTCCAGCGGCGTCGCACTCTCAACCATCAAACCCTTTGCTTGATTCTGCTTACCAATCAAAATCGCCAACACCAAACTCACCAAGAAAAACAACGCCCCCAACCACACCGTCGCCTTCTGCAAAAAACTCGTAGTCCCTGCCCCCAACAACTGATCCGTCATCCCCCCACCAAACGCCGCTCCCAATCCTTCCTGCTTCGGTCGCTGCATCATCACCACCAAAATCATCAACAAGCTCACCACCACGTGAAGGATGATCAAAAGGGTGATCGAAATTTCGAGACCAACGGCTGCCAGAATCATGGGCCGCGGACTATGGGTGTCCCACCCCTCCTTGTCAAAAGAAGTTTGAAGGACCCGAATTCTCAGCCCAAACGCCCCATAATCGCGTTCCCTCATCCATCACAATGCGCTTCGCCACCACCGGCTTATCAGAAAGCGCCCAAGCCAGAATCGTCACCCACTCCCCCTTCTGAATCAAATGCACCGCCCCTCCCTTGATAAGAATCTCCCCCCTTCCCCCCGGCCCCTCCCGGACATAAGTCTCCAAACGATTCCCCGAATTCACCGCAGCCACCAAAACCCTCTCCCCCTCGCTCAAACCCTCCTCCGCCATCAAATCACCCGGAACCTCAATACCCCCCTCAGACTCAATATCCGCCCGCGTCACCATCGCCCGATGCATTTTGGACTTCAACATCTGCCGCATCAGGATGCGCAAGCATTTCCATCCCCTATG
>JBCCZX010000142.1:0-8410 GCA_039186735.1 Verrucomicrobiota bacterium | reverse complement strand
TCACAATTATGTTGGAACTGAGCATTTGTTGCTTGGTCTGATCAAGTTGGGACAGGGAGTCGCTGTGAGTGTGTTGGAGCGGCTCGGATTGGATTTGGAGACGGTCCGGATTGAAGTGGAGAAGGAGGTGGGCACCGGGCCTGATACGAAGATTACCGGGAGTGTGGCGTATACGCCGCGAGTGAAGAAGGTTTTGGCGTTGGCTAATAAGGAAGCCAAGGCGCTCAATCATTCTTATGTGGGAACAGAACATCTTTTGTTGGGATTGTTGCGGGAGGGTGAAGGAATTGCGGCGCGGGTTTTGCAGCGGCTTGATGTCGATATCCAGAGTACGCGGAACGAGGTGCTCGCTGAGATCGACCCCAACTTTGCGCCGGAAAACGAGGATGACGAGTTTGAGGATTTTGACTCCGATGAGGATGAAGACGACGAAGAGGGCGAAGGGAAGAGTAAGACTCCTGCCTTGCGGGCGTTTGGGCGGGATCTGACGAAGTTGGCTCGCGAGAGTGATTTGGATCCCGTGATTGGACGGGCGTCTGAGATTGAGCGAGTGATTCAGATTTTGTGCCGACGGACGAAAAACAATCCGGTTCTTGTCGGAGAAGCCGGGGTGGGTAAGACGGCGATTGTGGAGGGGCTTGCGCAGGAAATTGCGACGGGGAATGTGCCGGAGATTTTGCGGGAGAAGAAGGTGATCACCTTGGACTTGGCGCTGATGGTGGCGGGGACAAAGTATCGCGGTCAGTTCGAAGAACGCATCAAGGCGGTGATGGATGAGATTCGGAAGGTGGGGAATGTGATTCTTTTCATTGATGAATTGCACACGATTGTGGGTGCCGGATCGGCAGAGGGAGCGATGGATGCTTCGAATATCATTAAGCCGGCCTTGAGTCGGGGGGAGTTGCAGTGTGTGGGTGCGACGACACTCAATGAGTTCCGAAAGTTTATTGAGAAGGATGCCGCGCTTGAGCGTCGATTCCAGAAGGTGAAGGTCGAAGAGCCTTCGGTGGATGATGCGATTCAGATTTTGAAGGGTTTGCAGGACAAGTATGAGGCGCACCACAAGGTGAATTATACGGAGGAGGCCATTGTGGGAGCGGTGAAGTTGAGTTCACGCTATCTGACGGACCGGTTTTTGCCGGACAAAGCGATCGATATTGTTGATGAAGCCGGTGCCCGGGCACGGATTGGGACTTTAACGCGTCCGCCCGAGATTAAGGAATTTGAGGGACGGATTGAGGACATCAATCGGAAGAAGGTGGATGCGATCAATGCGCAGGATTTTGAACGGGCGGCTGCGTTGCGTGATGAAGAGAAGAATGCGCGGAAGGAGCTCGATGATACCATTGAGGCTTGGAAAGCGGATTCGGAAGAAAAGGTTGTCCCGGTAGACGAGGACGATGTGATGGCGGTTGTCTCGAAGTGGACTGGGGTGCCTTTGACGCGGATGGAGGAGAAGGAAGCGGCCAAGCTCTTGCGGATGGAGGAGGAGCTGAAGGAGCATGTGATTGGTCAGGACGCGGCGGTGAAGGCTATTTCGAAGGCGTTGCGTCGCTCGCGAGCGGATTTGAAAGATCCGAAGCGTCCGATTGGATCGTTCTTGTTCCTGGGGCCGACGGGGGTTGGAAAGACTTACCTAGCGCGGAATTTGGCGGAGTTCATGTTTGGAGACGCCGAGGCGCTGATCCAGCTCGATATGTCGGAATACATGGAGAAGTTCACTTCGAGTCGTTTGATTGGTTCGCCACCAGGGTATGTCGGGCATGAAGAGGGAGGCCAGCTCTCGGAAGCGGTGCGGCGGAAGCCTTATTCGGTGGTCTTGTTTGATGAGGTCGAGAAGGCTCATCCGGATGTGATGAATCTGCTCTTGCAGAGTTTGGAGGAAGGCGTTCTCACGGATAGCCAAGGTCGTAAGATTGATTTCCGGAACACGATTATCATTCTCACTTCGAACGTGGGGGCTTCGACGATCAAGAAGCAGACTTCGCTTGGATTTGGTGCGATGTCGAATGAGGAGGAGAACTTTGAGCAGATGCGCGATAAGATTATCGAGGAGTCGAAGAAGCAGTTCCGGCCGGAGTTCTTGAATCGATTGGATGATCAAGTTGTCTTCCACACTCTGGAAAAGGCTGCATTGACCCAAATTGTTGACCTTGAGGTGAACAAGTTGGTCGGGCGTTTGAAGGAGCGTGAGATTGAAATGGAGCTGTCTGCGGACGCACGCGATTTCCTGATCGAGAAAGGGTATGATTCTGATTATGGGGCACGTCCGATGCGCCGAGCAGTCGAACGTCATTTGGAGGATCCTTTGGCGGAGGCCATCTTGCGAGGCGATGTGAAGAATGGTGATTGTGTGGAGGTGATTCTCGAGAAGGATGCCAAGGAGCTTTCCTTCAAGACCAAGGAGCGTAACGAGGAAGAGGGCGCGGCGGTCTAGTTGGTTGTGAGAAGTGCCTGGGCGATCGCGAGGTCGCCGGGGTAGGTCACCTTGGGATTGGGTTGTTGACTTGAGACGAGTTTGACGGGCTTGCCGAGGTGCTGGACGGCTGAGACTTCATCGGTGACGGAGATTTGGTCGGTTGCGACTTTGGAGTAGGCGGAGCGGATGAGGTCGAGCTGGAAGCATTGGGGAGTTTCCATGGCCCAGAGGTTTTCGCGTGAGATGGCTTCGTCTGCGAAGCCGTCTGGCGAGCTGCGTTTGAGGGTTTCGGTGAGTGGGTGGGCGAGTGAGGCGGCTTGGTGGGTTGTTGCGTTTTGTAGTGTTTGTGAGATGGCGTGGGGGGTGATGAGGGGGCGAGCGCCGTCGTGGATGGCGACGTATCGGGTTTCAGGAGGAAGGGCTGCGAGGCCGTTATTCACGGAGTGCTGACGTTCGTTGCCACCCGGGGCGTGAGTGAGGGGGGTTTGGAAGTTGGAGAGGTCGAGTGATTGCCATCGTACGGGATCGCAGACGAGGATAATGTGGGCGATGTCAGGGCAGTGGTCGAAGGCGAGCAGAGTGTGTTCGAGGACTGTGGAGTCGCCGAGGGGTGCGGATAGCTTGTCGAAGCCCATGCGGTGGGAGGAACCACCGGCGACGATGATGGCGGTGTTCACGGTTTGGTTAGGCCAGTTTGGCTTGGACGGCTTGGGAGAGGGTTTTTCCGTCGGCGCGGCCCTGGGTTTTCTCCTGAAGGAGTTTCATGACTTTACCCATGTCGGCGCGGGAGGAGGCTCCGGTTTCGGCAATGGCTTGGGCGACGGCGGTTTCGATTTCTTCGGCGGTGAGAGGGGTGGGGAGGTATTTTTCGAGGACGGTGATTTCTGCTTGTTCCTTTTCGGCGAGTTCGGAGCGACCGGCTTGTTCGAATTGGGTGATGGAGTCCTGGCGTTGTTTGATTTGTTTCCGGATGACGCTGGTGATTTCGGTTTCGTCGAGAGTGGCGTCGGCCCCGCCTTTTTCGATGGCCGCGTTTTTGACGGCGGATTTGAGGGCGCGCAGGGTGCCGAGGGCGAGGGTGTCCTTGGCTCGCATTGCGGATTTGAGGTCTTCGGTGATTTGTTCAGCTAATGTCGCCATGGGGGGAGTTTGGTGAGGGGGAGTCGGGGGAAAAAGGATTTTTTCGGCAAGGAAATGCGGATAGATTGTCGGGGTGAGCGGGAAACGGGCGGGGAGTTTGTATTTGATGGTCGTGGGTTTGTTGTTGGCGGCGATGGGAGCGCTTTTCACGTGGTTGCTTGGAGACGGGTATTTGCGGGCAAGGACGATGAGTGAGTGGCCGCAGGTGGAGTGTGTGATTTTGGAGTCGGGAGTGGAGAAGCGTCAGATTGGGGAAGCGGTGCCGGTGGATTATCGATTCGGGGTTCTCTATGGTTATGAGTTTGAGGGGGAGCGTTATACTTCGGAGCGTTATGATGCGAGGGGTGCGGGTTGGACGAAGAATCCGGATAAGTTGGTGGGGGTTTTGGCGCAGTTCAAGGAGGGGAGTAGCCATCGGTGTTGGGTGAATCCGGAGGAGCCGAGTTTTTCGATTTTGAAGCTGGATACGCGGGCGCCGGGGTATTCGATTTGGTTTCCGATGTTGTTTTTGGTGGGTGGTGTGGGGGTGGTTTTCAGCTCTTTGTGGAAGCTGGTGAGGCCGCGTGGGTGAGAAGGAAAGAGACGATGTCGGCATAGATGAGGTGTCCTTTGGCGAGGACGTTGTTGTGGTTGGCATCGGCAACGAGGCGGAGCTTTTTGTGAGGGGTGGACAGGTTTTGGAAGATGCGCTGGGCGTGGGAAGGGGGGATCAGTTGGTCTTGTTCGCCGTGAGCGAGATAGGTGGGAATGGTGATGTGTTGGGCAGCTGATTCGGGGGAGATTTGGGAAGGACGGAAGCCGAAGCGGAGACGGGTGTTCCAGTCGACGAGTGGGAGAAGGGGCTTGGAGATGGAGTTGTGTTTGGTTGAGCGAGCTATGATTTCGGCGAGATTGGCGAAGGTGGAGAGGGAGACGACGGTTTGGAAGGTTTCCGGGTGTTGGGCGGCGAGTTGGAGGGCGATGGCGCCGCCTTGAGAGATGCCGAAGACGGCGGTGTTGGTGGGGAGTTGGTGCTTGTTTTGAAGTTCGAGAACGAGGTTGTTGAGGAGGGGAACTTCGCGGCGTCCGAAGGAGGCGGAGTTGTGGGGATGGCTGCCTTGGCCAGGGAGGTCGGGCATGATGCAGGCGAAGCCGGCGGCGGTGAAACGCTCGGTGATGCGGAGGTTGTCTTCTTTGCTCCCACCGAAGCCATGGAGGAGGAGGATGGTGCCGCGGAGTTGGTCGGTGAGTTGGGTGCCACGGGCGCGAAGTTGTTCTTGGAGGAGGGTGCCGGTTTTTGAGAGGGGGGAATGTGGCAGAGCGAGAAGGTAGGGTGTTTGGTCGGAAGCGAGGGATTCTGTGATGGACATGCCGGAATCGTTGGGTTCAGCGAGGATGGAGATTTGGCCGGGGAGGAGTTCGTTGCGAGGGGGTATGGCGATGCGGTTGGAGGCGATCTGCAGAACGGCAATGAGTACGACGAGGAGGAGCGCCAGGAGGGTGAGGGTGAGGCGGCGGAGGAGCTTCATGAATTGGGGCGAGGATACGGGTTAGAGTTGCGGGTGAGATGGGGGTGGGGTATGGAACGAGTCGATGGGAGAAATTCTCGATGCTGCGGCCATTCAAGAGGCGGTGGAGAATTTGGTGAAGCAGATTTCGGGGAGAAAGAGGAAGCCGTTGGCAATTGTGGGGATCCGGAGTCGGGGTGATGAGGTTGCGGAACGAGTTTGCGAGCGGCTGAAGGAGTTGGGGCAGGATTTTGATTTTGGGATTCTCGACATCTCTTTGTATCGCGATGATTTGGCTCATTTGTCTAGCAATCCGAAGTTGCAGAGTAGCGAGATTCCTTTTGTGGTGGATGAGGCGCATCTTATTTTAGTGGATGATGTGTTGTTTACGGGGAGGACGATTCGGGCGGCGATGGATGCGTTGACGGATTATGGTCGTCCGAGAACGGTTGAGCTGGCGGTGTTGATTGATCGAGGTTGGAGGGAGTTGCCGATTCAGCCGGATTTTGTGGGGGTGAAGCTGGAGACGGAGCGCTTGGATAAGGTGGTGGTGAAGTTGGAGAAGACGGACGGGGTGGATGGAGTTGATTTGGTAGAAGGGGATGAGGAGCCTTGAGAAAGGATTTGTTAGATTTGCAGTCGCTGTCGCGAAACGATGTGGAGGGGATTCTGGAGCAGGCCCAACCGTTCAAGGAGGTGTTTCAGCGGTCGGTGAAGAAGGTCCCGGCTTTGAAGGGGAAGACGGTGTTGATGTTGTTTTATGAGCCCAGTACGCGGACGTTGAGTTCTTTTGAGGTGGCGGCGAAGCGGTTGAGTGCGGATGTGACGTTGTTGGATGTGCCGAATTCTTCGGTGACGAAAGGGGAGAGTGTGAAGGATACGGTGGATACTTTGCAGGCGATGCGGGCGGACTATATTGTCGTGCGGCATCAGATGCCGGGTTTGCCGGGACGGATTGCGCGGCAAACGGGGGCGAGTGTGATTAGCGCGGGGGATGGTGCGCATGCGCATCCGACGCAGGGTTTGTTGGATGCGTTTACGCTGAGGGAGGTTTATCCAGAGGGGAGAGGGAAGAAGGTGTTGGTGGTGGGAGATATTCGGCATAGTCGAGTGGCGCGTTCGACGACGACGGTTTTGAGGAAATTGGGGTATGAAGTTGGTTTTTTGGGGCCGGGGACTTTGGTGCCCGAGGTGGAGGGAATTGCGCGGTTTACGTCTTTCGAAGAGGCGTGGAGGTGGGATCCGGATGTCTTCTATTTGCTGCGGGTGCAGCGGGAGCGGCAGGGCAGTCAGTTTTTCCCGAGTGTGGGTGAGTATCACAAGGTTTATGGCGTGACGGTGCCGCGGTTTGAGAGAATTGCGGCGGAGGGCAAGTGGGTGATGCATCCCGGGCCGGTGAATCGGGGGGTGGAGCTCTGTGATGGGGTGATGGATTATGAGCGGAGCTTGATCAACCAGCAGGTTGAGAATGGGATCGCGGTGAGGATGGCAGCGCTTTACTTGCTGAAGCCCAAGCTGACTGAGCTTTAGCGTTGATTGTCAGCGAGTGCGCTTAGGTAGTTACGTAAAATATCAAAACGATTTGATAGTGAATTTTCGCTGAGTAACTCAAGTCGGAGGGAGGGTTCTTGGACGAATTGTTGGGAAATGGCATCGGCGAGAATCGAGGGTTCTCCGTCGGTGCGGTCGAGGAGTTCGTTGACCTTTTGTTTGAGGCTGGGGGGGAATCCGGAGAGGGCGTGGTTGACGTGATCGCGGAGTTCGGAGACTCGGCGGGGCGCTTCGTCGGGGGAAATGGGTTCGGCAGTGGCGGGGGCGATGCTGGCGAGAGGGTAGGGTTTTCCGGGGAGCCAGGCGCGGAAGTGAACTCGGAGAATGCCGTGGAGGATGAGATTTGAGCGGCCGTCTTCCATTTCGCGAGAGGTTCGGATGAGGCCGATGGTGCCGATGGGGTGGGTGAAGGTGGCGGGGTTTGCTCCCTCAGCTTCTTCTCCGGTCGCGGTTCCGACGCAGATCATGCAGTCAGCGTTGAGTGCTTCTTCGAGCATTTCGCGGTAACGGGGTTCGAAGATGTGGAGGGGAAGGGTTCCGTGAGGAAAGAGCACGGTTTCGGGCAAGATGATGGTGCCGCAGGTTTCTGGAATCGTGATCATGACCGAGAGGAAGGACGAAGGGAGAGGCTTCGCTAGGAGAGCACTATGGTCGCTAACTCCCGGTGGTCAAATCGCGTTGTTAGGCAAAGAGCTCGCGGCCGGGTTTGTTTGGGGAGGTGGGGAGTTGGAAGTGTTCAAAGTAAGCGGTGAGGAGTTCGAGTCGCGATTGGACGCTACTTTCGAAGAAGAGTTTCCGGAGCATTCGATTGTCTTGCACGAAGATTCCGGCGACGAGGTCGGCAAGAACTTCCTCGCGGTCGCCGGCTTTGGAGATGATTTCACGGAGTTCTTGAGCGAGTTCTTTTGGGAAGGAGGCAATGATGGAGGTGAGTTGTGTTTTGAGTTGGTGGATCAGTTGAGCTCCGGCGCAAGACTCGGGTGGGCGTGAAGTGAGCCATTGAAAGGTGTCGTCGATTTGTCGGTCGGTAGCTCCGGCCGACGTTGTGGGAAGGCAGACGCGATTGATGCCGTGGATGAGGAGACTGATGCGACCGTCTTCGCGCTGGCGGGCGGCTTTGATGAGGCAGATGGTGCCTTGGGTGAGAGGGAGAAGTTGTTGTTCTGGGATGAGGATGATTTGTCGACTTGTGAGGAGAGTTGTGGGTGAGGACGTTTGATTACGACCTTCGTTGATTCGAAGGGTATGAACTTGGTGAGGGAATACTGGATTAGCTATGTTTAGAACGGGACAATTCTCTGATTTTGAGTGGTTTGTAAACATGTGCGAGTTTGGTTTTTCATTCGTTTTTGTATTCAGGGTGAGCGCTGCGATCGACGTTCTGACTTTAGTGAATGATAGCGGAGAACGTGTTTCGAAAATAGTAAAATCAAGGTGACGCTGACAGAGGCTAGGATCATCTTGGACCATGGAATGGGGATGGGAGCGCGGTAGCTCAGGGAGAGTGGTTTGCGGGCGAGCTGTTGCAGGGGAAAGGTCCAGGTGAGGGTTTTTTGGCTGGGGGAAATTTTGTCAGCATTGGTGGATTGTGCGGGGGTGGGTAGGTGAAGAGTGGACGTGAGTGAAGACTGTCCGAGGAGGTTGAGGGTAGCGGGAGGGATGTTTTGGGAAGCGAGGAGCCGGGGGTAATCGAGTTGGCGCCGGAAGGTGTAGTGTGGGAGGTCGAAGTTGATTTCGATTTTGCCGACAGCTTGTTCAGGGAGGGAGGGTTGTGTGGGGTGGGCGGGGTCCCGGAAGGAGCGAAGGAATTGGT
>JBCCZX010000141.1:0-8568 GCA_039186735.1 Verrucomicrobiota bacterium | reverse complement strand
GGTCGAGGCCCCAGGATGGTCCTTCGCTGAAGGTGGCGGTGATGCCGCTTCCGGAGAGGTTGCCGGTGCTCACGGAAAACGGATCGGTTTTGAAGGACCCCACGAATGCCTGGTCGGCCCAAGGATAAATTGTGCCGGAGCTGTCGGTGAATTCGAAGATGTTGAATAGATAGTCGAAGTCGCCATTGATCCCGCGAGAATCTGAATCGTAGAGGACGGAGACAGTGAGGTTGGTTATGCCTGTGAAGCTGATGACGGCTTCACTGCCGGGGTCTTCGGTGTTGCCGCCGGAAATTTGGAGTTCGTTGGGGTTGGGTTGATTGATGGCTCGGGAGCCGATGGAAAGGGCGTTGATGGTTGCGGTGTTGTTCGCGGTGAAGGTGACTTCGCCACCGTTGAAAAAGGAAATGGCGATTTCGAAGTCAATGCTGGCGCTGGTATTGAGAATCAATTCGCTTGTGATATTGGGAGCGATTGCTTGGTCGGGGTAAGACATGCGGATGCGGGACTGCCCGAACTGATTGTTGAGAGTGCCGGATTGTTCGCCACCGAGGTAAATGGGAGCGCCGGGATTGAAGATATCGCCAGCGAGGTCGAGGGGAGTGACTTCGGTTGAATCGGTCGCGCGAGACCAGAGAAGATTGCCGTTGTCGGTGTAGCAGCGAAGGAGGTCTCCTTCGCCGGTGACGAAGAGAGTGTCGTTGTCGTCTTTGAGGAGGGACTCGACGGTCATTTCGGAGACTTTCCAAGCGCGAATCCATGTGCCGTTGGAGGAACCGATTTCGGCAACGAATCCTTCGTCGTTCGAGCCTGCGGTTAGGGTGCCCAAACCGGTGAAAGTGACATCATTGTTGAATTTGCCGCCGACCCAGATATTGCCGTTTGGTCCGAAACGGACGTCGCGAACTTCGCAACTGCCATTGTTGGAGAAGACATGTGCGACGAAGTCTGTGAGGTAGGGAGGGCCGGCGGCGGGGCGGCTTTCGAGGCGGACGAAGCCGTCGCGATTGTTGGCGAAAAATACGCCTCCTGTTCCTGAGAGGTTGGGGATTGTTCCCTCGAACCAGCCACCGGAGGCGACTTGGTTGGGTTGGCTATCGACGGAAGTGATCTCGGAGTCAGCGGAGGAAGCGATGACGATGCCGTTGGCCC
This sequence comes from Verrucomicrobiota bacterium, assembly GCA_039186735.1. GTDB lineage: Bacteria > Verrucomicrobiota > Verrucomicrobiia > Verrucomicrobiales > Akkermansiaceae > Roseibacillus. Next base: position 7,416 of record JBCCZX010000141.1, on the reverse strand, counting down.
AGTCGATAATCTGTGCCCAAGCGGTGGTGCTGAGAGTGAGAGTCGCGAGCGTTGCGGTGAAGAGCTTTGTCATGCCTGCGTGGTTGTCAATCGAAGGGGCAGGGGGCGAAAATCAAATTTTTTGGAAACGGCGTGATGCAATTGCGATTGGTGATTGTGAGACACGCAATCGGTGCCAGATAAGCAAATCTTATGAGTCACAACCAGCAAAATGAAAGGATACGGCGATGGAAAGTGACTGGTCCATGCGAGGGTGGGCTCAAGTGAAGGCTGTCGGCTATGATCTGAATTTGGGGCGGACGATGAACCTACTGGCCCCTGAAGAAGTCCTCTCGTTTCCATCGCGGGAGGGCTTCCTTTTTCGGGGAAGCTTTGCCAAGTTTTTTTCGCTGATGAAAGCTGTGCTCGTTGTGTCTCTGTTTTTGCTGCTGTTAGCGGCGAGGGCTTTGGCGAATGAGGTGGTGTTTCCGGTTTTGCGAGAAGTGAGGGTGGTGCCAGCGGTCGAGAGTGAAGGGATTACTCTGAAAGGGGTGGAAGCGAGGTTGCGCGCAGAGTTTGTTGGTCGTCCGCTAGCGATGGCGGATTTGGAGGCGATGAGTGAAGCCGTGCTGTCGTTTTATCAGAAAGCAGGAAGGCCGGTGACAGCGGTCGATTTTTTGCCGGGAGAGGAGGAAGGTGTGTTGGAAGTGGTGATTCGGGAGGGACGCGTGGGACGGGTTCTAACGGAGTTGCCGGAGCATGTGAATGCGGGGGTGATTGAGAGGGGGTTTCGACTGAAGCCGGGAGAGCTGTTGCGGCAGGAGGCACTGGATGAAGAAACGGCTTGGTTGAATCGGCATCCGTATCGGAAAGCGCAGCTTCTGGCCTCGCCGGGAGAGGGGTTCGGAGAGGCAGATTTGCTGTTCCGGTTTTCGAATCCGAGGCCTTGGCGGGCTTTCGCGAACTATTCGAATAGTGGAGCGAGGGGATTAGATTTGCATCGTTTTTCAGTGGGAGGTTCTTATTGGCTTCCGACGGATCACGTGGTGCAGGGCCAGGCGATTTTTGGGAGGAGTGTGGATGAGTTTCAGGCTTACTCCGTGGGTTATGAAATGCCGTTGCATCGGTGGAGGCAGTTGGTTGCGGTAAGACTCTCCTGGGCGTCAGTGGAGAGTGAAACGGCTTCTTCGGTTTCGGGGGGAGAATCGTTTCGCGTTGAGGGGGCGTATACGATACCCCTGTCAACGTCGGGCGGGTTTGAGCAAGCATTGAGTTTTGGGTTTGATTCTCTACAGACCGACAGTTTTTTGTTTTTTTTAGGAACTGCGTTTCCTTCGGAGGAATTGCAGATTGTGCAAGGTTATTTGAGATACGAGGCTTCCCGTAAAACAGAGAGTGACCGGCTTGATTTGAAATTGGGGGCTTATCTCCATCCGGGGGAGTGGTTGGGGCTTACGGATGAGTCGGCATTCGCCTCTTATGATCCGGAGGCAGAGCGGAATGCGTTTTATGTGAATGGAGAGGCGAGTTATTTGCGGCAGTTGCCGGAAGACTTGAGTCTGTTGGTTCGGATGAGGGGGCAAGTCTCGCCACATCGGTTGTTTCCGAGCCAACGGATGGCTTTTGGGGCGACGGAAGGGTTGAGGAGTTTTGAGCCGAGGAGTTTTTTGGCGGATTCGGGTTGGAATGGGTCGGTGGAGGTGCGGAGTCCGGCTTGGGAGTGGTCTGAGGCTCAGGTGCAGGCAGGGGTGTTTTCGGATTGGGGTTATTTGAGTTTTCAGAAGGAGACGGCGGTTGAGGAGGATGGGGAGTGGCAGGCGGCGGTGGGGGCGAATTTGGCGATGGAGTGGGATGGGGGATTCAGTTTGTCGATCTCGCAGGGGTTTTCGCTGGAGGAGAGAGGTGCGTTTACGTCGGTTTCGGCGACGTGGCGATTTTAGCGCAGAAGGACAAAGCGGCACAGCGTGGTGTGACAAAAGGTAGCGATTCCCGATGAAGATTTACCGTAAGTTATTGAAAATGAGTGCGGGCATGCTTTCTGCGGAATGGTTTAAGACTTATGGCGAAGATTCTTGGTATCGATTTGGGAACGACGAATTCCTGCATGGCTGTCATGGAAGGTGGCGAGCCGGTCGTTTTGGAGAATTCGGAAGGAGCGCGGACGACTCCTTCAGTAGTGGCGTTTGGTAAAGGTGGGGAACGTTTGGTGGGACAGGCAGCGAAGCGGCAGGCGGTGACGAATCCCAGGAATACGATTTTTTCTGCCAAGCGTTTGATCGGGCGGAAGTTTTCGGAGCTGACGGAGGCGGACAAGAAGATGCCTTATGAGATTGTGGAGGCTTCGAATGGAGATGCCCACATTCAGGTGGAAGTTGACGGAGAGAAGAAGACTTATTCGCCGCAGGAAATTTCGGCGATGGTGTTGGGCAAGTTGAAGTCCGATGCAGAAGCTAAGTTGGGAGAGACGATCACGGAAGCGGTGATTACAGTGCCAGCTTACTTTAACGATTCGCAACGGAATGCGACTAAGGCAGCGGGAGAGATTGCGGGCTTGAAGGTTCGCCGGATTATCAATGAGCCGACGGCGGCTTCGTTGGCGTATGGCTTGGATAAGAAGGCAGACGAGAAGATTGCGGTTTATGATTTGGGGGGAGGAACGTTCGATATTTCGGTTCTTGAGATTGGAGACGGGGTGTTTGAGGTGTTGGCCACGAATGGTGATACCCAACTCGGCGGTGATGATTGGGACAATGCGATCATCCAGTGGATTCTCGATGAGTTCAAGAGTGCAGAAGGAATGGATTTGAGTGGGCAAGCAGATGCCTTGCAGCGCATCAAAGAGGAGGCTGAGAAGGCGAAGATTGCTTTGAGTTCCTCGACGAGTTACGACATTAACCTGCCTTTTATCACGGCCGATGCGACGGGGCCCAAGCATATTCAAACCCAGTTGACGCGGGCGAAGTTGGAGCAATTGACGGACAGCTTGTTTGAGCGGACCAAGAAGCCGGTGAATGACTGTTTGAAAGAGGCTGGATTGAGTGCCAGCGAGGTGGGAGAGATGGTTTTGGTGGGTGGAATGACGCGGATGCCGAAGGTGCAGGAAATTGCCAAGGAACTTGCCGGTAAGGAGCCGCACAAGGGTGTGAATCCGGATGAGGTGGTGGCGATTGGAGCGGGTATTCAGGGTGGTGTTTTGCAGGGTGACGTGAAGGACGTGGTTCTTCTTGATGTGACTCCCTTGACGCTTGCGATTGAGACGGAGGGAAGCCGGGCGACGCCAATGATTGAGCGTAATACAACGATTCCGGTGAAGCGTTCGCAGATTTTTTCAACGGCGGTGGACAACCAGCCTGCGGTGGATATCCGCATTTCGCAGGGCGAACGCCCGATGTTTGCGGATAACAAGTTGCTTGGAAATTTCCGATTGGATGGGATTGATGCAGCGCCGCGGGGAATGCCTCAGATTGAGGTGACTTTCGATATTGACGCGAACGGGATTTTGCATGTTTCGGCGTTGGATAAGAAGTCGGGCAAAGAGCAGAAGATTTCGATTGAGGGTTCGAGTGGGTTGAGTGACGAGGAGATCGAGAAGGCCAAGAAAGAGGCGGAAGAAAATGCGGAAGCGGACAAGAAGCGGGCGGAAGACGTGGATGTGAAGAATGGGGCGGAGAATCTTGTCTTCCAAGTTGAGAAGCAGCTTGGGGAAATGGGTGATCAGGTGCCCGGTGAGCTGAAGAGCGCTATCGAAGGTAAGCTGGAGGCGGTGAAAGATGCGCTGAAGGCGGGAGATATTGAGACGATTCAGGAAAAGTCAGGAGACTTGGAGACGACTTTGGGTGAGCTCGCGCAAGCGGCTGCAGCAGCGCAGCAGGCGGCGGGGGGGAATCCGATGCCGGATATGGAGCCTGCGGCTGAAGAGGCCGAGAGCAGTGAGCCGAAGCCGGCGAAAGGGAAGGTTGTAGACGCCGAGGTGGTGTCTGATGACAAGTGATTTCAATACAAGAAAAACGAACCAATACACAAACACATGGCTAGCATTAAACCGCTCGGAGCCCGCGTCCTGGTGAAGCGACTCGAGGCCGAAGAAGTCAGCGCAGGAGGCATTGTATTGCCTGATACTGCGAAGGAGAAACCCCAGGAAGCCGAGGTGGTATCTCTCGGAACTGGTGGCAAAGATGAGAATGGGAATGATATCGTCTTCAACGTGAAGGAAGGCGATAAAGTGCTCATTTCGAAATATGGCGGAACCGACGTCAAAGTGAATGGTGAGGACCTCCTCATCCTCTCTGAGTCGGATATTCTCGCTGTGGTTGAAGGATAACTTGAAAGAATAAACGACTAAACGATTCGAACGATGGCAGCTAAGCAATTGGAATTTGATGAAAAGGCGCGGCAGGCGCTTTTGCGTGGGGTTGAGAAATTGGCACGTGCAGTGAAGGCGACCCTCGGGCCGGCCGGACGCAATGTGATTCTCGACAAGAAATTTGGTTCTCCGACCGTGACTAAAGACGGTGTGTCGGTGGCGAAGGAAATTGAGTTGGAAGATACCTATGAGAATATGGGCGCACAGCTCATCAAAGAGGTTTCTTCGAAGACTTCTGATATCGCTGGTGACGGAACAACGACGGCGACTGTTTTGGCCGAAGCAATCTACCGTGAGGGTCTTCGTAACGTGACTGCGGGTGCGAATCCGATTCGGTTGCAGCGTGGTATTCTCAAAGCGGCGGAAGCGATCGTGAAGCAGTTGGCGGAGATTTCGAAGGAAGTCAGCGACAGCAAAGAGATTGCCCAGGTGGCGACTGTTTCTGCGAACTGGGACGAGGAGATTGGCAACATCATTGCGGAAGCAATGGACAAGGTTGGCAAGGACGGAACGATTACTGTTGAGGAAGCGAAGGGTATTGAGACGACTCTTGATTTGGTTGAGGGTATGCAGTTCGACAAGGGCTACCTTTCTCCTTACTTCGTGACGAACAGCGAGACCATGGAGTGTTCCTTGGATAACGCTTACATTTTGATTCACGAGAAGAAGATTTCGAACCTTAAGGACATGCTTCCTTTGCTTGAAAAAGTGGCGAAGACGAGCCGTCCACTTCTTATCATTGCCGAGGATGTCGAGGGCGAAGCTCTTGCGACTTTGGTGGTGAACAAGCTTCGTGGTACTTTGAACATAGCTGCCGTGAAGGCGCCTGGGTTTGGTGACCGTCGTAAGGCTATGCTTGAGGATATTGCGATTTTGACCGGTGGTCGCTGCATTACCGAGGATCTTGGGCTGAAGTTGGAGAACCTCGAGTTGAGTGACCTTGGTGAAGCGAAGCGTACTTCTATCACGAAGGAGAACACGACGATTGTGGAAGGTAATGGAACAAGTGAAGGCATTACCGGTCGTGTGAACCAGATTCGTAAGCAGATTGAAGAGACTTCTTCTGATTACGATCGTGAGAAGCTTCAGGAGCGTCTTGCCAAGTTGGCAGGCGGGGTTGCTGTTATCAATGTGGGTGCAGCGACTGAGACTGAGATGAAGGAGAAGAAAGCCCGGGTTGAGGATGCGTTGCATGCGACTCGCGCGGCAGTTGAGGAGGGTATTGTCCCCGGTGGTGGAACTGCGCTTATCCGTGCGCATGGACAGATCGGCGAACTTGGCCTTCAGGGTGACGAGGCGACTGGAGCAGGCATTGTTTCTAAAGCGATTGAATCTCCGCTTCGTCAGCTTGCTGCGAATGCTGGACTTGAAGGTGCTTTGATTGTTGAGCAGGTGAAATCCCGCAGCGGGAACGATGGTTACAACGTCGCGACTGGCGAGTATGTTGACCTTGTTGCCGGTGGGGTTGTTGACCCAACCAAGGTGACTCGGAGTGCTTTGCAAAATGCGTCTTCGATTGCTGGATTGATGCTCACTACTGAGTGTCTCATTACTGAAATTCCGGAGAAGGAAGCTGCGGCACCGGCTGGTCACGACCACGGTGGGATGGACTTCTAGACTGGAAGAGATTGAATTGATTTTAGACCGGGCGGGAAACCGTCCGGTCTTTTTTTATGCCGGGACGCAAGAGATCTGTAGGTCGGGGGAAAGATTTTCGAGGCTGCTGATGAGGGTGGTGGGATCGGATTGGGAGGAGAGCGAGATGGTGGCGAGGGTGTGAAAGAGGGCGATGCCTGAACTGGGAGCGGGTTCGAGGCGAGTTTCGATTTCGACGATGTTGGCGCTGTTCTGGCGAAGGGTTTGGGTGAGTTGCGAGATGATGCCGGGGCGGTCGTTCCCGACGACGTCGAGTTCGAAGTTGCTGCCGGGTTCGGGCGAGTTTTCGAGTTCGGGCAGGAGGTGGATGTGGAGTTGGTTACTGGAGGCTCGGGCGAGAGCATTGGAGAGAGGCTCGATGTTGTTGGCAGGGCAACTGATACGAGCCAGGCCTGCGAAATGACCGGAGAGTTGGCTCATGCGGGATTCTTGCCAGCTTCCGCCGTGGTCGGAGACGGTTTGGGCGATGGATTCGACGATGCCCGGGCGGTCGGGGCCGAGGAGTGTGAGGACGAGGGTTTTGGTCATGGTGGAAGAGTGGCTGCTCTTGGGGGCTCTGTCCACAGGCGACTGGCAATTATCGATTTGATCGATGTTGAGATTGATTCTTTCAATCACATAGAGGCCCAATTTTTTCTTAATATCATGAGATGAGTGAGGATCGTTTTTCAGGTTGGCAGCGGTATCGATTGGTCGTGCTCGTTGGTGTCTTGGTGGGATTGGTGGTTTATGCTTACGGAGGAGCGCTCTTGGCGAAGGTGCGTTATCAGCCTCAGGAAGGAGATGTGCTTTTTCAGTCGTTGCCGAATCCTCCCGGGTTGGATTTGGTCGATGCGATTGAGGGGGCTTCGGGGAGTCCTTATTCCCATTGTGGGGTCGTCGTCGAGAAAGAGGGGGAGTGGTACGTTTTGGAAGGGATGGTGCCTGTTGTGCAGGAAACGCCGCTATCAAAGTGGATTGGTCGGGGACGAGGAAAGTTTACGGTTTACCGGTTGAAGTCAGAGCTGCGAGTTCGGATTGGCGCTTGGATTGCCGAGATGAGAGAGGAGATGGGAAAGGCCTATGATTTTCGGTATCGTATGGAAGATGATGCCATTTATTGTTCGGAGTTGCCTTTTGACGGGTGGAAGAGATTGACGGGAGAGGAGATGGGCAAGGTGGTTGAGCTTGGGGAGCTAAATTGGGAACCGTATCGAGCTGTCATTGCCGAGATTGAAGGAACGGATGAGCTTCCACTGCAGAGAAAGATGATCACGCCTAAAAATCTGGCGAGGTCTGAGCAGTTGGAATTTGTCTTGGCGAATGGTTTGAAGAGGGAGTGATGGCTCGCTGTTGGTTGCTTTTTCGGGTTGAGTGGTTTAGTGTTTGTGCTGCATGAGTAAGGGTTCGCGCAGGTCGGCGATTTTGTTGTTGGGGGC
>JBCCZX010000140.1:0-8593 GCA_039186735.1 Verrucomicrobiota bacterium | reverse complement strand
GGGCGATTGATCAGGCTTGTCGAGAGCTTCAGAATTTTGCGCGATGAAACTTTCAATTCGAGATTTGGGTGGCCTGCTGGTGGTGTTGTTGGGGCTGTTTGTGTTTGTGACGGCAAGTCCGGCGAGAACGGTGGCCGATTTCAATTTTGATTGGGAGTTTTCGCTGGGGGCGGAGCCTTCGCCTTTGGAGGGCGGGGAGCGAGAGTGGGAGCAGGTGAGGCTTCCGCATGATTGGTCGGTGGGGATTGGTTTCACGCAGGAGGAGTCGGGCTGCAGTACGGGTTTTGTGCAGGGGGGGATTGGGTGGTATCGCAAGGCTTTTGAGGTTCCGGAGAGTGCAGAAGGTGAGCATCATTCGTTGGTTTTCGAGGGGGCGTATTGTCGGTCTGAGGTTTGGTTGAATGGGAAGAAGGTTGGAGGGCGGCCGAGTGGGTATGTTTCTTTTGTGGTGGATTTGACACCGGCGCTTGAGTTTGGGGAAGAGAATGTGCTGGTGGTGCGGGTGGATCATTCGGCGTATTTGGATTCGCGTTGGTATACGGGTTCGGGGATTTATCGAAATGTGCGTTATGTGCGAGCGAGTGCGACTCGGATCCCGGAGTGGGGGGTGTGGGTGCAGACGCCAGAGGTGAGTGAGGAGGAGGCGAAGTTGGAGGTGCGGACAGAGGTGGTTTCTTCGGAAGCAGGGGAGCAGGAATTGGAGGTTGAGGTGGAGGTTTTGGATAAGAACGGGCGTGCGGTGGCGAGTGAGACGAGTGCGGCTTTGATTGAGGGTTCGGGGGAGGTGGTCTCTTCGTTATTGGTGGCAGAACCGGAGTTGTGGGGGGTGGAGTCGCCGGCGCTTTACACGGCGCGTGTGACTTTGAGGAGAGGGGGGCAGGAGTTGGGGACTTATGAGCAGCGCTTTGGAATCCGGGAGGCTCGCTTTGATAGTGAGGAAGGGTTTCTGTTGAATGGGGAGCGGGTGAAGATCAAGGGGGTGAACTTGCATCATGATGCGGGTTTGGTGGGAGCGGCAGTGCCACGGGATGTGTGGAAGGATCGGTTGGAGCGGTTGCGGAGTATCGGGTGCAATGCCATTCGGATGGCGCATAATCCGCATTCGGTTGAATTGTTAGAGTTGTGCGACGAGTTGGGGTTTTTGGTGATGGATGAATTTTTTGATGAGTGGAAGGTGGAGAAGAAGAAGTCGTTGGTGTGGCTGAGCGACAACAAAGCGCCGGAAGAGGCGGCGCGGGGTTACACGGAACTTTTTGAGGAGTGGGCGGAGCGGGACTTGAAGGCGACGATTCGGCGGGACCGGAATCATCCCTCGGTGATCATGTGGAGTATTGGGAATGAGATTGAGTGGACGTATCCGTATTATCCGCAGTCGGCGAACTACAAGCCGCATCAGCCGAATCAGGATTTGAGTGAGAATCCGCCTGACTTTAATCCGGCGTCGATTTTGGAGCGGATGGGGGGATTGCATGAGGGTCCGGATGAGCTTTATGAAACGGCGAAGCAGTTGGTGGCGTGGGTGAAGAGTGAAGATCCGACGCGGCCGGTGACTTCGGGTTTGGTGCACCCATCGGTGGGTTATGCCACGGGGTATGCGAAGATGTTAGATGTGGTGGGGTTTAATTATCGGCATTGGGAATATGACGGGGCGCATGCCATGTATCCGACCTGGCCGATCCTGGGATCGGAAAATCATGGGACGCGGGAGGAATGGGAAGAGGCCAACAAGCGGGATTTTGTGGCGGGTATTTTCGTTTGGACGGGGTATGCGTATCTTGGGGAAGCGGGGCCGTGGCCGCGGAAGGGTTTGGAGATTTCGTTTTTTGATTTTATCGGGACGAAGACGCCGCGGGGGCATTTGTTTGAGGCCTTGTGGGTGGATGAGCCGAAAGTTTGGGTGGGGACGACGCCGGCGGAGAAATCGGAGCACAAGCTCGGTGAGAACGGGGAGTGGCATTATGAGACGCGGGTTTATGAGATTCCGCAGATGACCTGGTTGCGGCGTTGGGAGTGGGACTTTATTGAGCGGCGGTGGAATTATGGTGAAGGTGAGCCGTTGGTGGTGCAGGCTTATTCGAATTGCGAGGAGCTGGAGTTGTTTCTCAATGGTGAGTCGCAGGGGCGTTTAGTGATGGCTGATTGTGAGGACCGGATTGGAAAGTGGATGGTGCCTTATGCGGCCGGCGAGTTGAAGGTGGTGGGTTATGAGGGGGGAGAGGCGGTGACTTCGGATGTGATTGAGACGGCTGGGGAGGTGAGCGAATTGCAGGTGGAAGTGAATCGGAAAACGATGCAAGCGAATGGGTATGATGTGGTGCGGGTTGATTTGCAGTTGCGAGATGAAAAGGGTTTGTCGGTGGTTACGGGTGAGCGGCGGGTGGAATTTGAGGTGGAGGGTCCGGCGCGGATTCTGGGAGTCGATAATGGTTGGGAAAAAAGTGTGCAGGCTTACCAAACGAACGAGTTAGAGACTTGGCAGGGGAGGGCGCTTTTGTTGCTGCAGGCCACAAAGGCGGCGGGGACTGTGCGAGTGGTGGCGAAGAGTGGCGATTTGGTTTCTGCACCGGTGGAGGTTCAGGTTGAAGACTAGCAGACAGAGTTGGTTCGACGAAATCGTTGTCGCTTCATTTCTTATGAAAGATTAATCCGATAAACCTAGTAGATTATTTTGATGAAATTCACGTTGACTATTCTTGGTCTTCTTCTTGGTTTGATAAGTTCGGTTCTGGCCGGTCCACCAGAGGGGACTGAGTGGGTGCCATTTGAGGGGATGACAGATGAGTTCGAAGGAGAGAGATTGGATACGGATAAGTGGTTTGACCGGAATCCGGATTGGATTGGGCGACCTCCTGTCTTTTTTCACCGTAATGGAGTGCAAGTGAGGAATGGGAAGCTGCATTTGAAAGCGTTTGATGCGAAGCAGTCGGCGAATGTGAAGCTGCCAAAGGATTATACGCACGTGAGTGGTTATGTGCGTTCAAAGAACGTGGTGAGGTTCGGGTATTTCGAGATGCGGGCGAAGTTAATGGATGCATCGTTGGTCTCGTGTTTTTGGCTTTCGAATCATGAGAGGAGAGAATGGTCCGAGATTGATATTGTCGAGGCGCCAGCGGGAGTGAATGAGTATCGGCGGATTATTCCTATCAACACGCATTACTTTTTTGGCCCGCATTATCCCGGAACACGTGAAAAGCACTTGGTTACGCCCAAGAAGGTGGCCATCGATTTCGATCCGACAGCGGACTTTCATATTTATGGCGTTGAGTGGTCGTCGACGAAAATCGCGTGGTATATTGATGGGGAAAAAGTGGGGGAGATTGAGAACAAGTGGTATTATCAGCCGCTGAGGATGAGCATCAATATTGAGGCGAATGATTGGTTCAAGGCCTTGCCGAATGACGAGACCTTGCCGAATGAGTATGTGATCGACTGGGTGCGTGCGTGGCAGCCAAAGAACACCTTCGAGCCCATCAGTCATCGCGAGTGATGGATTATGTTTCAGGGCGTGAGAATTGGGATGCTTTTACTTAAATTTCGCCTTGATCGGAACAATTTCACCCGTTTTTTGACAGAATATCATTAGTTATCGCGTTGAAAGCGGTAGCGGGAGGATGGGGATAGCTGCTATCTTCTCGGCAATCGTGGAAGTTCCGGGGGAGCATTCCCGCGAGAGAGCGATTGCAAATTCTTATGCCCGACCACTCTGATCCTTTTCGCAAAGCCCGCGCTCGGGAGGGTTTTTTGAACGTCGATTGTGACGGGGAGAATGTTCCGCTTGTTCTGCGCCATGAAGATGCAAAAGAAACGGCGAAAGACTGGGAGAGTTTTAGCAGTGATAATCCCTTGATGTGCGTTTTGCACTCGGAAGCGGAGGTGCGGGGAGTGCGACAGTTGCCACTGGAAATTGATCCGCCTGATCACGCTGATTTCCGGGCATTGGTGCAGCCGCTTTTTAACCGTCCGCGGAGTGATGCGAAGTTCATTGCGGCTATTGAGAGAATGATTGACGAGATGGTTTGTGAGGCGTTGAGCCTTGGAGAGATCGAAGCGGTGCGGGGATTTGTGTTGCCGATGCAGAGCAAAGCGTTGGCACTTTTACTAGGAATGCCGGAGTCAGAGGCGGATATCTGGATCAGTTGGGGGCTGCATGTTTTTCATGATCGGGACGACGATGCCGGCGACGGTCATTTACTTGAACAATATACGGGTAGTCGTTTCCGGCAGGCGGAGGAGAATCCGGGAGATGATTTTTTCAGTTATTTGAACGGGGTGGAGTTTCGAGGGCGCAAGTTGACGTTCGATGAAAAGCAGGGGTTTGCGAATGTGACTTTTGCGGGAGGGAGAGATACGATTATCAACACGGCGGCGAGTATTTTTGCCCATCTTGCGGAGGATCCAGATTCGTTGTTTTTCCTGCGGGAAGACGAGGCGAGGATCAATTTGGCAGCGGAAGAGTTCGTGCGCTACGTGAGTCCTTTGACGGCAATTACGCGGAAGTGTCCTCATGCTGAGAGCCTGGGTGAGCAGGAAGTGCCTGCCGGGGGGCGGGTGGCGATCTGTTGGCCGTCGGCGAATCGGGATGAGACGGTTTTTGAGGATCCTGATGAGTTGCAGCTGGATCGAAATCCGAACCCACACATCGGGTATGGTTTTGGGCGCCATAATTGCCTGGGAGCTCATCATGCGCGGCTGCTTTTTCGGATGTTATTGAAGTCGCTTTGCAAGCATGTGGAGCGAATGGTTTTGATTGAGGCTGAACCCAAGATGGAGAAGGAGTCTTCGTATGAGCGGCAGGTTGGATACGAATCAGTGCATGTTCGTTTTTTCTCGCGGCAAGATTGAGCAGGAGTTTTGAGTAATTTTTTTGAGGCTGAAATGACTGGACCAGAAAAAGCACCCTTCAGTGAGAAGCAGATAGCCTGGTTGAATGAGTATCTCGCCAAGCAGTTCGGGGCGTTTGCGAAACAGTTGGTTGCGAATGTGTTGCCGATTGATGAAGGATCGCGGGTTCCGGTGACGATTCTTTGGGGTTCGCAAACGGGAAATGCGGAGGGACTTGCCACGCGAATGGCAAGTGCGTTGGAAGCGGGACCTTACGAGGCGTCGGTTGTGGAGATGGCTGATTATGAAATCTCGAATTTACCAGCGGAGGAAAACCTTTTGGTGGTGACGAGTACGTATGGTGATGGAGAGCCACCGGATAACGCGGTCGAGTTTGTGGAGTCTTTGCAAGAGGCATCCGCTCCTCGGATTGAGGGGACCAAGTTTTCGGTTTTGGCGTTAGGCGACTCGCAGTATCCTGATTTTTGCGAAGCCGGGAAAGTCGTCGATGAGCGGCTTAGTGAGTTGGGGGGGGAGAGGATGTTTGAGAGAGTGGATAGTGATGTGGATTTCGATGAGCCTTTTGAGAGGTGGAAGGCCGGGGTGCTGGGAGTGCTGGGAGTAGGAGCAACGCGGAGTGAGAGTAGAGTTGTTGGGGAGAAGGGAGAGCGATACGGGAAAACGAAGCCGTTTCCGGCCCAGGTTCTTCGTAATTTTGATCTGAATCGTGAAGGGGCTTTCAAGTCGACTCATCATGTTGAGTTATCAATCGAGGGATCGGGCCTGAAATATGAAGCAGGGGATGCATTGGGGGTTTATCCACTCAATGACTCCCGAGTTGTTGATGAAATTCTGAGAACCCTTTCACTTGATCCGGGAGAAGTGGTGTCTCTTCCCGATGGAGGCCAGGCTTCGCTGCGGGAGGCTCTTTGCAAGAATTATGATATTCGGACGGTGAGCAAGAAATTGGTTGTGGATTGGCAGAAGCGCAGTGGTTCGGAGGAGCTCGAGGTGCTGGTTGAGAAAGATGAGAAAGAGATTTGGGAGGACTTTCTTTGGGGGCGGGAGCTGATTGATTTGGTTATCGACTACCCGGCAAAGTTTGCGAATGGGGAGGAGTTTGTGGGAGTGTTGAAGAAGCTCCATCCCCGTTTGTATTCGATTGCTTCCAGTCCCAAGGCGCATCCGGGCGAGGTGCATCTTACGGTCGGGGTGGTGACTTATGAGGCCCATGGTCGCGCGCGAGGAGGGGTTTGTTCGACTTATTTGGCCCATCGGATTGAGGACACGCAGCCGAGGGTTTTTGTGCAGGTCAATCGGGCTTTTCGGCCGCCGAAAGACGACAAGGCCGGCATGATCATGGTGGGGCCGGGAACGGGAATTGCTCCGTTTCGTGCTTTTTTGGAAGAGAGGGAGGAGCGGGCTGCGGAAGGAAAGAACTGGCTCTTATTCGGTAATCCGCATCGAGCGACGGATTATCTTTACGAAGAGGCGCTGGAAGCCTGGAAGAAGAAGGGTCTTCTCACGAAGCTGGATTTGGCGTTCTCGCGGGACCAAGAGGAAAAGGTTTATGTGCAAGAGTTGATGAGGAAGCAGGGCGAGGAGATGTGGCGGTGGTTGGAAGAGGGTAGTTACTTTTATGTTTGTGGGGATGCTTCACGGATGGCGAAAGATGTCGACAAAGCGCTCCATGAAATTGTTCGGGGCCATGGAGGGAAAACTGAGGATGAGGCGGAGGAATACGTGAAGGCGCTGAAAAAAGAGAAGCGTTATGCGAGAGACGTGTATTAGAGCTGTCGACTTTCAATAGTCTTTCGGGGGTTTCTTTATTCGAAGACGATGACGCCTTTGGCGTTGCGGCCGGCGAGCATGTCGTCGAAGCCTTGTTGGAGTTCTTCGAGGGGGTAGGTGCGGGTGACGAGTTCTTCCAACATGAGGTCTCCTTTTTCGAAGAGGGCTTCGAATTTGGGGAAGTCGAGGTCGGGTTTTGCTCCGCCGTAGAGGGGGTTGATGTAGACTTTGTCCCATTCGAAGAGGCGCATGTCGACGGTGATTTCTTCTTCGATGCCGCTGACTTGGACGGCGGTGCCGGCGTTGCGAATCATGGCGAGGGGGGCGACGCCGAGGGCGGGGATGGCGGTGCATTCGAAGGCGTAGTCGGCGCCGCGGCCTTGGGTCATGGATTTGACGATTTCGGCGGCTTTGAGGAGTCCTTTGTCTTCGCGGTCGGCGAGGATGGTGTCGGTAGCGCCGAATTGCTTGGCCATTTTGAGGCGGTTTTCGTTGACATCGACGGCGATGATTTTGGCGGCGCCGCAGATGCGGGCGGCTTGGACGACGTTGAGGCCGACGCCGCCGGTGCCGAGGACGACGATGGAGCTGCCCCAGTCGGGTTTGGCGGTGTTGAAGACGGAGCCGCAGCCAGTCATGACGGCGCAGCTGATTGTGGAGGCTCCTTCGTAGGAGAGTTTGCTGGAGGTTTTTTTGACGACGCCGGAGGAGCGGACGAGGGCGTATTCGGAGAAGGAGCCGAGGTTGAAGGAGCGTTCGATGGCTTTGTCCTTCCAATGGGTCGATTCAAAGGTGGGGTGTCCTTGTGAAATTTTGCCGGCGTGGCTGGCGAGGACGGGGGAGTTACGTTCGCAGATGTTTTGGTTTCCGAGTTGGCATTGGTAGCCGTCGTAGGAGGGGGTGGCCCAGTTGAGGATGACGTCGTCGCCGACGGCGACTTTGGTGACGTTTTCGCCGATGGCTTCGACGATGCCAGCGCCTTCGTGACCCATGACGATGGGCATTCCCCAGCGCAGGGAGTCGTAGTCGGTGTGGCAGATGGCGGCGGCTTTGATTTTGACGAGGACTTCGTCGCCTTTGGGGGGGTGGATTTCGGTTTCTTCGATGGTGAAGGTTCCGTCTCCGGGGGCGATGGCTGCTTTTGATTTCATGATGTTGTCGGTGGTGAGTGTGTTTGGTTTGTGCTGGTGAGAACGAGTTACTTGGTGTGAGTAGCGAAGAATTTGAGGGTGTCGCGGAGGTGGTTGATCCAGTAGGGCCATTCGTGGCCGCCGAGGTGTTCCTGGTAGTGGTGGGGGATGTTGTGTTCGGTGAGGGCTTGCTTGAGTTGGCGGTTGTGTTCGATGAGGAGGTCGTCGGTGCCACAGTCGAAGCGGAAGGGGCGGAGGTGGTCGCGGTTGGCGAGGATGGTGGCGAGGACGGAGTGGTCCTCGGTGGGGGCTTCGGTGTAGGCGGTTTGGGGTTCTTCGACGAAGAGGGGCATTTGGGCGATGTCGGTGATGGAGGAGTGTCCGGCGAAGGCGAGGTAGCGGTCGGGGTTGGCGGCGCCGAGGCGAAGGGCGCCGAAGCCGCCCATGGAGAGGCCGTTGATGAAGTGGGGGGCGTCGAGGGAGTTGCCGGTGGCTTCGGAGACGGCGTGGGGGACGTCGTGAGTGATCCATTTGCCGTAGTCCTGGGTTCCGTGGGGGAGGTAGCCGCTGCCGTCGCCCCAGAGTCCGTCGGAGGGCATGGCGAGGATCATGGGGGGGATTTCTTGGGCGTCGATGAGGTGTTGGAGGGTGAGGTGGGCGCGGCCTTTGAGGGACCAGACCCAGTGGCTGCCCCAAACGCCGTGGAGGAGGGTGACGACGGGGAGTTTGTCGGGTTGTTCGTGGCCTTCAGGAAGGTAGAGAGAGAGGTCGGCCCGGGCTTGGAGGGCGGGGCTCTTGACGGTCATGGCGCGCAGGGTGCCGACTTCGGATGGGAAGGTGCCGTGTTCGGT
>JBCCZX010000139.1:0-8710 GCA_039186735.1 Verrucomicrobiota bacterium | reverse complement strand
TTGCGAATGGTCATGCGGCGCCCCATGAGTATCACGAGACTTTTACGTATACCGGAGATTCCAACACGGTTGGGGGTCAACTGACGATTCTTTGTTTGTTGATGTATGATGAGTTTCATGCTGACCGCCAGACGGACCCTGCTGTGGAGGATGTCTTTCAAGAGGTGCGTGCGTATTTGCGGGCGTTTATCAATGCGTCGCCGCAAATCCGGGGACCGAACTGGGCGTTTCGATTGGATAATTGTCTTCGGTATATCGTTTTTACCAATCAGGTCGCCGATATGGATGAGTATGATTATCATTGGAAGAAGGCGTTGAGCTTTAATCGGACGGAGACGGATTCGACGGGGATTCATCCTGACTGGAGTGTGATGCATCATGGGGAGATGAATTATTGGGGGATGTATGGGATTGGGTGGACTGACGGGGCGATTGAGTATGGGGAGTTGTTTCAGAATACGCCTTGGGCTTATGAAACCGAGCATTTCGATTTCATCGCCGATACGATGACGGAGGGGACTCGCTGGGTGATGTTCCGGGGGGTCGTGAATTATTCGACGGCAGCGAAGAGGGCGACTCGTTTACTGGACCGGACGGACAGTGTGGCGAGCAGTTTTATCGATTTATACGATCGGTTGTTGAATCTTGGGGGGAGTCAATTGACGAGGCAGGCGGAGATTACCTCGATTCGCAATGATGCATTTCTGCCGCCGTGGACGAGTGCAGGAGCGGCGCAGGCGAATGAGCCTGAATTCGAGGGTCATCGTTATTTTTGGAACACGGAGTTGCAGGCTCATCGGCGTGCGAATTTCGGTATATGGGTGAATCGTTGTTCGCAGCGGGCGCGCCCTCCGGAAGATCGTTCGGCGAGTGGGAATCCTTCGTGGATTCATTTGAATTTTGGAACGGGTTATACGCCGATTGTGAGGCGAGGTGATGAGATTCGGTTTAGCAAACTGGCTTGGGATTTTGAGCATCTTCCGGGAACGACGGTGGAGCAGGGGCAGACGATTTCGGCGGGTGCTGCTGGTTCTACGAAGCGGGGTTTGAATCTCTTTTCGGGAGGGGTGTTTGACGGGGATTACGGTTTTGGGGGATTTGATTTGGAGATGGTGCAGTTTGATTCGAACGACTCCGGGAGCTATAGCCCAATCAATGGGGCGGGGGCGTTGAAGGGGACCTTCTTTTTTGATGATGGAATGGTGGCCTTGGGGCAAAATATTCGCCGGGTAGCTACGGTGGGTGGCAGTCAGAATGAGATTCTGACGACGATCAACAACGTTCGCCGACTGACGGATGTGACTTATTCGGTGAATGGAAGTGGGGCGACCACGGTGCCGTTGGGGACGCCTTTGCAGCAGAGTTTTACGGTTACGAGTGAGGCGTGGTTTTGGCATGATGGGATGGGTTATGTGATTTGGCCTTCGGCAGCGGGTGGGACTCAGTTGGTGGCTTCCTTCGGGGATCGGCCGTTCAATAGTGTGATTGAGCAGGATCCGGATATGGAAGATTCGATTCGTGATGAGCTTGGGCATGCGGCTTGGAATGCGGGAGTGCTGAATATGTTCCGTCTTTGGATTGATCATGGGGTGAATCCTGTTGGTGATACTTATGCGTACGTGGTTTTGCCGGATGTGACGGTGTCCGAGTTGCAAGCTTATGTGGCGAATCCGCCGGTGCAGGTGGTCGCGAATTCGGGGGGGGTGCAGGCGGTTTCGGATACGGCGACGGGGCTGTATTATTCGTTGTTTCAGGGAGCGGGTTCGGTGGATTTTGGAGCGGGAAAAACGCTGACAGTGGACCGGCCTCTGATGGTGATGGCGCGTGAGCAGGGAGGGTCTTATGCATTGACGGCTTCCAATCCGCTGCACCGTGGCTTGAGGAGGTCCTATGTTCCTGGTAGTGGGGCGACGGTGGGAGAGGTGGTGTTGACTCCGGTCGAGGTCAATGTGTCTGGTTTCGGGCCGGAGAGCGAAGTCTATTTCAGCTTTTCGAATGAACGGGGTGAGGAGGGGGGATCGGTGAAGGTTGTTCCCGGTGGGGGTGCGAGTGAGTTTTTCGAATTGGTGGATTGGGAGTTTAATGGAACCGGGTTGGGAGGAGTTGATTCAGGGCTTAGCGGAACGGATTGGGGTGTGGATACACCTGAGACAGTCGATCCGGCGTGGATTGTGACGGGATTGGGTGGGGGGGCGGAAGCGGCGTTTCGAGTTGAGGTGGCGAATAGTCGGTTAGCTTTGGTGGGTGCGAGTGACGGGGTGAGTGGGGTGAGTGAGGCGGTGTTGCCGTTTGGGGTGGAGCGGGGTGAGGGAGAGATCTCGGTCGATCTTGGTTTGAATTCGGGCAGTACTTGGACGGCAGCAAAGTTCAATCTCGTTCATATCGGTGCGACGACGACGACGACTCTTTTGGACATTAATGTGCAACGGAACGGTACTAATTCGAACAATCTGATTACCACGGGCAGTGGGGCGACGAGTATCAGTGGTCAGTGGGAGGATGTTTACAATACCCTTTCAGTGAATTGGAAGGATGGTGTGGTGGATGTGTCGGTGACGGGGCTGGATACGGGTGATGTGTCGGTGACGGGGCATTCTTTCCTTGGGAATCTCGAGCCGAATGCGCTGCTTTTGAGGGCGGGTTCGGATAGTGATACGCGGACCAGAATTTTGCAGCTTGATCGTTTGAATATCCAGTTTCCGACGGCTTACGATTTTTGGGTTGCCGGTTATGGTTTGGTGGGCAGTCCGGATAGTGATGCGACTTTTGATTACGATGGGGATGGTTTTGATAACGAGGCTGAATTTCTGGCGGGAACTTCGCCGATTGACGGTAATGATTATTTGAGGGTTGAGAGTCTTTCGCACAGCGCTGGAACGAATGAGATTGTGATCGATTGGACGAGTGTCGAAGGGAGAGTCTACGACATTTATTATTCGAAGGATTTGATTGAGCCTTTTGCGATGCTTGAGGAGGGTGTTGCTTATCCGTTGAAGAGCGTCGCGGTGATGTTGGGGGTTGAGGGAGGTATTGACTCGGCCCGCGGCTTCTTTCAACTGAGAGCGAGGCTGGCTGGTCCTTAGAAAGCGGGGTCTTAGGTCTATTTTTTGAAGATCATGAGGTGTTGCCAGGGGAGGTGATTGAGGGTGGTGATGTGGGTGAGGTTGTTGGTGGAGAGTTCTTTGATGGCTTGCTGCTCGGTCATTTTGTGGAGAGGTTTGATGGGAACTTGAGGGTCTTCGGCGCGGTATTCGAGGAGAAAGAGGCGGCCGTTGGGTTTGAGGGCGGTGTGGAGGGAGGCGAGCATTTCAGCGGGGTGGGAGAATTCGTGGTAGGCGTCGACGAGGATGGCGGCGTCGAGGGATTCGGGGGGGAGTTGAAGGGAGTCGATTTTGCCGAGGTGGGGGTGGACGTTGGTGATGTTGAGGTCGCGGGCTTTTTCGGTGAGGAAGTCGATCATTTCGGGTTGGATATCGACGGCAATGACTTGGCCCTGGGGGACGAGTTTGGAGAGACGAAAGGAGTAGTAGCCGGAGCCAGCACCGATGTCGGCGATGGTGTCGGTGGGTTGGATTTTGAGGGCTTGGATGGCGCGGGAGGGGGCTTCTTCGAGTTCGCGATTGTTGCGTTCGAGCCAGGGGATGGCTTGGTGGCCCATGACGGCGGCGATTTCGCGGCCGAGGTAGAATTTGCCGATGCCGTCGCGGGAGGGGGTGGCGTAGGTGTAGGGGGGAGTTGGAGAGACGATGTGGGTTGGAGGTTCCTTTGGCGATGGCTCTGGAGATGATTGCTTGTTGGTGAGGAGGGATACTGCGGTGAGGGCGACGAGAATTAGAAAAGTGGAGACGAGGGCGAGACGCATGGTGCGAGATTCACTCTATCATTCCGCATTCGGAAGGCACGGAAGATTTGGGATTTGAACTGGGGCGAGCTTTGCGAGGGAGTTGGAGGCTGGCAGGGTGTGCTGACTGGGGCCAGTCAGCGCTACCGCCAGTTGGCGTTATTAGTCGGTGAGGAGGGCTTTTTGGGAGAGGTCGGTGTAGAGGCCGTTGAGGGAGAGGAGGTGGTCGTGGGTGCCGTGTTCGACGATTTGGCCGCGTTTGAGGACGTAGATTTGGTCGGCGTTTTGGATGGTGGAGAGGCGGTGGGCGATGACGAAGACGGTGCGGTTCTCCATGAGGGTGTCGAGGGCTTGTTGGATGAGGTGTTCGGTTTCGTTGTCGACGGAGGCGGTGGCTTCGTCGAGGAGGAGGATGGGGGGATCCTTGAGGAGGGCGCTGGCGATGGAGAGGCGTTGTTTTTCGCCGCCGGAGAGTTTGACGCCGCGTTCGCCGACGTTGGTGTCGAGTTGTTGGGGGAGTTTTTCGACGAAGTCGTTGGCGCAGGCGTTGCGGAGGGCGGTCCAGAGTTGGTCGTCGGTGGCGTCGCGGCGGGCGAGGAGGAGGTTTTCGCGGACGGTGCCGTTGAAGAGGAAGGCTTCCTGGGTGACGTAGCCGATGTTTTGGCGGAGGGAGGCTTTGTCGACTTCGTTGAGTTCGTGGCCGTCGATGGTGATGGAGCCGCGAGTGTATTCGTAGAAGCGGGGGAGGAGGTTGACGATGGTGGACTTGCCGGCACCGGTGGGGCCGACGAGGGCGATGGTTTGGCCGGGTTCGGCGGTGAGGTTGATTCGGGAGAGGGTGGGGGTGTTACTGTCGTCGTCGTAGTGGAAGGAGAGGTCCTTGAAAATAACGCGGGCGGCGAAGTTGGGGGGGAGGGTTTTTCCGGAGGCAGGGTTGGGTTCGTCGGGGGAGTCGAGGATTTCGAAGACGCGATCGGCGGCGGCGCGGGAGGAGAGGTAGATTTGGTTGAGTTGGCGGAGGGAAGTGACGGGTTCGTAGAAGAGGGAGAGGAGGAGGAAGAATTTGAGGAGGTCGCCGAGTTCCATGTTTTGGTTGATGACGGCGTGTCCGCCGAAGAGGAGGACGAGGGAGTAGCCGAGCATTTGGATGAAGGACATGGAGGGGTTGTAGACGGCCCACCAGCGCATGACGTGGAGGGTGGCCTGGCGGACTTTTTCGGAGAGGGAATTGAAGTGGGTGTGTTCTGCGGATTCGGCGGCGTAGGATTTGATTTGGCGGATGCCGGAGATGTTGTCATGGAGGACGGAGTTGAGGTCGGAGGTGGTGTCGCGTTGGGCGGCATGGCGGAAGCGGGCGTCTTTGGAGTAGAGCCAGGCGCCGAGGATGAGGAGGGGGATGGGGAGGGTGGCCCAGGCGGCGACCTGCCAGTTGGTGAGATACATGACGGTGCCGACGGCGAGGAGCTGGATGGCGGCGACGAGGCCGAGCTCGATGCCGTCGATGAGGACGCGTTCCATGGCGGTGACGTCCTCGGCGACGCGGGTCATGACGTCGCCGGTGCGGCGGTTGTCGAACCAGCGGAGGGGGAGGTTCTGGATTTTGCGGTAGAGGTCGGAGCGGATGTCGAAGATGACATTTTGCTCGAAGTGGTTGTTGACCATGATGCGGCCGAAATTGAGGAAGTCCTTGAGGAAGAAGCCGCCAAGGCCGATGAAGACCCAGAGGAGGAGTTCGTGGTGGCGGGAGGGGTCGGGGAGGATTTTGTCGGTGACGAAGCCGGTGACGGAGGGGAAAATGATGACGGCGGCGGCCATGACAGAGGCGCAGGCGAGCTGGGCAGCGGCGAGTCCGGGGTAGCGTTTGAGGTAGAAAAAGACGCGGAGGACGGAGTTCATGCGGCGGTGGGAACTAGGGGCAGAAGTTGGCTTTTGTAAAGACGTGGCGACCCCGGGGGCATTTTTCGGTTGTCGAGGCGGGGGGGTTCTTTCTAAAGTCTTCGAACTTGGAGCGTTTCGATTGTGAAAAGCTTCAATCTACGCACAAAACACCATGGCTAACATTTTTGGGATTCTTGCGGCAGTTGTCTTGGCAGCGACCGCCGTTTTCGCATTTTACAATAAGGGGGCTTACAACGATCAGTTGAGCGAAGTTGAGACGCAGGAACTGCGACAGGCTCAGAATGAACGGACGTTCGAGGAGGAGAAAGAAAAGGCGAATG
The DNA here is from genome assembly GCA_039186735.1 of Verrucomicrobiota bacterium. Taxonomy (GTDB): domain Bacteria; phylum Verrucomicrobiota; class Verrucomicrobiia; order Verrucomicrobiales; family Akkermansiaceae; genus Roseibacillus. The sequence goes on along the minus strand of JBCCZX010000139.1, from coordinate 2,650 downwards.
CTAACGAGGCCGAGACGAAAGTTGCGCAGGAGGAGGCTGTGAAGCTGAAGGGGGAGTTGGAGGAGCAGCTGGCGCAGAACACTTCGTTGCAGAGCGACATTGATGACAAGAAGGCAGCGGCGGAGTCTAAAAAGGGGCAATTGGAGGCAGCTGAAGATGCTCTGTCAGGATTTGGAGATTTGGGAGACCTCGAGAGTAAGTTGGAGAAGTTGCAGACGGATTTGGCAGCTCTCAGAGGAGAGGTTTTGCAAAAGAATGGAGAGATTGCGGCAGGGTCGGCGAGGAGGAGCACATTGGATGTCGAAAATTCAGAGTTGTCTGGGGTCCTTGAAGGCTATGCGAAAAAAGTTTCCAATCCTGGTTTGAGGACTCGAGTGACGCGTGTGGTTTCGGAGTTGGGATTTGTGATTATTGGCGGGGGCGATAATGCGGGCGTGATTCGTGATTCGACACTTGAGGTTGTTCGCCATGGCGAAGTGATTGCGAAGTTGCAGGTAACGGGGACGGAGACTTCGACAGCAGCGGCGAATATCGTGCCCGACTCTCTTGCGGAGGGAGAGGCGATTCGGGTCGGTGATTCCGTTATTGCCTCTTCCAACTAATCGTTCAATCCAACTACATCAGCAGCACACCATGATTCAAAATATTCTCTACGGAGTCACTATCGCGTTGGCGGCGGCGGCTACTTTTTTCGGGTTTTCCAACAATGGGAAATTGAAGGAAGAGATTGTCAAATACGAGGATCTCTACGAAGCCAATCTAACGTTGGGTCAGCGGATTGAAGATGAAGAGGAGAGAGTCAAGACAAGTTCGGAAGCTTTGAAGGCGGCGAACAGTGACAGAGACGAGGCGCAGGCGAGCTTGGATAATGAGCAGTCAAAAGAGTCTGGGTTGGAAAAGAGCTTGGCCCGGGTTGAGGCTGATATTGAAGCTTATGATGCTGAATTGGTGGAAGTGAATGCAGCGATCAGCCGGGCGAAAATCATCATCGGTGAAATGATTCCTGATTCGGGCGGAAATCTTGGTGTTGATGATGTGGCAGGATATATTGAGACGCTAGAGAACCAGCGAAAAGACTTAGAGGAAGAGTTGGACGAGAAGACGGTCTTGGCAGCGAAGTTGAAAACTGCTGTGCAGTCAGCTACGGAGCAGAAGCAACGCCAGCAGGAGCGTTTGGTGAAGGTTAAGCAGCGTATTGCGCGGAATTCGGTAGTGGCTACGGTGACGGCAGTGGATAATGGTTACGGATTCTGCATTATTAATCGAGGTTCCAGTAACTCTAACATTGATGATCGGAGTGAGCTTTTGGTGAGCCGGGGGGGACAGTATGTCGGTAAGTTGAAGGTGTCTTCCTTGGAGCCGACGCAAACGATTTGTGATATCGATAAGACGAGCTTGAAGCCGGGAACGCGGATTTTGAGCGGAGACCGAGTGGTTTTGAAGCAGGCGGTCTCGAATTGATTTTGGGAGCAACCTCGTTTGTTCGGGGACAAGAACGAATTTGGACGGCGGGGAGAAATCCCCGCCGTTTTCTTTGAGTGGGTTGAGCTTCTTCCTTGTGGTGCTCGGGAGCTTGTTTTCTAGTTTAGGACTATGAAAATCGGTTTGATTTCGGCGGGAGTGGTTGGGTTTTTGGTTTTAGCGGGTTGCGAGAAGGAGCAGGACGGGTTGGGGGAGATTCGTTCGGAGGATCCGGGTTTGCGAGCGTTGTTGGGGGTGTCGGCGATTGGGGGTGAGTTTCGTGCTCCGGAGGGGAAGCCGTATTTTCGGGTGACGACTTTGCAGTTTGAGGATGGACGGTTTGTGCGGCGGGGTTCGATGGCTGGGAATACGTTTGGGAACCTTGAAGGAGAGTGGGCCGAGGCGGAGTTTGTTTGGCGAGAGGGTGCGGCGGCGTTGGCTTCGCCGGGAGGATTTTCGCGGGAAGAAACGGATTTTTGGGAGGAGATGTCGGCCATTCGTGAATTTGGGTCGAGGGTGGAGCGTCCGCAGTTTGGGGATTTTGAGGTGCTTGGTTTTGCGTCTTCTTATGAGATGCAAGACGGGAGTGTGAGTGAGACTTCGGGTGGATTTTTTGAGGGAGCGGTGGAGAAGCGGCGTTTTGTGGGTGCTTTGGTGGTGGCGTTTTTCGAGTCGGAGGATGAGGCGATGCGGTTGACTTCCGATCATGGAATGATTCGGCAGCGAGCGAAGGAATTGAGTGCGCTTTCGGCGAGGTGAGGTTGGTGTTTATTATTCCGTAGGCTTGGGCGCGCGGGATGCGAATGATTGGAGTTGAAGTGGTGATCGACTGATTTTCAAAGGGCGACTCCGGTGAACAAGCGAATGAGCTTTTGGAAAGCAGGCTAGTGAAAATCGTGGGAGGAGATGGGGAGGTTGTCGGGGATGGTGGGGAGGGGTTGGAGGTGGTGGGTGTAGACGGAGGGGACGTTGCCTTCGCCGATTTGGAGGGTACCGCGGATGAGGAGGAAGGGTTCGGTGGTGAGGGTGAGGCGGAAGTGTGAGAAGGTTTTGCGGGGGACGAAGATGTTGGCGAGGCCGGTTTCGTCTTCGAGGGTGAGGAAGCAGTGGCCTTTGGCAGTTTGGGGGGGTTGGGGGCTGATGTTTTTGCCGGGGATGGAGTGGTGTTGGCCGTGGGGGTGGTGGGGGG
>JBCCZX010000138.1:0-8923 GCA_039186735.1 Verrucomicrobiota bacterium | reverse complement strand
GGGCGTTGTTGGCAGCTTGGACGAGGTCTTTGAGAAGATGGTTGAGGCCGCCGCAGTTTGGCCGGGGAGAGCTGCTGGGAGGGGCCAAGGTATTGGATGCTTCGAGAGTTTCGGTGGTGCTAAAGCCGACGGTGACGGGTCTGATTCCAGAGATGTCGATGGCGATGGTGTCGCCGAAGAGGGAGAGAACGGGGATGCCGGAGATGTCGATTTTGATGAAGGCATCGTCGAGGACCAGTTTTACGAGGGGTGGGCTTTCGAAGAAGCTGGAGCAGTCTTTGAGAGGAAAGGGGTATTCGGTCGCGAGGACGTTGGCGACGGAGACGGGTGAGCCGTCGCTTTGAAGGTTGTTGCTGAGACGTTGGGCGAGGGCGGGGTAGTATTGGTTTTGAAGGTTGGATGCGTAGGTGGAGAAGTTTTGACTTTTGAATTTTGAGAGGCTGCCGGCCGAGTAGGGGTTTTTGAAAGTCGCATCGCGGCCGATGGCGGTTGTGATTTCGATGATGGCAACAGGAATTACACAAGCCGTGTAGGCGAGGATGGCCCCAACCGGTCCGCCGAAAACGGCTCCGGCGACGCCGAGGGTGATACAGCCTGGGTTGGAGAGGGCGTTGAGAGCTGAGTTGATAAGAAAAGGGATATTGAGACCAAGGTAGTTGGTGAGGATGGAGGCGAAACCGAGGTCGTTGCCGCCGCAGGAGAGTATAATGGCGTCGAGGTGTCGGTAGTCGCGAGCGCTGAGCCATTGTTCGAGTCGGTCTGCTTGGACGTAGGACACTCCTTGTGGTTTGTTTTCGTCGGTCGTGGGGTCGTCGTCGTTTCTGGCATCATTCGTGGAGCGAGTGCGTTGAGGTTGGTTGGAATAGATATCGAGTGCGATCGCACCGGAAGAGGAGAGATTGACGTAGTCGTAGGCGGTGGTTGGGTAATTGGAGAAGTGAGAGTTGAGAGCGATCTCTTGTCCAGAGATGGGAGAGCGATGGGCTCGTTCGCCTTCGTTGTTCGATTGCCAGGGGTCTTTGCCAGGTTGGAGGAGCGGTGCGCCTTCGCCGGAGCCGAAAGAATCGCCAAGGATTGCGACGATAACGCGTCTTGGCATGGTGAATTGATGTTGGTCACCTTGGACGGTGACGAGGCCACCGTTGTTGAGGTAGGAGATTTGCCAGCGGTAGTAAACGGTTGTTCCTGAGGGATAGAAGTCGGTGGGTTTGGCGTTGATGTGTGAATCACCAGGCGGACTCCATGGTAACATGAAGGAGGAGCGGAAATTGCCGGCGCCGAGGGAGGCGGTGGTTGCGGAAGAAACGGTAGCAGTGCCGTTAGAGATGGCATTGGGGTCGGGACTGTGGATGAGTTCGACCGATTGGATGCCCGAGCCAAGGGTGCTGTGGGTGATTGAGAGGTTGCGCTCGCCAATGCGAGGTGTGGGGTAGGTTGGGTCAGTGAAGGAACTGATGAGGAGATTGTTGCAATCGAGAGGGTATTGAGGGAGCGCGAGAAGGGACTGAAAGGGAACAGAGAGGATAAGCGCAAAAAATGCGTTCAATCGTCCGCGGCGTAGAGAGAGCATTCGTTAGATATCCCTCTCTGGTTGCAGGGAACAAGAGGAAAGTTGCCTGTTGGTGGTCCGAGTGTTGGTGCGAGATTAGGATTTGGTAGGGTGATTTTGGCGGACGCCTTGGCGACGCGTCCCTACCGTTCTGCTAGAGGTGGCGTTTGCCGTCGGCAAGGAGGGGGTCGGAGCCGTATTGATTGTGGCCACGGTCGCCGGCAAGGCAGCCGCATTCGATGAGGATCCAGATTCCGCCGATGTAGGGAATGAAAGCGATGAGTGACCACCAGCCGCTTTTGTTGCGGTCATGGTAACGCTTGGCGATGATGGCGAAGCTCACCCACATGACGACGGCGTATGAGGCAATGGATAGGAGGGTGGCGATGATGGCGATGGGGAGGTTGGCGGGTTGGGAGGATGATTCGTCGAGAGCGCCCCAACCCCACATTGCACCGAACAAGAAGATGTAGAAGGGAATGATGAAGAGGATACCGAAGCCGACGGCGTAGCCCCAGTAGCCGGCGCGGCTGATGCGGCCTTTGAAGCCGAAGAGTTTTTGTTTGAGGCTGAGGGGTGTGTGTTCGCCTTCGTTGACGTTGGCGACTTGGGAGGCGGCGGGGGCTTGGTAGATATTTTCTGACATTGGACTGGAGTCTCGGGGGGAGATTGGGGGATCGGGCTGAATTTTTCAAACAGTTTGCAATCCAGCGGGGAAGGGTGGAAAACAGGGATGTGCCAGAGAAATTGGACACCTATCGGAAGATTGAGCTGGCGGAGGGGGTGGAGGTCCAGTTGAGGCCTGCGGGGGTGTTTCCGAGGCTGTTGGCGCGGTTGATTGATTTGGCGATTTTTTCTGCGGCGATGTTCTTGTTGATGTTGGTGTTCAGCTTGGTTGGGTTGGCGGTGGGGGTTGAGGCGAGTGAGGGGATGGCGATGTTGGTGGCTTTTGTGTTGTTCTGGTTTTATGAGCCTTTGTGTGAGAGGTCGAAGTGGGGGGGGACGCCGGGGAAGAAGGCGTTGAAGTTGAAGGTGGTGAAGATGTCGGGGGCGCCGGTGGGGTTTCAGTCGGCGTTTATGCGGTTGTTGTTGTTGTGGATTGATTTGATGCCGTTGTTTGGGGCGGTGGGGGTGGTGTCGATTTTGGTGTCGCGGAATTCGCAGCGGTTGGGGGATTTGTTGGCGGGGACGTTGGTGATTTATGCGGTGCCGCCGCCGGTGTCGGAGGCGAAGGCGATTGCGAGTCCGCCGATCGCTCCGGGGGTGGTGTTGCAGCGGGAGGAGGAGTTGGCGTTTTTGGAGTTTGCGGGACGTTTTGAGAGTTTGAGTGCGGAGCGTCGGGCGGAGATTGCGGGGCCGTTGGCGGGGATGCAGGAGGTGGAGAAGGCGCCGAATGCGACGAGTTTTGCGATGGGAGTGGCGCGTTGGTTGCAGAAGGCGGAGGGATGATTTCGAGGAAACAGTTTCGGGAGATGAACGGGGCGCGGTGGCGTTCTGGTTTTGAGGCGAAGGGGAAGCTGGATGGCAAGGAGGGGCTGACGGCGGAGGAGGCGAGGGAGATGCCGGCGCGTTTCCGGCGGATTTGCCAGGATTTGGGTTTGGCGCGGGAGCGGCTTTACGGGTTGTCGATGGTGTCGGAGTTGAACGGGTTGGTGATGGGGTTGTTTCAGCACTTGCACCGGAGTCGGGCCCGGTTTGCGCCGGTGAAGTATTTGACGCGGACGTTTCCGGGGGCGTTCCGGCATAATATTGGGTTGTTTCTGTTTAGTGCGGGGTTGTTCTGGGTGCCGTTTGCGGTGATGGCGTTGTCGGGGCAGTGGGGGTTGACGTGGATTCAGGCGGTGATTGGTCCGGAGGGGATGATGTCGATGGATGCGATGTATGGGAAGGAGGGGGATGCATTGGAGCATGGACGGGAGACGTATGGGAGTGACTTCATGATATTTGCCTTTTACGTGCAGAACAATGTGGGGATTGGGTTGCGGATGTTTGGCAGCGGCATCCTGTTCGGGTTGGGGACGATTTTCTTTTCGGTCTACAATGGGCTCTATATTGGGGCGGCGGCGGGTTATGTGCAGGTGGTGGGAGATCCGGTGAAGTTCTGGACGTTTGTGAGTGGGCATTCGGCGTTTGAGTTGTTGGGGATTAATGTGGCGTCGATGGCGGGGATGCGTCTGGGCTGGGGGTTGGTGCGGGCGACGCAGTTGACGCGGTTGTCGGCCTTGATTCGGAACGGGCGGGAGGCGTTGGTGTTGTTGGGGGGGGCGGCGACGTTGATTTTTTTGGCGGCGTTTATCGAGGGGTTCTGGTCGGCGCATCCGAATCCGCCGCTGTTGAAGTATGGGGTGGGGATTGGGTTCTGGGTGTTGACGTTGGGGTATTTGTTTTCGGGGAGAAAGGAGTGGTATGAACGTCCGTGATTTGAATGTGGTGTTGCGTCCGCGGAGTGGTTGGGAGGCGGTGGATTTGGGGTTTGCGTTGGCGCGGAAGCACTATGGTTCGATGATGAAGATTGGGTGGGCGTTGTTCCTGCCGGTGGCTTTGTTTGGTTTTGCGTTGGGGTTTGGGGATACGTGGGTGATGGCGGGGTTGGTGTGGTTTTTGAAGCCGGTGGTGGATCGGTTTTACCTGTATTATTTGAGTCGGCGGATTTTTGGGCAGGAGGTGACGGTGGGGGAGACGTTGGGGGAGTGGAAGCGGTTGGGGTTCGGGGGGGTGTTGTCGTTGTTGACGATCCGGAGATTTTCGTTTGCGCGGAGTTTGAATTTGCCGGTGTTGGATTTGGAGGGGCAGCGGGGGAGTGATTATGGGCAGCGGTGTCGGGTGGTGTCGCGGGTGGGAGGGGATACGGCGACGTTGATTACGTTTGGGAGTCTGTTTTTGCAGTTGTTGTTGTTGTTGTCGTTGTTGTTCGTGTTGTTGAACTTTGTGCCGCAGGGGGAGGGGGTGGTGTTTGATGAGTGGGAGGCGGTGTTTGGAACGGAGGAGGCTTGGGCAGGGTGGTTAGGGATTGCGATGGCGGTGGGTTTTGTGGTGACAACGGTGTTGTTCGAGCCCTTTTATTTGGCGGCGGGGTTTGCGTTGTATTTGAATAGTCGGACGAGTCAGGAGGCGTGGGATGTGGAGTTGACGTTTCGGGAGTTGGCGGCGCGGGTGGAGCGGAAGAAGTTGGCGAGGAGCGGGGTGGCGAAGGTGGCGTTGTGGGGGTTGGCGGCTTTGGGTTTTGCGGGTGGGGGTGAGGTGAGGGCAGCGGATGCGCAGGAGTCGATTCGGGAGGTCCTGGCGCATGAGGATTTTACGATTCACAAGGAGACGGTGAAGGAGTGGGTGCCGAAGGAGGATGGGGAGAAGACGTGGTGGGATCGGTTTTGGGAGAATTGGGCGAACTCGGAGGGAGGAGGAGAGGGGGTGGGAATGGCATTTGAGGGGTTGTTCCAGTTGGTGGGAATTGTGGCGCTGGTGGCTTTGGTGGTGGTGATCCTGATGTTGATTTTCCATTCGTTGCAGGGGCGTCGGTGGGGTCGGGAGATGGGGGAGCAGGTGGCGAAGCGGCAGGCGCCTTCGGTGGTGATGGGGATGGAAATTGCGCCCGAGAGTTTGCCGGATGATTTGTTGGGGGAGGCGCGGGCGCGTTGGGGGGCGGGGGACGCGCAGGGGGCGTTCTCGTTGTTGTATCGGGGGGCGTTGTCGAAATTGATTTTGGAGCGGGAGGTGGAGATTGAGGGGTCGGATACGGAGTCGGAGTGTTTGCGGCGGGTGGAGGAGCGGGTGCCGGGGGTATTGGCGGGCTATTTTGGCGAGTTGTCGCGGGAGTGGATACGGGTGGCGTATTCGAAGCGGGTTCCGGCGGGGGAGATGTTTGAGGGGTTGTGTGAACGGTGGCCATTTGAGAAGCGATGAGGGGGGGAGTTTGGCGAGTGGTTTTGGTGGGGTGGTTGTTGGTGGTGGTGGGCTGTGACTTTGGAGGGAAGTATGAGGAGCGGGAGCGGGAGATTGGTTACAAGGGGTTGGCGCGGGTGGATCATTTTTTGGCGGCGAAGCGTTTGGCGGAGAAGCAGGGGATGGTGGCGATGACTTATGCGGGTTTGCCGAAATTTCCGCCGCCGGAGGGAACGGTGTTGATGGTGCCGTTGGCGAGTCTTCAGGGGGATGGGTTGTTGTCGGAGATTGATGATTGGATCGTTGAGGGGGGGCATTTGGTGGCGTTTGCGGTGATGCAGGAGGAGACGAGTTGGGGGGTGTATGGTGAGGACGGGGGCGCGTTGGAGAACTTTTGTTACTTCTTTGATTTCGAGTATGAGTGGGACTTTGATCAGTTTGATTTTGGGGACGACGAGGAGGAGGACAGTGACAAGGAGGAGGTCGTGCGAGAGGTGGATTTTGCGGAGAGTTATCATTTGGAGGGAAGTTATGAGACTGAGTTTGAGACCCCGTTGTTGATTCGGGATGTTGAGGAAGAGGATGGGGAGTGGAAGGCGATGCATAGTTATTCTTATGGGGAGGGTTTGCTGACTGTTTTGGCGACGGCGGAGCCGTTTACGAATCGGGAGATTGGGAAGGCGGAGCATGCGAGTTTGTTGTGGGATTTGATTGGGCAGGGTGAAGAGGAGCGGGTGTGGTTTGTGTATTCGGCGCGGTTGTCATTTTTCGGGATGTTGTGGGATGCGGCGCCGGGGGCGATTTTGGCGTTGGGTGGGTTTGTGTTGGTTTTGGTTTGGTGGGCGTGGAAGGGGTTTGGGCCGAGGTATCACCGGGTGGGGAATGAGTCGGCGCAGTTGAAGGAGCATTTGATGGCGAGCGGGTATTTTTTCTTTCGGCATCGGGCGGAGGGTTTGGTTTTAGAGCGGATGAGGGAGGGTTTACGCCAGCGTTTGGCGCGGAAGGTGAATGTGCCGTTCAATGAGGACGTGGGGGTGATTTTGGGGAAGGCGCAGGAGCAGGAGTTGTTGTCGGATGAGGAGTTGGGGGCGTTGCAGGGGGAGGGGGGCGAGAAACAACTGGTCAGGCAACTGGAGATTCTACAAACACTAGACAAGCGATTATGAGTTCAGAATTTGGCGAGCCACCTGCGGTAGTGGAAGAGTCGGCGAATGGAGCCGGAGTGAGTGGGGAAGCGACGCGGATCCTGCAGGGAATTCGGAGTGAGGTGGAGAAGGTGTTCATTGGTCAGCATGAGTTGGTGGAGTTTGTCCTGGCGGCGTTTGTGAGTTCGGGACATGTCTTGATTGAGGGGCATCCGGGATTGGGGAAGACGCATTTGGTGACCTCGTTGGCGCGGACGTTTCGGGGTTTGTTCAAGCGGATTCAATTTACGCCGGATTTGATGCCGTCGGATGTGACGGGACATAGTCTCTACGATATGGGTAGTCAGTCGTTTCAGTTGAAGAAGGGGCCGGTGTTTACGAATTTGTTGTTGGCGGATGAGATTAACCGGGCGCCGGCGAAGACGCAGGCGGCTTTGTTGGAGGTGATGCAGGAGCGGCAGGCGACGATTGATGGCGAGAGTCATGCGGTGCCGAAGCCGTTTATGGTGTTGGCGACGCAGAACCCGATTGAGCAGGATGGGACGTATCCGTTGCCGGAGGCGCAGTTGGACCGGTTTATGATGAAGTTGTTGGCGGATGAGCCGAACTTGGAGGATGAGATTGTGATTGCGCGGCGGGTGACGCGATCAGGGGCGGAGCCGTTGAGTCCGGATTTGGTGGCGGAGGTTTGCACGCCGGATGATGTGGCGGTGTTGCAGGCGAGTTTGGAGGGAATTACGATTTCGGAGTCGGTGATTCGTTATGCGGTGCAGTTGGTGCAGGCGACGCGGAGTTCCACGATGACGAGTTATGGAGCGAGTCCGCGGGCGAGTATTTCGTTGATTCAGGCGGCGAAGGGGATTGCGTTGTTGCGGGGGCGGGGGTTTGTGATTCCGGATGATGTGAAGGGGTGTTCGTTGCCGGTGTTGCGGCATCGGATCAGTTTGACGCCGGAGACGGCGATTGCGGGACAGACGGTGGATGAGACGGTGGTGGCGATTGTGAATTCAGTGGAGGCTCCGCGGGAGTGAGGTGATGCGGCCGTCGGTTCGGTTTGTGGTTTTGGCGGGTTTGGTTTTGGCGCTGGGAATCGCGGCGGCGTTTGTGGGGTCATTGGGGCCGGTGTTGTTGGTGGTGGGTTTGGGGTTGTTGGTGGTGGGGGTGGTCGACGGGTTGTTTTTGTTGGTGCCGCGGAGGGTGGGATTTCGGCGGACGATTCCGGGTCGGTTTGCTTTGCAGCAGCCGGGGCGGGTGGGGTTCGAGGTGGTGAATCGGAGTGTGTGGCCGTTGAAGGCGCGGTTGTATGACGGGGTGCCGGAGGAGTGCCGGGCGGAGGACTTTCCGCAGCAGTTGCCTCGATTGCGTTATCGGGGGACGGCGGAGTCGAGTTATGAGATCGTGTTTTTGAAGCGGGGGGATTTGGTGATTGAGCGGGCGTATTTGGAGTATGCCTCGTTGTTTGGTTTTTGGTGGCGCAGTGTGCGGGTGGGGGAAGATGAGCTGTGTAAAGTCTATCCGGATTATGTGCCGGTGTTGCAGTATGGATTGTTGGCGACGGCGGATCGGGCGGAGCAGATGGGGATTGTGAAGCCGCGGATCAAGGGATTGAGCAAGGAGTTTCATCAGTTGCGGGATTATCAGGAGGGGGATGCGATGTCGCAGATTGACTGGAAGGCGACGTCGCGTTTCAGCAAGCTGATTACGCGGGAGTATCAGGAGGAGCGGGACCAGACGATTTTGGTGGTGCCGGATTGTAGTATTCGGACGCGAGCGATTGACGGGGAGTTTCCGATTTTGGATCACTTGTTGAATGCGGCTTTGTTGTTTTCGTATATTGCCTTGAAGCAGGGAGATAAGGTGGGGGTGATGAACTTTGGGGGTGGGGAGCGGTATTTGGCGCCGGTGAAAGGGGCTTCAGGGATGTCGCAGATTTTGAATCATCTTTACGACTATGAAAGTCGTGGGAGCTACGGGGACTTTTCGGATTTGGCGTCGCGGGTAATGACGATGCAGAAGAAGAGGGCGTTGGTGGTGGTGTTGACGAATTTGCGTTCGGAGGATCAGTTTGGGTCGCTGCCCGCGTTGCGGTTGATTGCGGAGCGGCATTTGTTGTTGGTGGCTTCGGTGAGGGAGAGTGTGGTGGAGGAGTCCTTGCAGGAGCCGGTGCGGGGGGTGGAGGGTGCGCAGCGTTTTCTGGGGGCGTTGGCGTATGAGCAGGATACGACGGATTTGGTGGCGGGGCTGCGGGGGGCGGGGTTGACGGCGATTCACGAGGGTTTGGAGCGGTATCCGATTGCGTTGGCGAACGAGTACTTGGATTTGCGTTTTTCGGGGAGGTGGTAGAGGTGGG
>JBCCZX010000137.1:0-9042 GCA_039186735.1 Verrucomicrobiota bacterium | reverse complement strand
TCGGGGGGGGGGGTTGGTTACCAAAAGGGGTTTTTTGTTTGGCCCGGGGTAGGGGGGGGTGGTTCTTACGCGACCGGGGGTGGCTATGGGGGTGGTGGCGGGAACGCGGTTGGCGTTTGAGGTGGACCGGGGGATTTTTCCGAAGCGGGTGAAGTTCAAGGAGGCGATTGTGGAGCGGATGTGTCGCTACTACTCGTATTTGAATCCGGGGTTGGCGTTGGTGTTCAACGGGAAGAAGTTCAAGTCGCGGCACGGGCTGTTAGATTTGTTGAAGGAGGAGATGGAGGATGAGGCTTTGTATGAGCCCATTCAATTGGAGGGGAAGGATATCGAGGTGGCGTTTACGCATACGCCGGGGAGTGGGGAAGAGTATTACTCGTTTGTGAACGGGCAGCATACGACGCAGGGGGGGACGCATTTGGCGGCGTTTCGTGAGGCCTTGGTGAAGACGGTGCGGGAGTTTTACAAGAAGCCGAACTGGGATCCGTCGGATGTGCGGGCGGGAATTGAGGCGGCGATCAGTGTGCGGGTGGAGGAGCCGGTGTTTGAGAGCCAGACGAAGACGAAGCTGGGGAGTACGCATATGGCCCCGGAGGGGGAGACGGTGCGGACGTTCATTGGGAATTTTTTGAAGGAGGAGCTGGATAATTATCTCCACAAGAACAAGGCGTTGGCGGAGTCGTTGGAGAAGAGGATTTTGGCGGCGGAGCGGGAGCGGAAGGAGTTGAAGGGGGTGAAGAAGCTGGCGCGGGACCGGGCGCGGCAGGCGAAGCTGCACAACAAGAAGTTGCGGGATTGCAAGGCGCACTTCAACACCAAGCATAAGCGGCGGGAGGAGACGACCTTGTTTGTGACGGAGGGGGATTCGGCGAGTGGTTCGATTACCAAGACACGGGATGTGGAGACGCAGGGGGTGTTTTCGCTACGAGGGAAGCCCTTGAATACGTTTGGACTGACCAAGAAGGTGGTTTACGAGAACGAGGAGTTTGCGTTGTTGCAAGCGGCGTTGGGGATCGAGGAGGGGTTGGATGGGCTGCGTTACAACAGGGTGGTGGTGGCGACGGATGCGGATGTGGACGGGATGCATATCCGCTTGTTGTTGTTGACCTTCTTTCTGCAGTTTTTTCCGGAGGTGATTCGGGAGGGGCATTTGTTTATTTTGGAGACGCCTTTGTTCCGGGTGCGAAACAAGAAGAAGACGGAGTATTGCTTTTCGGAAGAGGAGAAGGAGGCGGCTTTGAAGGAGTTGGGGAAGACGGCGGAGATTACGCGGTTCAAGGGCTTGGGTGAGATTTCGCCGGATGAGTTTGCGTTTATGATTGGGCCGGAGATGCGGTTGGATCCGGTGAGGATGGAGGAGGGGAAGAGTTTGAAGGAGATGCTGACGTTCTTCATGGGGAAGAACACGCCGGACCGGCAGGAGTTCATTATTGAGAACTTGCGGGAGGATGTGGATACGGCGGAGGTTTAGGTTGGGGGTTTTTTCTCGCGAAGACCTGAGGGGGCGGGGTTTTTTCGGGAGGGTGATTCTGGCTGCTGTGGTTTTGGAGGTTTGGTTGGGGGTGTTTGGAGTGGCGGGAGAGGGCTTGGTTTTTGAGGAGTGGATTGGTTGGTTCGAGAGCGGCGATGCTCGCCGCACTCCGAGAGACTTGGGTTGTGGCGGGGTTTGTTGGGGGCGACAGTAAAGGTCGCCGCTCCGGTTGGAAACCAGTCTAGTTGGCAGGAGGTGGGATTTCGGTCGGGGGCATGGAGCGGAGGTGGAGGTCCTGTTGGGGAAAGGCGATTTCGATGTTGGCGGCTTTGAATTCCTCGTCGATGCAGTCGTGGAGTTCGGTGATGGTGGAGAGGCGGTTGTCCATGTTGGGAAGGTAGCAGCGGAGGATGAGGTTGAGGGTGGAGTCGGCGAATTCTTCGAAGGAGGCGAGGGGGGCGGGGTCTTTGAGGATGAGGGGGTGTTGGTTGGCGACTTTGAGGAGGAGTTCGCGGGCTTGTTTGGTGTCGGAGCCGTAGGCGACGCCGACGGGGATGACGATGCGGTTGACTTGGTTAGTGAGGGTCCAGTTGATGATGGAGCCGGTGATGAACTCTTTGTTGGGGACGATGAATTCCTGGCGGTCCCAGTTGGTGATGGTGGTGGCGCGCATGCGGATGCGGGTGACGGTGCCGGTGGTGTTGCCGAGGCTGACGACGTCGCCGACGCGGATGGGGCGTTCGAAGAGGAGGATGATGCCGCAGACGAAGTTGGCGACGATTTCCTGGAGTCCGAAGCCGAGGCCGACGGAGAGGGCGGCGGCCATCCAGCCGAATTGGGACCAGTCGAGGTTGAGGAGTTTGAAGACGAGGAGGAGGGTGAGGGCGCCGAGAGCATACTGGGCGATGGTGGCGATGGCGTAGCGGGTGCCGGGCTCGAAAGAGGCGTTGCGGAGGCCGAGGAGGTCGAGGAGGCCAGGGAGGTTTTTGATGATGGTGAAGGAGATGGTGAGGAGGACGAGGGCTTGGAGGATGCCGAGCCAGAGAGGGCCGCTGGTGGGGAGGGCGAGGTCGTTCTGGTTGTTGGGGAGGGTGTTTGACCAGGACCACCAGAGGGCGAAGAGGACGGTGACGCCGACGAGGGAGCGGAGGAGGCGGCGGGTCTGGGTGGCGACTTCGTCGAGGTCGAGTTCGAGGTCTTCGTCTTCGGTGACGTTGGATTCGTCGGCGGGTTCTTTTTCGGCCTGGCGGCGAAGTTCGCGGTTTTCGAGGGCTTCCTTGAGGGCGATTTTCCGTTGTTTCATCATGAACCAGCGGAGGAGGAGGCCGTAGAGGAGGAAGCCGGCGGCGATGATTTGGAGGGTGCGCTGGAGTTGTTCGCCGAGGGAGAGGGCGGTGAAGTAGTAGCCGATGAGGGCGAGGAGGACGAGGGTGAGGGGGATGCCGAAGGCGAGGAGATACCAGAGATGCCGTAGTTTGACGAGGAGGCGGTGGGGGCTGCGTTGGTTGAGGTCGGCGAAGATGCCTTTGGAGGGGTGGAAGGCGCGGGCGAAGACGAAGGCGAGGCTGAGGTGGGCGAGGACGAAGCCGAGGCGGCCGACGGAGTCGAAGTGGCGGGAGGATTGTTCGAAGAGGGTAATGGAGGCGAGGAGGGTGGCGGGGACGTAGAGGAGGGCGAGGAGGAGGCAGGTGCGGAAGATGGTGGTGGTGGTGTGGTGGGACCATTGGAAGTGGGATTCGGCGAGGCCATTGGGTCGGGCGACCTCGCGGAGGAGGGAGAGCCAGGAGAGGAAGATGGTGGCCCAGGTGAGGCCGGTGGCGAGGCCGCGGAGCCAGGTGGAGGCGGAGGGGTCGTTGAAGAAGGACCAGGCGAGGAAGCCGAGGATGAGGGGGACGGGGAGGGCGAGGAGGATGGAGTAGAGAAGGGCCCGGAGGGTGTGGCCGTAGTGGTCGGAGGAGATTCGGCGGGTGAGGGGGCCGGTGGCGTGGAGGGCGGCGAGGAGCTTTTTTCTGCCGAGGATGAGGGCGGTGAGGGCGAGGAGGATGAAGAGGGTGACGGCAGGGGCGCGGGAGGGGAGGGTGCGGAGGGAGGAGGCGAGTTCGCGGAGGTGGACGGAGTCGAAGGTCCAGGCGAGGGCGGCGGGGAGGTCGCGGAAGAAGGAGAGGTCGACGGGAGCGGAGGAGCGTTGCCAGAAGAGTTTTTCGGCGAGGAAGGAGTCGATGGTGGTGATGAGGGTGAGGTAGGAGCGTTGGTCGGAGTCGTAAGCGGAGATTGTGCGGATGAGGGAGGTGGTGTTGGTTTGGGAGCGGTCGAGGAGTTCGGAGTGGAGATCGAGGAGGGGGTTGAGGGAGGGGTGGGGATGGTTTTGTTGGAGTTGGGAGCGGAGGGCGGGTTGGTTGGCGAGTTGGTTTTCGATTTCGAAGTTTTTGAGGCGGAGTTGGCGGATTTTTTTTTCGCGTTCCTTGATGTCGACTTGGAGGGTGCGGGGGTTGGGGAGGCGGCGGCGGAAGTCGAAGAGGAGTTGGTTGGTGGAGTGGTCGGAGGGGCTGAGGCGGGATTGTTGTTTGAGGCGGTCGAATTCTTGTTCGAGGGTGGTTTTTTTTTCGGTGAGGGAGCGGTGGGCGGTGGAGGTTTCTTCGAGGCGTTTGGCGAGTTGGGGGAGGTTTTGGGCGAGGGTTTGGACTTGGGTGAGGAGTTCGTTTTGTTCGGGTTGGGGAAGGGAGCCGGAGGGGGGGGTGAGTTGTGCGAGGCGGGAGGCGAAGGAGGCGGATTCGCGGGTGGTTTGGTTGTTGAGGAGGGTTTGGAGGGCGGTGAGCTCGGTTTGGGCGAGTTCGAGTTGGCGGGCGGCGAGGTCGCGGCGGGCGAGGTAGAGTTTTTCGCGGGGTTCTTGGGAGGCGCGTTCCTGGGTGAGTTTTTCGATTTCGGCGGTGAGGTTTTGGAGGGAGGCGAGGAGGGCAAAGCGGTCGGCAGTTTTGGGAAGGGAGTCGTCGTTGGGATCGAGGGCTTCGAGTTTGGATGAGGTGGCGAGGAGTTCGGATTCGGCTTCGGGGAGGCGGGAGCCGATGAGGGCGGGGCGGTTGCGGACGGTGGAGAGTTGGTTTTCGGCTTCGGAGAGTTGGGATTGGAGTTGGGTGATGCGGGCTTGGGTGGCTTCGAGTTCTTTGCGGATTTCTTGGGAGGAGGTGAAGCGGTCGGGGGTGACGGGGGTGGGGGTGAGGGTGTTGAGGGTGGTTTGGAGTTTTTCGGTTTCGAGGGGGGCGGAGGAGAGGGATTCCTGGAGTTGTTGGGCGCGGGTGTTGAGGTCGTCGGCGGATTGGAGGGAGGTGAGGGACGAGGTGAGGGTTTCGCGGATGGGGTTGGCGATGAGATCGTCGAGGGAGGCGTTGTCGAGTTCGGTGAGTTGGTTTTGGACGTCCTGAGGGGTGAGGGTGGGTTGTTGTCCAGTGAGGGGGAGGACGAGGAGGAGCAGGAGTAGGAGGTGAGATTTCAAACTGAGAGGGTGTTGTTTGATTCAAAATAGGGGGTTGGGGGGGAGGAGCAAGGGAGAGCGTTGTCTTCGGGGAGGGCGGGATTTGGGCTGGATTGGGGGCGGGGAGGTGATGGGATTTGGGGGACTGGGATGGAGTTTAGTGAGATTGATCGGGAGGAGTGGCGGGTGGCGTTTGAGGATTTGGCGCGGTATCGGATGCCGTTTGGGAGGTATGAGGGCCGGTTGTTGGTGGAGTTGCCGGAGGAGTATTTGATTTGGTTTCGGGAGCGGGGGTTTCCGACGGGGAGGTTGGGCGAGTTGATGAGTCTGGTGTGCGAGGTGAAGACGACGGGGGCGGAGGAGGTGTTTGAGCCGATACGGCGGGCGTCGCGTGAGGGGAGGATTCCGTGAGTGGAAGGGTCAAAAAGCGACCGGGGAAGTCTTGCGACTTCCCCGGCTTAAATTGTTGCGGGAGTTGTTCAGGCTCACCGCTATGTTCACCCTTTATGAAGACTGCATTGACTGCAGCTACATGGGGATAGACCGGTGAGGGGGGGTGATGTTCAATGATTCGGGAATTTTTTTTGTCGTGGGGGTTGCGGGACTGGTGGAGATGTTGTCTGGAGGGGGCGAAGGCCTCGCTTGCCAAGAGGGGATGACAGGGGCATTTTTCCATTTTGTTGGGTTTTGATGAATTTTTGGCAGCGGTCAGCGTCGAAGGGACAGATGGCGGAAGTTTCCGGAGACGGGGACGGCGGGGGAGGTGGGGACGGTGAATCGGACTTGCTGTTGGTGAAGAAATCGCAGCAGGGAGATTACCGGGCCTTTGAAGACCTCGTGAATCGCCATCGAGGACGAGTTTATGCGATGATTCAGAACATGGTGAAGAATGAGGCGGACGCGTGGGACCTTTCGCAGGAGGCCTTCGTGAAAGTCTGGAAGGCGTTGCCGAAGTTTGAGGCGCGCGCGAAGTTCACGACCTGGCTTTATCGCATCGTTCACAATGTGGTGTACGATTGGATGAGAAAGCGAAAGTTAGAGAGTGCGGGAGAGTTTGACGATCAGGTTCTGAGAGAGGGTCAGATCGCAGCGGGAGCGCGGACGACGCCGAATCGGGAGGCGCGTCCGGATGAGGCGTTGCGGAATGAGGAGTTGCGGGGGCGGATTGAGGAGGCGATGGCGAGGTTGTCGCCGGAGCATCGGGAAGTTGTGCTCTTGAGGGAGGTGCAGGGTTTGGATTATAAGGAGATCGCGGATGTGATGGAGATTTCGATGGGGACGGTGATGAGCCGTCTGTTTTATGCGCGTAAGAAACTACAAAGCCTATTGAGTGATGAACCAGGAGCGTAAGGAAGAATTGATTGTCCGTTGGATGGACGACGAGCTTGCGGCTGCAGATGTGCCGGAGTTGGAAGAATTGTTGGAGGCGGAGCCGGAGTTGCGTGAGATGCGCGATGGGTTTTCGTCGTTTCGTTCGGGATTGAAGGAGGTGTATGCGCGGGAGGAGGAGATGCCGTATGGCGACTTTTTCGAGACGCGTTTGAAGCGGGCGATTCAGGATTCGGAGGTGAGGGAGAAGGTGGGGGGTCTGAAGGGAGGAGTGGGGGAGTGGTTTCGGTGGTGGTTGGCTCCGGTGGGAGCGGGGGCGTTGGCCTTGGCGTTTCTGGCGGGAGCGAAGTTGAGTCCGAATCGGGCGGACGGGTCGTTTGTGGCGTTAAAGGCGGCGACGACGGTGTACACGCCGGAGGGAGGGGTGTCGGCGAATTTCGTGGAGGTGGAGGAGGCGGGAGCGAGTGTGATTTTGTTGGAGGGTTTGCAGGCGATTCCGGATTCGACGGATTTGATGGCGAGTGTGCGAGAGACGAGTGAGAGTGGAAGTGGAGTTCATTTGGTGACGGCGAGGGGCCGGATTTACTGATGAGGGCGTTGGTGGTCTTGGGTGTGTGGTGGGTGCTGGCGGGAGTGGTTCTTGGGCAGGATCCGGGGAAGCAGGAGGTGGCGAAGTTGAAGAGTTTGTTGTTGTTTGCGACGGATGGTGATCCGGCGCGGGTGGGTGAGGGGGCGCGGGAGTTGGCGGAGGGGCATGTGGAGCGTTTGGGGAAGTTGAAGGGTTTGCAGTTCAAGGAGTATCGTTTGTTGGGGGAGGATGAGCAGCCGGTGTTGCGGAGTTATACGAATTGGGCGGCTCCAATGAGGGGGTCGGAGGAGATTTTGTTGAGTTTCGAGCCGAATAGTAAGGCGAGTTCGAGTGGTTTGCGTTTGGATTTGGAGCTTTGGCAGAGTCGGCGGAAGGTGATGAAGACGACGCAGACTTTGCGGGAGGGGAAGTGGTTGTATATTGCGGGGCCGGAGTGGCGGGGAGGGAAATTGATTCTTGCGGTTGAGCTGCTAGATTTGGCTTCGAGATGAGAGTTGGATTGTTCGTGCTCGTGAGTTGTTTTCCGGTTTTTGGGGGTCAGCTCAAGTTCGAGGAGACGGTGTTGGAGGTGAGTGCGAAGCCGGATGCGGACCTTGTGGAGGTGGATTTTTCGTTTGAGGCGATGGGTGATGAAGCGGCGGTGATTCGGAAGTATGATGCGCCCTGTTCGTGCTTGGAGGCGCAGATTAGTGAGAATGGGAAGTTGAGGTGGGAGCCGGGTGAGACGGGGACGGTGCGGGGTTTGTTTCGGGTGGGGAATTTCCGGGGGACGGTGGATAAGCAGATTTCGTTGATTATGGAGGATGGGGAGACGCATCGATTGACGGTGCGGATGACGATGCCGGAGTTTGTGAAGGTGGAGCCGAAGACTTTGCGGTGGGATGTGAAGGGGCCGAGGGAGCCGCAGAGTTTTTCGCTGACGATTCAGGAGGATGTGGATTTGGAGATTGTTTCGATTACGGGGACGAATGAGGCGAAGTTTCCCTTTGAGTTGAAGACGGTGGAGGAGGGAAAGCGGTATGAGTTGGTGGTGACGCCGACGGAGACGGAGGTGAAGGGGTTCGGGATGTTGCGGATTGCGACGAATAGTCCGTGGCCGAAGCATAAGACTTATCAGGCTTTTGTGGTGGTGGCGCAGCCGACGGGGGCGAAGAAATGAGGGTGGTTTGGGAGTTGGTGGGGGTGGGGGTGTGTGCGTTTTTGGCGGCGTTTGGAACGTGGTTTTTGGTGCCGTTGGGGGAGGGTTCGGGGTGTGTGGTGGCGGAGTTGAAGCCGGGTTGGATTTGTATTGAGGATGTGGGGAGTTTGGGGGAGGCGATTTGTTGGGTGGATGCGCGGCCGCGACGGGAGTGGGAGAGGAACGGGGTCGAGGGGTCGGTGTTGTTGACGGATGATGCGGAGGAGGATTTTGAGGGGTTGATGGCGGAGGCGTTCGAGCGATTTACGGAGTGTGATGCGGTGGTGGTGTATTGTTCGGGGACGTGTGAGTCGAGTGAGGCGGTGGCGGAGAAGGTTCGGGAGTTGGGGTTGTTTGCGGAGGGGCAGGTACGGGTGTTGGAGGGGGGATTTCGGGCGACGTTTTTGAGGTAAGCTATTGTCTAGGGATGCCAGTCGAAGGAGTCGATTTTGATGAGTTCGGGGTAGCGGTTTCCTTCGCTGGGGTCAGACCATTGGAGGGTGACTGTTAGAGCCATGGGTCGCGACATGATGGCTCCGTTTTGGTAGCTTTTGATGGTTTCGTAGAGCTCGGTATTGCGGGAAAAAAAAACTGCGGTTTCTGAGTTGTCGCGGGGGAAGGAAACGATTTTGAGGGTGGCTTTTTCGTTGGCGTTGGGGATGTTGGAGTCGAAGCAGCGCGGGACGCAGGAGGCGAGGACGAAGAAGGATTGTGGTTCATCGACGGGGGAGGCTGCGAAGCGTTCGACGGAGCGGCGGTAGGATTGGAGGAAGGCTTCGGCGTGGAGGCGGGGAGGTTCGGAGGGGTGCCAGCTGTGAAGGAGGATGGTGACGGGTTCGGGGGGTGAGTTTTGGTCGCCATCCCAGCCGATGAGGTAGTAGTAGTCGGTGCGATTTTCTTCGGAGTCGAGGGCGACTTTGTCGGGGTGGATGGAGCTGTAGGGGGGAAGGGGGCGGGCGAGGATAGTTTGGGCGATGGTGTTGTAGCCGAGTTTGCCGGCATCGATG
>JBCCZX010000136.1:0-9050 GCA_039186735.1 Verrucomicrobiota bacterium | reverse complement strand
GGTGGGGGTGAGTCCGGCGCGCTTGCCTTTGGTGGTGGAGAAGGGTCGGGTGGGGGTGGACTTTGGGAAGCGGTTGGCATTGGTTGGGAAAGAAGTGGCGTGGGCTTTCTTGGAAAGACCGAAAGACTTAAAGGCTGAAAAACAAAAGAAGTGCAACGCTGGTGCGTCGGATGACTTTGGCAAGCGGGTTGAAAACCCGCGTTCCTTACTTGAGGCGGTGGGGGTGGGATTGAGGGAAGAGTTGTGGGGGGTGTTTTCTTCAGGGGTGAATTTGGTGGACGCGGGGAAGTGTCGCGAGGAGTTGGGGCGGTGTTTTGATTTGTCGTTGGTGGAGGAGTTGTTGCCGCGGGTGGTGAGGCCGGTGGTGCGGGTGGCGCTGGAGGGATCGTTGAATCATTTGGAGGCGGAGGTGGAGTTTGATTACGAAAAGTTTAGTGGAACGGAGTTTTTGCAGGATGAGGAGTTTGAGGGTGAGGTGAAAATGTTTTGGGCGAGTTGGGGATTTGAAGGGATTGGGGAAAAACGCGATTCTGTGGGGCGGATTGAAAACCCGCGCTCCTTACTCGTTTTGAAGGAGAAGGAGGAGATTGTGCGGTTTCATGCGTATGGTCGAGACCAGGTGCCGGAGGATTGGATGGTGGTGGAGGGGGAGCGGTTTCGGCACGCGGCAGGTCAGGTGGTGGAGGTGTCGCCGGAGGTGGAGTTTTCGGGGGGGAGCGGGGAGGATTGGTTCGGGGTGTCGGTGGGATATCGGTCGTCGAATGGGAATGCCTTGAACGCGGCGGAGGTGAGGCGGATTTTTCAGGGAGGGGAGGGTGGGCAGCGGACCTTGCCGGATGGTCGGGTGGTGGTGATGGAAGAAGAGGTGGCGCGGGAGGTGGAGGAATTGCAGCGTGATTTGGAGGGGCAGCAGACGGGAGGTGGGGTGATGCGGGTGAGTGCGGCGCAGGCGGGGTATTTGCGGGAGGCGGTGAAGGATGGGGTGGTGAAGGGTGGGCGGTCGTTTCATCGAAAAGACCCTACCGAGGAGGAGTGGGAATGGGATTTGGGGCGGGGAGGGGAGATGTTGCGGGATTATCAGCGGGTGGGAACGGAGTGGATGTTGAAGTTGGCGTCGCTGGGAATGGGCGGGATTTTGGCGGATGATATGGGCTTGGGGAAGACGCTGCAGACCTTGTGTTTTTTGCATGCGACGGGAGGGCAGTCGTTGGTGGTGTGTCCGTCGTCGTTGGTGAGTAATTGGGTGGCGGAGGCGGGGAAGTTTCTTCCGGAGATGGTGGTGGTGGCGATCGAGGGTCCGAAGCGGGCGAAGATTTTGGCGGAGAAGGGCGAGGAGGCGGATGTGTTGGTGACGAGCTATGCCTTGTTGCGGCAGGACGAGCGGGTGTGGCGGGAGTGGGGGTTTACGGCGATTGTGTTGGATGAGGCGCAGACGATCAAGAATCCGGAAGCGCAGGTTTCGAAGGCGGCGTTTGGGTTGAGTGGGGAAAGGCGGTTTGCGCTTACGGGAACTCCCGTAGAGAACTCGGTGAAGGATTTGTGGAGTATTCTGAATTTTGTGCAGCCGGGGTATTTGGGGAAGCGGAGTGATTTTACAGAGCGGTATGAGAAGCCGTTGGCGAAGGGGGAGGTGCCGGAGTTGCGGGCGCGGTTGGGGAGGCGGTTGCAGCCGTTGATGTTGCGGCGGTTGAAGAGAGAGGTGGCGACGGAATTGCCGGAGAAAATTGAGCAGGTGCGGTATGTGGAGCTTGGGAAGCGTCAACGCGAGGTTTACGAGGGGATCTTGCGGGAAAGTCGACAGCGGGTGGCGGATGCGCAAGGGGGCGCGAAGCGGATGGTGGCGTTGACGGCGTTGTTGCGCCTGCGGCAGGCGTGTTGTGATTTGCGGTTGATGGGGTTGTTGGAGGAGGAGGCGGGGGCGAAGATTGGGGTTTTGGAGGAGTTGTTAGAGGAGGCGATTGCGGGGGGGCACCGGGTGCTGGTGTTTTCGCAGTTTGTGCAGTTGTTGCAGGCGATCGCACCGATGTTGGCGGAGCGGGGGTGGGGGAGTTGTTATCTGGATGGGGGAACGAAGGATCGGGGTGGGGTGGTGAAGCGGTTTCAGGAGGGGGAGGCGCCGGTGTTTTTGATTTCGTTGAAGGCGGGAGGGGTGGGGTTGAATTTGACGGCGGCGGATACGGTGGTGCATGTGGACCCGTGGTGGAATCCGGCGGTGGAGGCACAGGCGACGGACCGTGCGTATCGGATCGGGCAGGAACGGGTGGTGACGAGTTATAAGTTGATTGCGCGGGGGACGGTGGAGGAGAAGATTTTGGTGCTACAGGAGAAGAAGCGGGCGTTGATTGAGGGTTTGGTAGTGGGTGGAGACGCGGGAGCGGGGATTACGGAGGCAGAGGTGATGGAGATTTTGGGAGAGTCAGGTGAGGGAGGAGTTTAGGGGGCGGACTTGATCCAGTCTATTTGGAGTTGGAAGGGGCCGGATTTTTTGTCGCCGAGGAGGATGCCGATT
Organism: Verrucomicrobiota bacterium; assembly: GCA_039186735.1. Taxonomy (GTDB): domain Bacteria; phylum Verrucomicrobiota; class Verrucomicrobiia; order Verrucomicrobiales; family Akkermansiaceae; genus Roseibacillus. The sequence goes on along the minus strand of JBCCZX010000136.1, from coordinate 6,541 downwards.
TCTTCGACTTCAGAAGGGTCGAAAGGTGGTCCGTCGAGTTGGCGACCGCGCCAAGAAGGGGAGAGTTTGGTGAGGGGGACGGAGACTTCGGTCCATGCGCCATCTTTGGTTTCGAACTTGGCACCGTAGGAAATTCGTGAGCCGCGGAATCGAGCGTTGGTGGCGAGGCGGAGGTCGTAGGTGCGGCCGTCGCCGAGGACGCGGAGGGTGATTGATTTTGCGGAGGAGAGGTCGACTGAGAAGTCGCGGGTGCGGATAGAGGAGAAGCCACCGTTGTTTTCGAGGGAAAGGGTGCCCTTGAAGTGGAGAACGCCGTCTTTCATCTCTGCTCCGCCTTGGGAGAGTCCGCCCATGACGCCGTCGTTGACGGAGAACCAGGAGGGTTCGATTGAGGTGTCTTCGAAGGTGAGTGCGAGTGATGCAGATGTTGGTGAATCGGCGGAAACTGGCATGAGCATGGTCGCAAGAAGAGTGAAAATAGTGCAGCTATGCATCCGAAAGACTCGTTTCGTTTGTCGGGTTGTCAAACTGAGTCGCGCTGAGTCTTTCGTTTTGAAGGGGATGATTTTCTGAGGGATTGAGAATTCCTCATGGAGATGCTAGTTTTCAACCGTGGAAATGACTCCGGAACAGATTCAAGCTGAGGCTGCTGAGTGCGATGCCCGGAAGGTGGAACAGGCGCGGAGGATGAGTGGGCGGGAAAAAATCCGAGCAGGAGCGGAATTGTTTGAGTCTGCTTGCCAAATGACTTTGCGGGGAATTCGGGCGAGGAATCCTGAGTGGAGTGAGGAAGAGTGTTTTGCAGAACTCAGGCGAATTCTGGCCTTGGGCTAAAGAGATGACTGGTGACGAGGCTGTCTTTGAGGTTTTGAAACTGTTGGGGGATTTGGAAATTCCTCACATGCTCGTCGGTTCTTATTCTTCCAATTTTTATGGAGTTCCCAGATCGACCAAAGATGCAGACTTGGTGTTCGTCGTTGACGGAAATCAATTGAGTCAGTTGCAGAAGGGCTTGCCCAAAGGGTTACTCATGGAAGAGCAGAGTTTTTTTGAGACAGTGACGGCGACGCGAAAGGAGTTGATTCGTGTGGAAGGGAGTCCCTTCCAAATTGAGTTGTTTCACTTGAGTGAAGATGAATTCGATTTGGCTCGGTTTGAGAGTCGCTGCGCGATCAATTATGGAGACGGGGTAGAGACGTTTGTTCCGAGAGTGGAGGATGTGATTGTCCAGAAGTTACGCTGGGCTGAGGGGGCAAAGCGAAAAAAGGATTTTGATGATGTGGTTTCGATTCTTAGGGTGCACACACCAATTGATTTCGATTACATTGAGGGTTGGTGTGGGAAGCATGGGAGCTTGGAAGTGCTGGCTGAGGCGCGGGAAGCTGCGGGAGGATGAGGTTGGGTATGAGAATTGTTCAATCAGCGAGATTCTATGGATGAGGTGCAACAGGTTTCATTTTGCAAAAAGGAGGCTGGGGGCGGGGATTTCGAATGTTTGCGATTGAGTGAGGTTGCGGAGCGTGCAAAAGGGCTGGAGTTCAATATTGAGGAACCGCACCAGGTTTTCTTCTTTCACGTGATTTTCATTTCGCAAGGGAGCGGAAGGCACTTTGTGGACTTTCAGCCGTATGAATTCCGCGAGGGCAGTTTGATTTTTGTTTCAAGTGGGCAGGTGCATGCCTTTGAGTTTCGGCCTGATATTGAGGCCTGGGTGCTGATTTTTACGGAGGACTTTATCTCAAAGAATGTGGCCTCAGCGGATGGTTTGGCCTTGTCGAGGCTCTACAATTCTCATCTGGAGATTCCGGTGATTCATCCGAATGCGGTTGGAATTGAAGTGTTCCGAAAGTTGGTAGGAGAGATTAGGAATGAGTTTGGTTACGCGGAAAATTTCGCGAAAGAGGAGGTTTTGAGTCTCTTAATGAAGGTGCTATTGCTAAAGGCGGAGAGGATTAAGCGAACACTTTTGCCGGAGCGGGTGAGCCCTGAGCATTTTGCGAAGTTCGAAGAGTTTCGTTTGCTGTTAGATGATGGAGTTCGTGAGAGTCGACAAGCAGAGGAATTTGCGACTCGCCTGGGGGTGAGCTACAAACACTTGAATGAGATTTGTAAGAGTGTTTGTGGGCAGACGGCTAAGGTGTTTCTGGATAGTTACCTGACTCTTCAGTTGAAAAGGCGGTTGGCGATTAGTGAAGTTTCGGTGAAGGAGTTGGCTTATGAGTATGGCTTTGATGAGCCCACCAACTTTGTGAAATTCTTTAAGAAGCAGGTTGGGGAGTCACCCGCGCAGTTTCGGGCCGGATTGAGAAGCGGATCTTAGCTGGTTCGAAATTTACCCTTTTTTGGAAGAAGGTGACCTACCGAAAGGGAGAGTCATGGTCGTAGTTTTCATGGGTCAATGAGAACAAACATGAGACTCATCAACAAAATTCAACTGGCTGGGCTACTCGCTTTTAATTGGAGCATCGTGAGTGCCTCTGCTGCAGAAAGCAAAGACATGAAAGTATCCAACAAAGAGAAAGTCGTTCAATTGCTCAAGAGCATCGAAACGGGAGATGCTGGACCCATTGCCTACATCAATCCAAACAAATACATTCAGCATAACCTTGCCGTGGGAGACGGTTTAGCTGGTTTTGGCGAAGTGATGAAGGCTTTGCCAGAGGGAAGTGCGAAGGCAAATACGGTGCGAGTCTTCGAGGATGGGGATTATGTGTTTGCTCACACGGAGTATAACTTTTTTGGTCCGAAGGTTGGGTTTGATATTTTCCGTTTTGAGGATGGATTGATTGTCGAGCACTGGGACAATTTACAGGCGATTGTAGAGAAGACTGCTTCAGGGCGGAGTCAAATTGATGGAGCGACCGAAATCACGGACTTGGAGAAGACTGAAGGGAATAAGGAGCTGGTAAAGTCACTGGTTCAGGATGTCTTTATCGACGGAAAAATGGAGAAGGCGGCGGAATACATCTCTAGCGAAGAGTATCTTCAGCACAATCCGCTCGTTGCCGATGGGCTTGAAGGCCTCTCGCAAGCGATGAAGGCCATGGCGGAATCTGGGGAGGCGATGGTGGTCGAGAAGCTGCATTTTGTTTTGGGGGAGGGAAATTTTGCGCTTTCGGTTTCAGAGGGGCAAGTGCAAGGCAAGCCGACGGCTTATTATGATCTGTTCCGGATTGAGAATGGAAAGATTGTGGAGCACTGGGATGCGATTGAGGCGATTCCTGACAAGTCGGAGTGGAAAAATGAGAATGGGAAATTTGGTTTTCCCGAGTGAGGATTTGAGAGTTGAATTTGAGCCGAAGGTCTTGAGGGCCTTCGGCTATTTTGTGCTTTAGGCGACAGTCAAGGCTTCCGTTCCAGTGCTAGTTGGGGAGGTTGTCCTGTCGAATGGCGCGGACGAAGTCTTTGGTGGGGTCGAGGGTGACTTGGAGGGTGAGGGTGGTGTTGTTGGCTTGGATGGGTTGGCCGAGGGGTGTGAAGTTGCCTTGGAGATCGGGATTGTTTTCGACGGAGTAACTCAGACCGGGGAAGGTGGTGAAGGTGAGGTCGAAGACGGGGTTGGTAGTCGGATCGAAGCCGGTGGCCTGTGTGAAGGAGGTGATCACGGGGGCGAAGATGGGTTCATCGAGGGTGGAATCGTATTCGACGGCGCCGATATCGAGAGTGCCATTTGAAATACGGGAGTTGCCTCGCTGGTCGGTCGCGAGAGAGCTGGTGGAATCTCCGCCAGCAGGATCGATGACCGGGGAGCCTGGCAGAGGGATCATCGTTTGGGTGGGGCCGCCGTAGTCGCCGAGGGGGGCAAGGAGAGGGTCGCCGGTGAGGACGGTGCTGCCGACCGTGCGGCCAGAACCACCGAGGTCACCGATGAAATTGATGCCGGAGTCGGACCCAGAGGGAGAGTCCTGAATGATATCATTTCCAAAAGGGGCGATGTTTTTGGCGACGACGGAATTGTTGAGGCTGAGTGAACCTAATTCTATTACGATTCCCCCACCGGCGACCTCATCGCCCGCGACGGCAGTGTTTCCGGAGATGGTGGAGTTGTTGATGGTGAGAGTGTTGCTCATACTAAAGACCCCTCCGCCTGAGCCATTGGGGCCGTTGGTACCAAGCCCAGTGATGTTTTCAGCGATGGTGGAATTGTTGAGGGTCGTGATGACTCCGGTGCAATAGATGCCCCCGCCGCCACCGCCATTGCCACCCAAGGAATTTAGCCCTAAGTTCCCAGCTAAGTTTCTTGAGACGGTGGAGTGATTGAGAGTGAGGTTGCCGGTGCTGTAGATGCCACCACCACTACCGCCAGAGGCAAAGCCCGCAAGTACATCAGTGCCGTTTCCAGCGGTGTTTCTTGAAACGGTGGTGCTGTTGAGGATAAGGGTGCCATCATTGAAGATACCACCGCCTGGTTCGCCTGCCGGAACCGACAGAGTTCCGTCAGCCGATTGACCATTGATGAGTGCAAGGGAGTCGAGGGTGACCGTGCTGCCTGACGCAATCTCGATGACGCGTGATTGCTGGTTGGCATCAATGGTTATCCCACTGGGAAGCGTGGAGGCATCGATGATGAGGTCTGTATCGATGAGGAGTTGGCCATTGGTGAGGAGAATGGTGAGACCGGAGAGAGCGGGGTCGAAGGTGATGGTGTCTCCGTTGTTGGCTTCGGTAATGGCATCACGCAAGGAAGTGTCGTTCATGGCGCTGCCGTCACTTTCATCGACGTTGGTGTTGACGATGACGAGGGAGCCGGTGGTGAAGGATTGGGTGGGGCCGGGAATGCTGGTGGCGCCGAAGATGGAGTCGATGCGGATGGTGTAGGTGGTGTTGTAGACGAGGCCGGAAAGGAGGAAGGAGGTGATGTTTCCGGGAACGGAGCCTTGGATATTGCCATCGAGAACAATCTGGTAGGAGCCGGGGGTGGCCAAGGGGTTGGGAGTCCAGGTGATGGTGGGAGAGATGCTGACTCCGGTCGCGTCGATGGAAGGTGAGGAAATGAGAGGTGAAAAATCGTTTGTGGGATCGACCTCGATTGCTCCGATGTCGGGGGCTGAGCCTTGGGGTCGGATGGTGCCGCGTTGGTCGAGCAAGAGGCTGGAAGTAATGGCGGTATCGAGAGCTGGAGAGCCGGGGAGGGGTGGCATGGTTGGGGTCGGGCCACCGTAGTTGCCGAGGGGGGCAAGGAGAGGGTCGGTGGTGAGGAAGTTGAGGGTGTTTACGGTGAACGGGCCTTGGACGTCTGCTGTTCCATTCGTCGTTGCGTTGAGTGCGATGACGGAATACTCGCAGTTGAAGACTTCGCTTGCGGAATCGACAATCAAGACTCCGCCACCGCCATTGACGGCAGTATTTCCGACGATGGTGACGTGGGATAGCGAGAGAGTGGAATCGGTTCCGCTAAAGATGCCGCCGCCGACGTTGGTGGTGCTATTGCCCGTGAAGGTGCAGTTTTTTACGGTGGCGGTGGCGCCATCCCCATTAAAGAGGCCGGCACCGACATTGCTGACAGTGTTGTTGAAGACGGTGCTTCTTGAAAGGGTGAGGTTGCCTCCGAGATTAAAGATGCCACCGCCGTCGGTGGAGTTGCCGCCGGTGATGGTGAGGGTGTCGAGGGTGACGGTTCCGGAGTTAATGAAGAAGGCGCGGGAGTTGTTGTTGGCATCAATGGTGAGTCCGTTGGGGAGTGCGGAGGCATCGATGGTGAGGTTCTGGTCGATTAAGAGTTCGTCGCCAAGAGTGATGGTCTGGCCATCGAGGGAAGAGTGGAAGGTGATGGGGGAATTTGGCGAAGCGAAGGCGATGGCTTCGCGCAATGAAGTGCCGCTGCCACCCAGTCCATCAACGGTATCCAAAAGGCTGTCTACGGGTATGTCTGTAAGGCCTGTAACCGCATTTCCAGTTTCTACTGCACCGATATCTACAGTGCTATTGACCTCGCGGGTGAAGCCGCGCTGATCGGTTGTTTCGGTGGTAGAGCTTCCGGCATCAATGGCGGGGGAGCCGGGGAGGGGCGGCATGGTCTGGGTGGGGCCGCCGTAGTCGCCGAGGGGAGCGAGGAGAGGGTCGCCGGTGAGGGTGGTGCCGGGGATGGTGCCGGCTCCGGAAGTAATGCCGATAAAGTTGACGCCGGAGTTGGTGCCGTAGAAAGCAAATTGATGAATATCAGGGGCAGTTCCCCTATCAGTATTCTTGGCAATGATGGAGTTGTTGAGGGTCAGGTTGCCGCTGTTCAAGATACCGCCGCCGCTGCCACCGCTACCGTCGATGCCGTCGATGCCGCCGCTGCCGCCGCTGCCGCCGCTGCCGCCGTTGCCAGTGGAATTGTTTGAGAGGGTGGAGCTGTTGAGGGTGAGGGTGCCGTTGCTGCTCCAGATACCGCCGCCGTTTCCGCCGCTGCCGCCGTTTCCGGCCAAGCTACTGTTTCCGCCGTTTCCGCCGTTGCCAGTGGAATTGTTTGAGAGGGTGGAGGTGTTGAGGGTGAGGGTGCAGCTGAACCTCTTGATGACGCCGCCGAGGCCGCCGACGCAGCCGACGCCGATGCCGC
>JBCCZX010000135.1:0-9154 GCA_039186735.1 Verrucomicrobiota bacterium | reverse complement strand
CATCCCTTCCAACACCCCCATCACCAATCGATGCGTCTCCACATGCCGCCCATTCCAATCCTCCTCATGAGGCATCACAATCACCTCCGGCTCCACACTCCTTAAAATCTCCGCAACCTCTCCCGCCCCAAGCCCACTCAAATCCTCCCGCATCTCACACCCCCAACCCAAATAACGACAAGCCGCCGCCAACTCCTCCCGCCGCTCCTCCTGCCTCCCGGGATCACTCCCGAACGTCACCGGCACATTCACCACCTCCATTCCCAACTCCCGGCCCAAACGCAACGGCAACAACCCCGTCAAACACTCATCATCCGGATGCGGCGACAACAACACCACCCTCCGCTCCGAACGCAACACCTCCCGCTCCCCACTCACAACAACCCCTTCCAGCCCTCCACCGGCCCCCGCAATCCCCTCAACGAAATCCAAAAACGGATTCCTGCCCCTCACCCCACAAACATCTCATCCTCCTTCACCAAATCCCCCTGCCGCGTCGAAACCCCCGCATCCCGAATCGAGCGCAAAGTCCGCTTCACCCCCCGCTTCGTCTTCGGCCCCGCCACCACCTCCCGCACCCCATCCACAATCGCCGGCGCAATCGCCGCAATCCCGAAACACGCCACCACAAACGCAACCGGCTTCCGAGCCCGCTCCGTCACCAAATCCCCCACCACAATCCCGGCCGCCAAACCCAAAACCGCCGAACCCACATCCGCCGTCGTCTCCGCCCACTCACTCACCACCTGTCGTTGCTCTTCAATGGCCATGCCCAACCTTAATCGAAAAGCCAACAACCAGAAACTCAAAACTAGCAAACCAAACCACCAACCTCAGCGATCGCCCCAATCTTCAACCATCTGATTAATTTGGCATACTTAGATATTTAAATTTCTGTATAATTGCGCGAATCTTCCCCCGCATGTCAAACTACGCACTCATCCTTGCCGGCGGCTCCGGCACCCGCTTCTGGCCCCTCTCCCGCAACCGCCAACCCAAGCAACTGCTCGACCTCTTCGGCTCCGGCACCCTCCTCGAACAAACCATCTCCCGCCTCCACGGCCTCGTCCCCCCCGAAAACATCTTCATCCTCACCAACTCCCTCCAAGAACAAAAAACCCGCGAAATCGCCCACATCCTCCCCCCCGAAAACATCTTCGCCGAACCCGCCAAACGCGACACCGCACCCGCCGTCGCCCTCGGCATCGGCCTCGTCGCCGCCAAGGACCCCGAAGCCACCATGATGGTCCTCCCCGCCGACCAACTCATCCAAGACACCGCCGCCTACCAACAAGTCATGCGCGACGCCCTCACCACCGCCACCCACACCGATGCCCTCGTCACCGTCGGCATCAAACCCACCTGGCCCTGCCCCTCCTACGGCTACATCGAGCGCGGCAACAAAGCCACTCTAACGGGAATCACCGTAGAAAACGCCCCCTTCGAAGTCCTCAAATTCCGCGAAAAACCCAACCCCGAACTCGCCGAACAATTCCTCTCCGCCGGCAACTTTGCCTGGAACGCCGGCATGTTCATCTGGTCCCTCCCCACCGTCCTCGCCCAACTCGAAAAACACGCCCCCCAACTCCGCAACTTCGTCGGCGAACTCCAAAAATCCTCCGACCTCCCCGCCACCGTCAACGCCCAATTCCCCGAACTCACCCCCATCTCCATCGACTACGCCCTCATGGAAAACGCCGACCGCGTCCTCAACATCGAAGCCACCTTCGACTGGGACGACGTCGGCTCGTGGATCTCCGTCGCCAAATACCTCGACCAACAAGGCGAAAACAACGCCACCAACACCCCTCTCGCCATGGTCGGCGGCGAAAATAACATCGTCTTCAACAACCGCCCTCACTCCAAAGTCGCCCTCCTCGGCGTCAACGACCTCATCGTCGTCCAAACCGACGACGCCCTCCTCGTCGCCAACCGCCACCAAGCCGACGCCATCAAAAAATTAATGCCTGAACTCCCCGAAGAACTCCACTAAACTCCCCGCCGTGGAAAACCTCCACAACATCCCCGGAGCACTCGAAGAACTCCAAGACTCCATCTACCGCGAACGCGTCCTCCGCGCCCGCCAAATGACCCTCAGCGAAAAAGCAGACGCCATCTTCGAACTCTCCGAGCTCCAGCTCAACATGCTCCACGCAGGAGAAATGCATCGCCACCAACTCAAATCTCAGGCCGAAGGTTGGGAAAAAGTAAGCGCAGCTCTTGAGCGCCTCGACAAGGCTCGCGAACACACCCTCTACGTGGACAACAAACCACTCCACTCATGAATCAAATCGCGTTAATCGCGCGCAAGGTCTTTTCAACCGCAGAAAAAATCAATGTCGATCACATGGCCGTGGGGGCCATCCCTGCTGGCGTCTACGGCATTATGCGAGCCACTCAGGACATCGACCTCCTCGTTTCCGTAAGACAAGACGACGCCGCCCAGAAACTGATCGACTCTCTTCAAAGCTTCGTCGATTTTGAGACCCAAGCTCGCTTTGACACCCTGACTTAGGGAAAACGAACAGTCGGACAATCGAAAAATCCGCGCTTCAAAATCGAACTCTTCGAAACCTTCGATGACCCCTTCGTGAACTCCGAATTCGATCGTCGAATAAGAATCTTTGTCCCCCTTCTGGATAGAGAAATTTGGATCCCCACCGCCGAAGATGTCGTCATCCAAAAACTCCGCTGGGCCCGCCCAAAAGACCTCGAAGACGCCCGCGACGTCCTCGCCGTCCAAGATCCTGCCAACCTCGACATGGCCTACATCGAAAACTGGTGCCGCGAGCACAACACCCTCGATCGACTCAGGGATCGACTCAATTCTCTCCCCGACTTCGACTAAGAACAACTAGCCAACCAACAACCCCAACAAACGATCCCGCACCCGATCGTTCCGCACCATCCCCGCAAACGCTTCGGCTCCCGGCCCCAACGCCGTCAACTGCGTTGGATCCGAAGTGTGACTAATCCCCGTCCACCCCGTCCCCGTGTGGTTCCCCACCACCTGCCCCATCAAGCCCCCCGGATTATTCAGCTGGTGACTCCACTCCACCACCTCTTGCCCCGCCAACGAATCCAAAATCACCTCCGCCTCCTCCGGCCTCATTTCAAAACCCAGTCCCCCCTTCATCAAACCCACAAAATCCCCTAGTCCCCCATCCTTCTGCCTCTCCCAGTCCTTCAGCAAACTCTCAAATGATCGCTTCAACCCCCCGATCCGCTCAAAATGCTCATTCGTCCGACCATACTTCGCACCCGTCCCATTCAAACCGGGATTCGCATTCCCGTGATCACTCGTCAGCACCACCAACACATCATCACGACCCGCCAACATCCCCAACACCTTCTTCACCGCCTCATCAAACGCCAACTGCTCATGCAACAACGCCCCAATGTCATTCCCATGCGCCGCATGATCAATCCGCGCCCCCTCCACCTGCAACAAAAAGCGCTCCCCACCCGCCAGCAAATGACCCAACCCCAACTCCGTCATCTCCGCTAACGTCGGCACCTGATTCCTCATCTCCTCCTGATTCTGCCAATCAAGCATGAACGGCAAATGATGGGGCCAAAACGTCCCCAACAACTTCCCCCCCTTCGCCCCCGCCAAATCCTTTCGACTACGGAGAATCTCGTAACCCGCCTTCTCATACTCCCCAAAAAGATCACGCTCATCCTCGCGCCGCTTCCCATCGAAATAAAACGCTCCCCCACCCAACAACACCTCTGCTCGATTCAAAAACTGCGGCGCAATCAACTCCTCATCATCACGATTGACCGAATTCGTCGCAAAACCCGCCGGCGTCGCGTGCGTCAACCGCGACGTCGTCACCAATCCCAACTTCACCCCTTCGCCCACTAAAGTCTCCCCAATCGACTCCAAATTCCTCCCTCGCTCATCCACACAAATCTGCCCGTTCGGCACCCGCACCCCCGTACTCCAGGCCGTAGAAGCCGCCGCCGAATCCGTCACCAACGAATTCGCCGAAGCCGTATCCATCAACCCATGCACCACCCCCGGCCGCTCTAACAAACCCCACCACGCTGTCCCCACTCCGCTCTGCTGCCGCCGAAACGCCTCCGCCATCGCCAAAACCCCCTGACTCATCCCATCCGAAACCAAAAAAACCACCCCCTTCGGTTTTCCCCCACCTCCCACCACCGGACTCGCCGCCGCCCCCGCCTGACCCGCCAAAAACACCCCCAATCCACCCGCCAACCCCGACTGCAAAAGCTCTCTCCTCTTCACCTCCATAACCCTTAAGTTAGCACTACCCGATCCAATCGCAAAAAGAAATCTTCTCTCCCTCCTCGATACAGAATCAAAACTCGCCCTCCATCACCTCCCTTTGCTCTCCTCTCCCCATGCACCCCATCCTCGCCATCGACTACGGAGACGCCCGCATCGGCCTTGCCGCCACCGACGACCTCGCCATCGCTGCCCACCCCGTCGAAACCATCCACCTCGCCTCCACCGAACCCCTCCACCGCCTCCGCGAAATCATCGCCCAACGCCAAATCAAAACCCTCCTCCTCGGCCTCCCCCTCCGCCTCGACGGCTCCGAAGGCACCTCCGCCCAAAAAGTTCGCGCCTTCGGCCACCAACTCCAAAACCAATTCCCCGACCTCCCCCTCCACTACCACGACGAAACCTTCTCCACCTCCACCGCCTCCGCCAAACTCCACCAAGCCGGCAAAAACACCCGCAAACAAAAAGCCATCATCGACCAAGCCGCCGCCCTCGAAATCCTCCAATCATACCTTGGCTGGTAATCACTTCTTCTGACCCAAAAAAGGCCCCGGCGGCTCACCCTTCTTGAAACAAATCCAAAACAAACCACCCGTCAAAACCAAGACCAACCCCAGAAACACCCACAAAGACTTCCCCGGATCAAAGAACAAGCCCGCTCCCACCAGAGCCCCCAAATACACCAACATCACCACCCAACCCTCCCAAGTCACCGGAAAGCCCCAGCCCCACCCAAAACCACGCTTCTTCGCCGGAAACCAGAACCGCTTTTCCTCACTCATTCCCGCCGAACTTGCTCCTGCACCTGCTCCCCCGCAAGCGCCTCCTCAGCCAACTCTTCCACCACCACCTCCTGAGCCAAATCTTCCCCACCCCCCCTCGCCAAACTCACTGCCAAAAACGGCAAAAAAATCGCCAGCACAAACGCAATCGCCGACCCCAAAAACGCCTTCCCCGCATCCCGAAACACCAAACCCGAAACCTCCTGCTTCCCCCGATGCTTCAACAACATCCCCACCGCAATCTCCCGCCCTGCTAACAACCCCAAAAACACCCACGTCGTACTCATCGGCATCTTCTCCGGCCACGGCACCGCCATCCCCATCGCCGCAAACAACTTCGGAATGTAATCCACCTTGAAGAACAACAAAATCAACCCATAGAACAAATCAATAAACGTCGCCGACCGCACATCCAGGGTATTCGTCTTCGACGTCACCACCCCCTGAATCTTCCCCCCCCGCTCCCGAAACAAATACCCCTGCAACAACACCATCCCCAACAACGACAACCCCAATCCCCACCAACTCAACTCCCGCGGCAAATACGCAAAAATATTCGCCAAATCCTGCACCAACCACATCGCCCACAAAAACCCCGTCGACAACCACTGGAACCCCATCCAACCCGGATGCGGATTCTGCCGCTTCTCCTCCGACTCATGGAAAAACCTCTTCTCCAACACCGCCGTCACCAACCGCACCACCACCAAACCCATCACAAACGCAATCGCATACCCCACCAGCGACTTCTTCATCATCGAACCAAACAACTCCCCCGCCCCCTTCGCATCCTCCCCCAACTGCACCGCCACCAAACCCTTGAACGCCGTCAAAACCAACAGCGACGTACTCACCGGAATCCCCATCCGCGTCAAAACCACCAAACACAACGGCGGCAACACAAACAACCACGTAAACTCCCTCGGAAACGCCACCTCCTTCCCCTGCTCCACCAACTTCTCCGACATCAACCTCCCAAACGCCGGATCCCCCCCGTTCGCCAACCAACCCCACGTCACCGTCACCACTAAAATCCCCGAAATCCACATCCACAACACCCACCAGGGACGCTTCGCATTCGACGCCATAAACGTCCCCAAAGTCTGAATCGAATCATTCGCCACAATCGCGTAAGCCGCTAACGCAAAACCCACGACCATGAAAAAATCGCTCATTCAGCGCAGCTTTCAACACAACTGCACAAAATAGGCAAGGAGCACTCCGTAACCAAATCGTCACATAAAATTCTCCCCTCAAAACACTGTTCAAAACCCCCTTCAGACCTCAAAACACAACCATGTATCTGACCGGATTCGCCGACGAAGCCGCCCCCGACCTCACCACCCAAATCAAAGCCACCCAGGCACTCGGCTGGAAACACATCTCCGCCCGCGGCGTCAACGGCGCCAACCTCCACGAACTCCCCGAAGACCAATTCCAACAAGTCGCCGACCAACTCGACGAAGCCGGCATCCGCATCCCCGAATTCGGCTCCCTCATTGGCAACTGGGCCAAACCCATCTCCACCGACTGGGACATCACCCTCGCCGAAATCAACCGCGCCATCCCCCGCATGCAACGCCTCGGCACCAAAATCATTCGCATCATGTCCTATGCCCAAGAACCCTGGGGCTCCGACCAAAACGAACAAGAACGCTTCAAACGCCTCCGCGAAATCAAAACCCGCTTCGACGACCACGGCCTCATCGCCGCCCACGAAAACTGCCACAACTACGGCGGCTTCTCCCCCCAACACACCCTCCAATTATTAGAAGAAGTCCCCGGCCTCCAACTCATCTTCGACACCGGCAACCCCTGTTTTCGCCTCGACCACTCCCAACCCCGCGAAGACGGCTCCTTCCCCTGGCAAAACGCCCTCGAATTCTACCGCGCCACCAAAGAACACACCGTCCACGTCCACATCAAAGACTGCCTCAACCCACCCCCCGGAGAAACCGAACCCGAAAAATACACCCTCCCCGGCGACGGCCAGGGCTTCGTCCGCGAAATCCTCGCCGAACTCAAAACCGACGGCTACGACGGCGGCTTCGCCATCGAACCCCACGTCGCCACCGTTTTCCACGTTACCGACGGCCAAGAACCCGACTGGGACCAAGCCTACGCCTCCTACCTCGAATACGGCAAAGCCTTCGAATCCCTCCTCGCCGAACTCAACTGGCAACCCACCTAAGTCGGTAGATCGGCTTCGACGAAGCCGCCCCACCACACCCCGCCCAAACCCAATCCTCTCTCCCTTCTCAAAAAAAACGCCCACACCAAATCCAAATCCCACCAAAAAGAAAAATCAGCGTCCAAATCCGCGCAAATCTGCGTGACCTCCCCAACCCGCGACCCCTCCGACCTCGACTCACCCCACCTCACCTGATAATCTCCCCTTGCGCACTGTCGCTTTGGCCCGACAGTCGCCCATGTCGACGATGACCGCACCGGACGAAACCGAGGAAATCCTCAACCAGCAAATCGCCGAAGAAAAGCCCTCCAAGGCCTTTCTCCCCTACCCCACGTCCACCCTCTCCCCCGCCATCACCCCCAACGACCTCACCAACTTCAAAACCCGCGGCGTCTCCCAGGTCGAACGCGACCTCCAACAAAAGCTCGTCGAAATCCGCGAGCAATACATCACCGCCATCAACCACTTCAACTGGAACAAACTCGCCTACGAAGCCGACATCAACTTCGAACCCGTCGTCGGCCAAACCTACTACCTCTACAGGGCCCGCGGGCGAAACATGCTCTCCATGATCGACCCCGAAACCTGGTTCCAACAACACCTCGCCACCCTCCGCCTCAACGTCGACCGCCAATTCGAACTCATCACTACCGGCCCTGACATCAACGAGCAGGATTTGTTCGACGCATAGCGTCATAGGCCACAAATCCGCTACTGGGCGCGCTCCTCCAATACACGGTTAGGTTTTTTGGCATCTTCTGGTTTCGACTCCACAGCGGTAGCGGGCTGGCGTGCGCCGACTTTTTCTGCGTTTGGTCTGCTCGTTTGGGCTTCAAAATTTGCAATCGCAACGTCGAGATACCAACTCATCCGTATGAAGTAGACCGAAAATACAACGATGCAGAAAGCCAGTGTTCCCGCCCACTCTAGCTTTTTGGTGATTCGCTTGGAGCGCGTCACAGAAGTCACGCGCAGCCATACGAGAAGCAAGAGAAGGTGGACTGACGTTGCTGTTACGTGAAAAACGATACTCGTCCAGTTAAACCTAGGAGTGCCAAACCATGCAAACCACCACAAAATGCAAGCGCCATGCCAAACGATGCAGGAAGTGAATAAGAACGCGATTGTGGATCTCGCACGCTGACGAGGTTGTTGATCCCACTTCTTAAACTCTTCGTCTCCATTTGAATCATCTGGGGAGACGCTTCTGCTTAGTGCTAGGAACATGCCTCCGATTGAAGCGACCATAATGAGATCAAGGGGCACGAGAAAGAGTATCAAAGCCTTTGGCGATAGAAGTGCTTTCTCTTCAACATCAGATCCTGGAACGTCAAACTCGATTGCCCATGACAGATTTCCGTATGCAGTAAAGACTAGGATCGCGGAGAGAATTAGGCTGTTCCGCCAGTAAAGTCCTGTGCGGAATAATCGCGGATTGTCTAATGCAGATCTAACATGACTAAATCCAACGAGAAAGATGCCTACGATCATTAGCTGCGCTGTAAGCGACTGAATCAGTGGCGGAAGAAGTCTTGAATACAGGTCGCTATGCATAGCTATTCGCGTATTTCATTTCTTAGCAGGACGTCTAGGATGTGAGGCCTGATGACTTTTAAATACCAGAACGGTCTCTCCGAAGCAAGTAAGCCTCCGCAAACTCTAACGCTGTATCTGGTTGCCACCATCCGCTTGTTCTGCTCGTTCATTTTGCTGCCCTAGAACTCCTTGATTCGATAAGCTTGAGCAAGCCACGTGATCATATCGAGTTCCCGCTCGATATCCTGATCGCATATGATCCTGAGAGCGTAATTCGAGCTTCCCGGTTCCATCGTGGTGCTCGTCTGTATCTCGAATTTGCCAATTAGTGGATAGTCAAACCAGATACCTTTTGACTCATCGACTGTCTTGATGCCGTGTTCGACAGCT
>JBCCZX010000134.1:0-9251 GCA_039186735.1 Verrucomicrobiota bacterium | reverse complement strand
GAGTGCCATCTTGTCCGAAAAAGGTGTTCGGATTGTGCCCTATTTGTCGATAGTTTCCTCCAGCATGAAGCAGGTTGGCGGTTTATTGATAGTATTGATGTTGAGCCCGGTGGTTTCGGGTCAGCAACAGATGCGGGGGCTTTTTGAAGGTGTTTACAAGAAGTGGCGGATGGCAATGGTGACGAAGAATTATGCGGGTTGGCAGGAGACGACGTCGCGCCGAAGGCAGGTGGAGACGCGGAATCGGATCTTATCGGAGAAGCAGCCCTTTCCTGGCGCGGTGTTTCGATTGCCGACGGCGCCACCTGCGTTAGGCGGACTGGAGTTGGTACGTTTGAAGGTGCAGGGGATGACGGCGAAGGCGGTCTACTTTGGTAAGGTGGACTTTGGAGTTGGGGGTGAGCCAACGGATAATCTGTTGGTGTTGTCGTATGTTCAGGAGAACGGGTGGAAATACGATGGTGCGGAGTTTATTAATTTGGCCGCGTTGCCCGAGGTCAAAGCGTCGTTGGCAAAGGGCGATATGAGTGTTTTGGAGAAGGCTGAATTTACTCCGACGGGGGCAATGCCAGCGATTCCGGCGGTTCAGTTGAAGGCTCCCGTAAAGTATATTGCCAAGGTTTATGCCTATTGTCCGAATCGCGAAGTGACTGTGCAAGTGAACCGAACAAGCCGACATACCTTTGCGAATACCAAGCAAGCGGAGGTGGTGATTGGGGGGGCGAGGGATGGCGAGAACTTGGTTGAGTTCAAGACGAAGAGTTTGCCGGGAGGAAATGGCAAGGAGCCTTTAGCGATTCGGGTTTACCTGATGTCGCAGCGACCGGGGGTCAAAATTCCTGCAGTTTTTAATTATGAGGTTGCAGAGGGAGGGGCGGTGCAAGGGAAGGGGCAGGGGAGTTTTGTAGTGGATGCAAATTTGGTCAGGCAGTTGACGGGGCTTTAAGTTCTGGCAAAGTTTGCTCCGACTTCGGGGTAGGCGAATTTTTTGCCTTCGTAGTTTTGCACGATGATTTGTTGGTCGTCGTGGGAGATGATGGTTTGGGGATTGAGGGGGACTTTTCCTCCGCCGCCGGGTGCGTCGAGGACGTATTGGGGGATGGCGTAGCCAGAGGTGTGGCCGCGAAGTTGCGCGATGAGTTTGAGTCCGGTGTGGATGGATGTCCGTAGATGGGCGGAGCCTTTGATGAGGTCGCACTGGTAAAGGTAGTAGGGTTTGACGCGGCACATGAGGAGTTTGTGGACGAGGGCGGTTTGGACGGGGAGGGTGTCGTTGACGCCGCGCAGGAGGACGGATTGATTGCCGAGTTGGATGCCGGCTCTCGAGAGGCGAGAGAGGCTCTCGCGCACTTCGGAGGTGAGTTCCCGGGGGTGATTGGTGTGAATGGAAATGAAGAGGGGGTGGTGTCGCGCTAGCATTTGGCAAAGCTCGGGGGTGATTCGTTGAGGGAGGAAGAGGGGGATGCGGGAGCCGATGCGAACGAATTGGATGTGGGGGATTTGACGCAGACGGGTGAGGATTTTGTTGAGTCGGTTGTCGGAGAGAAGCAGGGGATCCCCACCGGAGAGGAGGACGTCGCGAACGGAAGGGGTTTGTTCGAGGTATTCGAAAGCGGCTTCCCACTGAGTTTCGAGTTTTTGGTCGGAGACACCGGAGACGACGCGAGAGCGCGTGCAGTAGCGACAGTAGGAGGCGCAGCGGTCGGTAACGAGGAAGAGAACACGGTCGGGGTAGCGGTGGACCAGGCCGGGGACGGGCATGTGGGAGTCTTCACCGCAGGGATCTGACATTTCGGCTGGGTCGGTGAGGCTTTCTTCGATGCGGGGGATGACTTGGCGACGAATGGGGTCTTCGGGGTCTTCGCCGACCAGGTTGAAGAAGTGGGGGGTCACGGAGGTGGCGAGTTTGGTTCCGGTGAGAAGGAGACCGGCGCGCTCTTCTTCAGCGAGGGTGAGGTTTTCTTCGAGTTGAGGGAGGGTTTTGAGGGATTTGCGAAGTTGCCAGGCTGGGTTGTTCCAGTCGGCAGGGTCAACCTGGGGAAAACGGCCCGGGGCAGAGGGACGGAATTCGATCTCTCGTTGGTAAATCGGGTCAGAGGTCATGTGTTCAGTTTAAGGAGTTTAGGTTGTGGAGCGATTATGTCAAAATGGTCGGTTTGTAATGGGGTTTGGTTCAGGT
Source organism: Verrucomicrobiota bacterium (assembly GCA_039186735.1). Lineage (GTDB taxonomy): Bacteria > Verrucomicrobiota > Verrucomicrobiia > Verrucomicrobiales > Akkermansiaceae > Roseibacillus. The sequence goes on along the minus strand of JBCCZX010000134.1, from coordinate 7,072 downwards.
ATTAGGTGTTGAGATTCAATTGTTTTTGCATGTTTTCACAAGCTTTGCGTGACATTTCGAGGCCTTCGCAGGCGGAGATTTTGGAAGCGCTGAAAAAGTCGGAGGGGATGCCGGTGTCGGATTTGGCTCGGTTGTTGGGGATGAGTTATATGGGGGTGAAGCAGCATTGTGTGACGTTGGAGAAGAAGGGTTATTTGGAGTGTTGGCGGGTGCCGCGGACGGAGGTGGGAGTTGGGCGGCCAGAAAAGTTGTATCGGCTCACGGAGAAGGCGGAGCCATTGTTTCCGCAGGCGGGGGTGGAATTGACCTTGGAATTTATGAAGGCGGTGGGTGAGCAGTTTGGGCAGCCAGCGCCGGAGAAGTTGATGTTTCGCTTTTTTCAGACGAGAAGGGAGCAGTGGCAGAAGAAGGTTTCGACTGGAAAGTCGTTGGCGGAACGCTGTGGAAGATTTGTGGATTTGTGGGAGAAGTCGGGGGTTTCGGCGCGGTTGCATCATGAATCGGGAGAGGGATTGCGTTTGGAAGAATTTCACAATCCGTTGAAGGCGATTTATGATGCGTATCCTGCGGCGAGGCGATTTGAGGTGCACATGATGGAGCAGTTGTTGGCAACGAAGGTCACGATTGAAGAGAGACAGGTGAGTAAGGCGGGAGAGCGGGTGCTCTACTTGTTGGGGAGTCTCTAGTGATTAGTGACCGTTGCTTTTGACTTTGCCGTAGAATTCACCTTCGACGAGGTCGCCGGCTTTGAGAAGGACTTTTGAGGAGCCGGGGGAGAGGTCCTGGATGTGGAGGCGTTTGCCAAGTTTGCGATATTTTTCGCTGATGCTGTGAACGGCTTCGATGGCTGAGTTGTCGAAGACTTTAGATTTGTCGAAGGAGAGGTATACGTCGTTGGGATCATCGGCAGGGGTGAAGAGTTCCTTAAATTGTTGGATAGAACCAAAGAAGAGAGGGCCTTCGACTTCGTAGGTGCGGGCGTTTTCTTGCTCGTCAATCAGATGGAGTTTCAGGTCTTTGGCATGTTCCCAAGCGTAAACGAGGGCGGAAGCGGCGATGCCGACGCCGACACCGAGAGCGAGGTTGTGGAGGAATACGGTGACGCCAGAGACGAGAACGATGACGACGATGTCGGCGGCGGGGACTTTTCCGACGAGGCGGAGGGAGGACCACTCGAAGGTGGCGATGACGACCATGAACATGACTCCGACGAGAGAGGCGATGGGGATCATTTCGATGAGGCCGGGGGCAAAGAGAATGAAGCCGAGGAGGAAGACGGCGGCGGAGATTCCCGAGAGGCGCCCTCGACCACCGGAATTGATGTTGATCATGGATTGGCCGATCATGGCGCAGCCGCCCATGCCGCCGAAGAAGCCGGTGACGACGTTGGCGGCACCTTGACCGAGGCATTCGCGGGGGGTGGAGCCACGGGTTTCGGTGAGTTCGTCGATGAGGGAGAGGGTCATGAGGGATTCGATGAGGCCAATGGAGGCGAGGGTGACGGCGAGGAAGAGGATGGCCTTGAGGGCGTCGGTGTCTTTCCAGTCGATTTGCGGGATGTGGAACTGAGGAAGGCCAGCTTGGAGGCCGACAGGAATGGAGCGGCCGAGGAAGGCTTCGAGTTCGTCTTTGGTGATCGGGGAAGCGGCGAGTTCGTCAGCACGAGTCTTGATGTCTTTGACTTGCAGGTCTGGTTTTTCGGTGGCGAACTGTTTGGTTTTGACTTCTTTTTCGGCTTGGAGTTGTCGCTGGGTGTTGAGGACGTCGCCGACGGTGGTGGTTTGGAGGGGGGTGAATGAGACGGCGAGGGTGCCGAGGACGATGGCGACGAGGGGAGCGGGAACTGCGCGGGTGAATTTGGGGAGGAAGTGGATGATGAGCATGGTAGCGACGATCATGCTAGAAATGATCGAGAGAGCGGGGTCGGATGGAGAGAGCCAATCTCCGATAACCTGAAAACCGGCAACGCCATGTCCGTCGGCTTCCTGGTAAGCGATGCGGTGATTGGTTTTGAATTGTCCGAATTGAGCGAGGCCGATGACGATGGCGAGGCCGTTGACAAAGCCGAGCATGACTGGGTGGGGAAGGATGCGGATGAAGCGTCCGAGTTTGAGGATGCCGGTGATGATTTGGATGATTCCGGCGAGAACGACGGCGGCGAGGAGGTATTCGAGGCCGTAGAGAGTCACGAGGGCAGTCATGGCGACGGCCATGGCGCCGGTCGCTCCCGAGATCATGCCGGGGCGGCCCCCGAAAGCGGCGGTGATGAGCCCAACGAAGAAGGCGGCGTAGAGTCCGACGAGAGGGTCAACGCCAGCGACAAAGGCAAAGGCGACCGCTTCCGGTACGAGGGCGAGGGCGACGGTCAGCCCGGAGAGAAGGTCGTCTTTCCAGCGGATTTTGCGGGCGTACTTGCGGTAGATGAGTTGAAACATGTGCGCTGAGACAAGCGCAGTAGGGGGGAATGGTGCCTTTGGCAATGTTTTGCCGGGTTCTGCCGTGTCGGCAGTTCTCTCTCTTGCCGTTGGCGTCGAAGGCTAGGATTCGAGGCATCAGGTCATTTCGGCGCTAGGTTTGGCTGACGACCACAATCGCGTTGAGGAGGGGATTGTTGGCCGAGGCGGTGACGGTGAGATCGAGATTTCGGTCGGATACGGTCACAGGAACGGTTTCGGTGTAGGCGACCCATTTGCCTGCAACGGCGGCGAGGTCGAGATTGTCGATGACTAGGCTGCCTTCCACAGAGGTGTCGAAGACGCGGCTTCCACCACTGGTGAAGAAGGTCTCGGCAAATTGAAGATGAAGGAGGTAGTTTCCATTGGGAACCGGGATGGTGTAGCCGGTGAAGGTGTTGTTTTTTGAGCGGGCAGTGTTGTAGAGAGCGTCGTCGTCGGTGAATGCGACGGGGTTGTTCGGGAAATTGTCGATGCCGCCGCCGTTGAAGTATTGATCTTCCGAGTAGGTGATGCCGGTGTTGGCAGAGAATAATGAGCCGCCGCAATTGATGGCGACTGTGATGTCCGAAGTGGCCACTGCTTCGATGAGGTGCATAGCTCTTGCGGAGTCGGTAGCGCTGGAGGCGGTGAGTTGGATTTGATAGGAACCCGGTTGCGAGAAAGTGGCCGTTGTTTGAGCGGAGGATGAGTCGTTGAAGGTGACTGTGCCGGGACCGCTGAGTTTCGACCAAATTTGTGAAGAAGCGTTCGTGACGTCTCCTTCGAGCCAAGCGGAGCCTGCGACCGCGACAAGGCTGTCGCCATTGACCGATACGACGGGAATGACGGGAGGGATATCGGGTGAGACTGAGAGGCGGGCGAACCAAGAGGTCGAGTTGTTGTCCGGGAGGAGGCGGAGGGTGACGATTTCGCTTTCATTGTCTCCGAAAGGAACTCTGCTCACTGTTTCCACGAGATTGGACTCCGTTGGCCAGTCTTCGGAGGTGAGGCCCGCTTGTTGTTCGAGAGCGAATTTGTTGTTACGGGCGGTGTAGTCGAATCCGAGCTGGCCGACTCCATTTGTCCATTGTCGAAAGGAGACTTCGAGAGCGGGAGCGGTATCGGGTTGGCAGGTGAACTGAAGCCATTCGGAGGAGTTTCCGTAATCGAGGGCGAGGAAGCGGATGATGCGGCGAAGGATTTCTTCGTTGTCTTCTTCGTTGATGTCGGAGCCGGGGCCGTTGTTCCAAATCGGTTGTCGATCGAAGATAGCGATGATGTTGCCATCGCCGACGCGTGTGTGAGCGATGGCAGCCCAGATAGGGTTGGCGATGGTGATGCCGACCGAGTCGATGCTGAGGTTCCCGTTTGAGACTCGGTTTGCGGGGTCGAGGGGAATGAGAACGGTGGCAGAGCCATTGGGATCGACGGCGATGGGGGAAACGCCTTCGCCTTCAAAGGTCGGTTGGTCCCAGATGATGGGGTTGGGGGAGTCGGGGTCTGGCTGATAGCCGCGCGTTCCGCCGCCTTGGTCGACGGCGACTTGCATGCCGTAGTTTGCGAGGATGGAATTGACAGCGGTTTGGCCGGTTTGGTTTTTGATGCCAATTTGGGAGAAGAGTCCGCCTGCTGCGGAGTCGGAATACATGAGGATGCCTCCGCCGTTGTTCAACCAAAGATTCAAGGCTGTTTGTTCGGTAAGTGACCAAGTCTTTTGATGGAGGCCGAAGATAATGGCATCGAATTGATTCAGGAAAATGGAATCAAGGGTCGTGGTTTGGTCGTAGTGCTGGCTGATGGTGTAGCCTTGGTTTTCGACGAGAGTCTTGAATTGAGAGAGGCCTGTGTTTCCCGAGTCGGTGAGAAGCATTTGGTCATAGGGAGAGGCTGCACCTGAAGGGATTGTTCCGTTCGCGGCGACGTCACCGTAGATGTAGGCGATTGACTTTGCGGGTGAGCTGGGGAAGGCGAGCAGGATTGCCAGAAGGAGGAGTATTTGTTTCATCGGTCAGTGACGATTTTCTCTTAGCGATAACGGTTTTGCGATTTCTTGTTTTCGATACTGGAACGCACCCAGACTTGTGTCCGCTGGGGCTGAAGGGGGTAGGCTGGATCTCTGAGCTTGATGCCAAGTGTTTTAAAGTTCGCGTAGAGTGATGTTCCGGAAAGCAATCTGGCCGAGATTTTTTTGGAGGCCGATGTGTCCGGCGGGGCGGCGGGGATTGGCGACGTATTCGTAGAGTTTTTCGCCATCGAGGGTGACGGAGACGACGCCGTCGTTGACGATGAGATGGTATGAACGCCAGCTGTCTTTTTCACCTTTGCCTTCGATTTTGACGTGTTTGACGAGGCTGCCGGTGGGAAAGGGGTTGGAGGGGCCGGCGATATTGATTTCGTAGCAGTCGATAGCTTCGTCTTTTACGATGGGTTCGGTGTTGAGGAAGATGCCGCTGTTGGAGCCAAGGGCGGCTTTGAATTCAAGTTTGAGTTCGTAGTTTTCGTATTTCTTTTCGGAGAGGAGAAGGCCGATGGGGCCGGAGTCGGCGGTGATGATGCCGTCTTGGACGGTCCAATTAATAGCGGCATTACTGGTCCAACCGGTGAGGGTTTTTCCGTCGAAGAGGGTGACTTCGTTTGTCGGGGCGGGTTCGAGGTAGGCGAAGTAAGCGGTGTAGGATTTTTCGTTTTGGTCGCTGAAGGAGGCTTCGAAGCGCTGTTCGCCGGCGGGGAGATCGACGATGAAGGAGACTTCGGCGTCGGTTGGCTGGACTTCGATGTTTTGTTGGACGTCGCCAATTTGGAGTTGGGCGGAGGTGATTTTGAGGGCTTGGTCCTTGCGTTCGAACATTTCGTGAGTTTCGGGTGCAAGTTGGTAGGTTTTGGGAGGAGCGGAGATGGGGAGTTTTGATTCGCGGGGCCAGCGGGCGAGGCTGACGCGGTAGCGGCCGGGTTTTTCGACGTCGATGATGGTCCAACGGCCAGCGGGGGCGGCGGCGCGGACGTGGCGTTGGGAGTAGGCGACCATTTCACCTCCGAGGAGGTTTTGGGAGGAAATCATCACGGTGCGTTGTTTGTCGGGATTGATGACGAAGGGGCAAAAGGTGTCGGCTTGGGAGGTGACGTCGTTCCACCAAGCTTCGTAGGCTTGGCGGAGCTCGGTGGTAATTTTGGGGTGGTTGGCGGCGACATTGGTGCGTTGGCCGGGGTCGGAATCGAGGTTGTAGAGCTCTTTTCCGACGAGGCGCCAAGGGGTTTTCATGGCGGCGAAGTCTTTGTCTTTGATGAGGTCGCCGGCTTCGATGGGTTTTCCAAAGCGGCCTTGGTGATGGACGAAAAGTGTGCGTTCGGGGACAGGGGGGCCATCGAGTTTGAGTGAAGGCGCGAGGGAGGTGCCATCGAAGTTCACTTTGGGTTGAGGTTCGAGGTCACAGAGCTCGATGAGAGTGGGCATGAGGTCGAAGTGAGCCGTGAGGCCGTGGAGGTCGCGGCCACCTGTGAGATTTCCGTTGGGCCAGCTGAGAAAGCAGGCGGCGCGATGTCCTCCTTCGTAGGCGGAACCTTTTCGTCCGCGCATGCCGGCGTTGTAGCCACTGTGGGTCCAGGTTTTCTTCCCGTTGACGATTTTTTGTCGCTCGTTGTAGCCGCCAGCTGTTCCGTTGTCATTGAGGTAGATGAAAAGGGTGTCGCGGTCGATCTTGAGATCGACGAGCTTTTGACGGAGGCGGCCGAGGTTTTCGTCGATGCTGGCGATCATGCCGTAGAAGAGGGCGCGTTTGGTTCCGTGTTCAGCGTAGGGTAGGGAGTATTTTTCGGGGACATGAAGGGGTCCATGAGGGGCATTGGCGGAGAGGTAGATAAAGAAGGGATTGTTTTTGTTTTTTTCGGCGAACGAGATGGCTTCGCTGAACCAGAGGTCGGTGCAGTATCCTTGGGATTGTTCGGGTTCGTTATCCCGGAAGTAGATGTCGTCGTAGTAGTTGTTGTCCCAGTAGTCGGGAGTTTCGCCTACGACCCCACCGCCGTGGATGAAGGATTCGTCGAATCCGCGGTCAGAGGGCCGGAAGGGATAGTTGTCGCCGAGATGCCACTTTCCGAAGATGGCTGTTTTGTAGCCGCTTTGTTGGAAGGCGTCGGCCATGGTCACTTCATCGCGGCGGAGATGGTGACGGCTACCGTAAGTGAGCCAGACGCCGGTGCGGGTGGCATAGCGTCCGGTCATGAGGGCGGCACGGGTGGGAGAGCAAGTGGGGTCGACGTGGAAGTCGGTGAGGCGGACCGAGTCGGCGTGCAGCCGATCCATCTCCGGGGTTTTCAGCCACGGGTTGCCGTGACACGCCATGTCGCCGTAGCCTTGATCGTCGGTCAGGATCAGGATGACGTTGGGTTGACCGGCGATGGCGGGGCTCCTGGGTGTTTCGCCCGCCGAACGCGGGGCGTTGAACCGATAGCGTACACCTGTTGCCTAACGCTGTACGCGGGCGTTGCCTTCCCAGATGCTCCAGATCTGCTGCTCGTCGGCGGGCCGGGCGTAGTCGGTCAGCAGCGTGGCGACGAACGCGCCGCTGGCCCAGCCGAACTGGGCGCAGCGGAGCGAATCCCACTGCTTCACCACGCCGTAGAGCAGCCCCCCGACGAAG
>JBCCZX010000133.1:0-9280 GCA_039186735.1 Verrucomicrobiota bacterium | reverse complement strand
GGCGGCGGGGGTGTTGTCGCTGGCTTTTGTGGAGGGGGGGACGGGAGGGTTTTATACGGGACTTCTGGTAGCAGGAGCAGGGGCGGCGGTCTTTCTAGTGCCGATGAAGGCGTTTTTGGTGGATATCAGTCCGGAGGGTGAGCGGGGGAAGGTGATGAGTGTTTCGAATTTGGTGAACAACTTGGCGGGGGCGACGGCGGTGGGTTTGCAGTTGGGGATGCGGAAGATGGGGGCGCCGGTGGAGATGCAGATGTTGGGGTTTGGTTTGTTGGCAGTGGGGGCGACGGTGTTTGTGATGCGTTTGTTGCCGCAGCATTTTTGGAAGTTGATTGCTTTGAGTTTGATTCGGTCGATTTATCGGATTCGGGTGCGGAAGGCGAAGAACATGCCGATGGAGGGCGGGGTGGTGTTGTGTCCGAACCATGTGAGTTTTGTGGATGCGTTGGTGATTGCGGCGGCGAGTCCGCGGCCGGTGCGTTTCATTATGGCGGAGCAGTGTTATCGGCGGAAGTGGGTGGGGAAGTTTGCGCGGATTTTTGATGCGGTGCCGGTGTCGCCACAGCGGGCGAAGGATGCGATTCGGGTGGCGGCGGAGGAAGTGGCGAAGGGGAGTGTGGTGTGTATTTTTCCGGAGGGTCAGTTGACGCGGAGTGGGGCGGTTTGTGAGGTGAAGCGGGGTTTTGAGATGATTGCGCGGAAGGCGAAGTGCCCGGTGGTGCCGGCGTATCTGCATGGGTTGTGGGGGACATGGACGAGTTTTGCGGGTGGGCGATTTTTCGGGAAGTGGCCGCGGAAGTTGGCGGCTGGGGTGACGGTGAGTTTTGGGGAGGCGATTGCGCCGCGGGAGGCGAGTGCAGAGCGGGTGGCAGGGGTGTGGCGGGAGTTGGCGCGGGAGAGTTTTGGGTTGGAGAGGGTGGATCAGCGGACGTTTTCGGATCCGGGATTGTTTTTGCGAGAGGAGCCGGAGGAGTGGTGGGAGGCGGTGCATGAGTTGGGGGAGATGGAGGGGGGTGAATTCCAGGAGTTGGCGCGGCAGGCGCGGGAGTTGGAGCAGGTGTCGTTTTGGAAGCGGGGGGAGCGGGTGTTGTTGGAGTGGGATAGGGCGGGGAAATTGGATGTGGTGTTGGGGGTGTTGTTGCCTCCGATGGTGGGGGCGCGGGTGGTCTTGGTGCCGGTGGGGGCGAGTGATGCGGAGGTGGCGAAGGTAGCGCGGGAGGAATTGGTAGAGCGGCTGGTGTTGAAGGCGGGGCGGGAGGATTTGGCGAGTCGGATGGCGGAGGAAGGGCGGGAGGTGCAGTTGGTGGGAGAGTGGAGGGGAGGGGAACATGTTTTTCGCGAGGGGCGGGTTTTTCCGGTGCAGTTGGCTGGGGAGCGGGTGGTGGCGTGGTCGTTGCGGCATCCGAACGAGGATTTGAGTCGGGCGCGGCATTCCACATTTCAGCCCGGTTGGAAATCGGGAACGGCGGGGCGAATGTTGCCTGCGGCGGTGATTCCGGCGGGTTGGGAGGTGGACGGGGAGGGGTTTTTGGTGGGGAAAGGGGGTGATTCTTGACGGGGGAGGAGTCCTTGGGTATGCGCAATGCGCTGTCGGCGTAGGGCTGACGGCAAAAACGACGAAATCAAGACAATGGCAAATTACGGAATTAACGGATTTGGGCGCATTGGGCGCATGGTCCTCCGGGCACTCGCCGCGAAGGGTGAGCTCGAGAAGGTGGCGGGCATCAATGACCTGACCGATAACAAGACTTTGGCGCACTTGCTCAAGTATGATTCCAGCCAGGGAATTTTTGATGGGGAGGTGAGCTTCGATGATGACTTTATCATTGTGAACGGTCACAAGATTCATGCATCGGCGGAGCGTGACCCGGCCCAGCTGAAGTGGGCAGATTGGGGAGTGGAGGTGGTTCTCGAATCTACGGGATTCTTCGTGGATCGTGCGGGTTCGGGTAAGCACATCGAAGCGGGAGCGAAGAAGGTTTTGATTTCGGCTCCTGCGAAAGAGCCTGATTTGACGATGTGTCTTGGGATCAACGATAGTGAGTATGATGCGGCGAAGCACAATATTGTCTCAAATGCGTCGTGCACGACGAATTGTTTGGCACCGTTGGTGAAGGTTTTGAACGACACCTTCGGAGTGGAGCAAGGAATGATGAGTACGATTCACTCTTATACGGGGGATCAGCGTTTGTTGGATGCGCCGCATGGTGATTTGCGTCGGGCGCGTTCGGCGGCGATTAACATTGTTCCTTCTTCGACTGGGGCGGCGAAGGCGATTGGTTTGGTGATTCCTGAATTGAACGGGAAGCTGAATGGGGGAGCGTTCCGAGTGCCGACTCCGACTGGTTCTTTGACCGACTTCGTGGCGATCACAAAGAGTGAAGTGAGCGTTGAGGCGGTGAACGAGGCGTTCAAGGTGGCTGCAGAGGGACCGTTGAAGGGAGTGTTGGAGTATTCGGAGGATCCGCTCGTGTTGCAGGATATCGTGGGCAATCCGCACAGCTCGATTTTTGACGCCGGACTCACGATGGCGATGGGTTCGAACATGATTAAGGTTTGTTCTTGGTACGATAACGAGTGGGGTTACTCCTGCCGGGCGGCCGATGCGATGGGTCTTCTCGCGGGATAAGGTTTTTCCGCTGCAAATTTTCGGGAACGGTGCGAGGCGACTCGCGCCGTTTTTTTGTGTCTGGGGCAGGGTGCTTGCGGGAATTTTTTTGGGTAGTTGAGTAAACGGGAGTGGGTTTGTGACGTATGCCTTTTGATGCGTTGTGGTTTTTTTCTTAGTTTGTTGTTGGTGTGGACGGGGGTGTGGGGAGGTGAGGTTCGGTTTTCGAAGGGGACCGGACCGCTGCGGCTGGCAGTGGCCGGGTTGTCTCACGGGCACGTTGAGAGTGTGATGGGGGCGTCGCGCCGGGATGATGTGACTTTGGTGGGGGTGTGGGAGCCGGATGAGGAGTTGGCAGCGCGTTTTGCGTTGCGAGAGGAGATGAAGGGGGTGTCGGTGTTTTCGGATTTGGAGAAGATGATTGAGGAGAGTGAGCCGGAGGCGGTGAGCGGGATGACGTCGATTGGTGAGCATTTGAGGGTGGTGGAGGCGTGTGCGCCGAGAGGGGTGCATGTGTTTTTGGAGAAGCCGCTCGATTTTTCGGCGGAGCGGGCGAAGCGGATGGTGGAGTTGGGGGAGGAGTATGGGGTGTTGGTGCTGACGAATTTTGAGACGAGTTGGTATGCGTCGGTGCGGGAGGTGGGGCGGACGGTGAAGGAGGGTGGAATTGGCGAGGTGCGGCGGATGGTGTTTCGGCATGGGCACAAGGGTCCGGAGGAGATTGGTTGTCGGCCGGAGTTTTTGAAGTGGTTGATGTCGGAGGAGGGGAAGGGCGGGGGGGCGTCAGTGGATTTCGGATGTTCCGGGGCGGTGATTGCGACGTGGCTGATGGATGGGCAGCGACCGGAGGAAGTCACGGCGTTGGTTCATCATGTGAAGAGTGGGGATGGAGTGGTTGATGACGATGCGACGATTCTTTTGCGTTACAAGACTGCGCAGGCGGTGATTCAGGCCTCTTGGGCGTGGACGCATGATTGCAAGGAGATGGATGTCTTTGGGACGAGGGGGTCGTTGCATGCCGGGAAGTGGGATCAGTTGGAGTCCCGTGCGCCGGATGGGCAACGGAATCCCGAGCGGGTGAGAAAGATGGCGGGGGCGCTCTCGGATCAGTGGGTGTATTTGCGTGAGGTGGTGCGGGGGGAGTGTCCGGTTGATGCGTTGTCGTCGCCGGAAGCGAACTTGGTGGTGGCGGAGATTTTGGAGGCGGCATTGGGGGAGTGATGGGTAGTGGGTGATGGGGTTGTTTTTGTTTGGACGGGGTTGGCTGGGAGAGATTGGATGGGGAGGTGAGGGGTTTGACGGCGTTTCCTGGAGTGGAGGGGGAATTGCGGGAGGTGGTGCGGGAGATGGCGGTGGACCGGGGGTCGTTGGAGGTGGGGTTGCGGGGGTGTGACTTGGCGCGGTGTCGGGGGATGTGTTGTCACGACGGGGTATTTGTCGGGGAGGAGGAGCGGGAGGTGATTGAGGAAGTGTTGCCGGGGGAGTGGTTCGAGGAGCGGGAGGGGAAGTGGAAGACGCGAGTGTTGGGGGCGGATGAGGGGCAGTTGGGAGAGAGTTATCCGAAGCATTTCCCGCGGACGCGGTGTGTGTTTTTGGATGGCGAGAGTCGGTGTCGCTTGCAGTCTTTGGCGATGGCTGAGGGTCAGCATCCGTGGTTTTACAAGCCGGTGCCGTGTTGGCTGCATCCGTTGCGGATTGGCCGTTTGCCAAATGGGCGGGCGGTCCTCGAGTTGCCGGGTGATGGGGCGGGAGAGGAGGAGAATTATCGGGAGGGGTTTGCTTCCTGTACGAGTTGTGGGAAGGCGCGTGAGGATGGGACTCCAGCCGCGGTGGTGTTGCGGCCGGAGTTGGAGTTTTTGGGAGAGATTGGGGGGCGGGACTTGTTACTCTTCCATGCGGAAAAAGAGGATGGCTTCGTTGGTGAGGTCGGTATTGAAGGTTCGCCTGACGTAGGAACTTCCGAAGGGTGAGGCGGCGTCGGAGGTGGTGGTGAAGTTGGTGTCGTTGAAGCTGCTGAGGGTGCGAGACCATTTGGGCGTGAAGGTGAGGTTGTTGTCGTCGATGCGGACATCAATGGTGAAGGAGGGGTTGGTGCCGCCGTTAGGGGTGACCTCGGGGTTGGGGAAGGACGAGGAATCGTCGGGGAGGCCGCCGAGGCGGTATTCATCTTCGTTGGTGGAGCCGTCTTCGTCGGGGTCGGCTTCCTTGAGAGTGTCGTTGCCGGTGAGGTTGAACATGGCGATCCAAGCGTCGAAGGGGTCGGCGGGTGCGGCGGGGTCGGGTGTGCCTTGGGAGGGAGGTGGTTGGTTGAGTGTTGTCGTGCCGTTCTTAAAAAAGTGGGTATTTACGTTTCCGATAGTCCAACCCGGTTGGGTGTCGGCGTTGATTTCGTCGAGATTGGAATCACCATTACCGTCGGAGTCGAGGTTTTCGATTGCGAGAATGGCAGCAGAGATATTTAGGCCATTGTTGAAGCGTTCTTCACGCATGGCCCAGCCGTAAAAGTTCCAGCCGTTTCCGCCGCTCGTACTGCGGTGGCAGAGTGCGCAGTTCACGCCGTTCTCGGAAGCCGAATTGGGATAGATACTTCTCCAAGTATTGAGGTAGCTGCTGAAGGCGTTGGCTGCTTCAGTGGCAAGAAGCAGAGTTAGAATGATGACTGTTGTGCGAGAGTTCATACAGCTTTCATGCTTGCACTCAGAGAGGGGTTTGCAAGCCAAGGATTAGGGTAAATCGATTAGGTTCGCGAGAGGGGCTGTAAGAGCTCTGGAACCAGTGGAAGAGACGAAAAAAGCGGAGCTGGTGGAGCTCCGCTTGAGGGCGTTGTTGCTGTGCCAGAGAGAGTAGTTAGCCGAGGATGGCACTTTCCTTGCCGAGGTCGACGGTGAGGAGGTAGCAGACGGCGCCGCGGCGCTTTTGTTTGAACTGCTTCATTTTCTCCATGACAGCGGAGGCGGCGGCGTCTTTTTCAGCGTCGTCTTCGAGGCCTAACTTCTTGGTCATGAATCCACTCTTGAGGGTGTCCATCTCGCCCTTGTCACTCGCGGAGACGAGGGAGGCGTCGAGGCTGTTGTTGGCGATGCCGAAGCCTTTGACGATTTTTTCAAGGAGGGCGTCGTCGACGGAGACTCCGAGTTCAGTGAGTTGGGCCTTTGATTTTTCGATGTTTTCTTCTGCTGACATAGCTGGGGTATTCGATAGGAGGGGGGAGATTCAGCAAGGCAAAAAGGTCGTGAGTTTGCCAGCGCTGGTCTCTGGGCCAATTTTTGCAGCGAGTTTTGGGAGCAAGGGAAAGGGATAAGGATGGATTTGGAGATGAGGGCAGTTTGGGGAGACTGCCGGGAGGACGATTGAGGGGGAGTCTGTTGTTGGAGAGGAGGTGATAAGAATCAGTCGGGCCGAGAGATTTGGAGGCGGTAGAAGAGGGCAGGAATTTGGGTGAGGTCGGGGGTGAAGTAAAAACTGCGGATCCAGTAGTCGCCATCGTCGATGGGAGAGCCGAATTCATTGACGGTCAGGGATCCGTCGAGGACAAAGGTGAGGTCACGAGTGGCTTCGACTTCGTAAGTCAGGCCTTTCATGTCCTTGGGAAGGCGGTAGCGGACACCGCGGTATGTTTTGTTGGGGTCGAGGTTGGCTGTGGGTTCGAGGGCATTGATGTCTGCGCCTGAAGTGCCGAAGTTTCCGGCGATGAGGGGGAAGGACCAAGAGTCGGGGAGGGTCGGGTCGAACTCGTAGAGGTATTCGAAGAGGAGGGGGAAGTTGTCGCCGTCGTTGTTGGCGTTGTCGTCGCGTTCGTTGACGGGGATGCCGAAGGAGTCGTAGTAGGCTTCGATGGGGTCGGATTCTTGGTCGCCTTGGAGTTTGGCAAGGTAGGGGGAGGAGACGCCGTTGTAGTTGAGGAAGGTTCCGCCGATCCAAAGGTTATTGCCGGAGGGAGTGATGACATTGACTTGGTTGTCGAAGCCGGAGCCGACTTCGAAGGCGGGGTCGAGGGTGAAAGTGGCGTCGAGGCGGGCGAGGCGGCTGGAGGGTGAGGAGTCGACGGTGGTGAAGAGGCCGCCGAAGAGGGGGAGTCCGTTACTGTCTTCGGCGTAGGCGAGGACGCGGCTGTTGAAGGTATTGGTGAAGCTGGTGTCGACGGAGCCATCGGGGAGGTAGCGGCGGAAGGTATTGTTGAAGGCTGAGTTGGCGTAGAGGCGGTTTTGAGAGTCGAGATAAATATTGCGGGCGGAGAAAGTTCCGGAATGGTCGGCGGCGAAGCCGAAGTCGACGGTGCCGTCGGGGTTGAGTCGGACAAGGTAGGTGTCGGTCGTGGTATTGGTATCACCATCGACGTTTGTAAAGAGGCCTCCGGCGTAGAGGTCGTCATCTGCAGCCATGGCGAGGGAGTAAACCCAGGAGGACATGGTGGGGGCGAAGGAGAGGTCGTGGGTGCCGTCGGGCATGAGTTTGGTGAGGTAGGCGTAGGCTCCGGTGGTGCCCCAACCGAAGTGGGTGCCGCCGACGTAGATGTCACCGGATGAGTCGGTGACGAGGTCGTAGATGGAGCCGAAGCCGAAGGCGGGTCCGTCGTGGACGAAGGAGGTGTCGAGGGTGAAGTCGGCATTGAGGCGGGCGAGGCGGGATTGATTGACGCCGTTCACCTGGGCGAAGTCGCCACCGAGGAGGATTTTTCCATCGGCCTGTCGGTGGAGGGTGCGGACGACAGCACCGGCTGAGAGGTTGGGGAGGTTGCGAACGGTGCCGCCTTCTTCGACGACAGCAAGGTTGGAGTTGGAGGTGGTGGTACCGTCGGTGACGGAGGAGAAGGAACCGGCGATGAGGACGCCGCCGCCGGGGAGGGGGAGGATGTCTTCGACTGCTCCGTCGATGGTGGGCGGGGTGTAGCCGTCTGCGATGGCGGCGGGGTTGGGGTTGATGGTCACGGTGATATCGTTGGAGTTGGTGGAGCCGAGGCCATTGGTGGCGACGAGGGTGTAGGTGCCGGAGTCGCCGGTGCCGGCGGGGGAGATGGTGAGGGAGTTGGTGGTGGCGCCGGAGATGTTGCCGCCGTCGGCGAGGGGTTGGTTGTTGAGGAGCCATTGGTAGGTCAGGGGACTGGCACCGATGACTTCGGCGGTGAGGGTCAGGCTTCCGCCGGCGAGTTGGGTGAGGTCGGAGGGTTGGGAGGTGTATTCAGGGGCGCCGCGGACGAGGAGGTTGGCGGGGGTGGAGGTTTCGGAGCCGGAGTCGTTGGTGACGGTGCAGGTGTAGTCGCCTTCGTTGGATTCGGAGACGGAGGTGATGGTGAGAGTGTCGGTGTTGGAACCGGAGATGTTGGCGGAGTCGGAAAGGGGGGTGCCGTCTTTGAACCATTGGAAGGAGATGGCTGAGGTGCCGGTGGCGGAGATCGAGAAGGTGGCGGCTTCGGTGGGGTCGAGGACGAGGGAGTCAGGTTGGGAGGTGATGGCGAGGGGGATGGCATCGCCGTTGATGAGGACGAGGCGGGAGTGGCTGAGGCCGTTGAAGGTGGAGAAGGCACCGGCGACCCAGGTTTTGCCGTCTTCGCGGATGGCGAGGCGGTTCACTTCGCCGTTGGGGGGAGTAGCAAGGGTGAAGATGGGGTCGGCGGTGGTGTCGGGGAGGAAGCGGAAGAGACGGGGGGAGTTCGAGGAACCGGCGAGGATTTTCCCGTTGAGTTGGACTTCGACGTCACGGGCATTGTGGGTGAAGAAGGTGGTATCGGTGGTGGCGTCGGGATTGATTTTGAGGAGGTTGTTTGGTCCTGCGAAGAGGTAGTCACCGTCGTTGGCGAGGGCGATTTGTTCGACTTCGGTGCGTCCGGAAGAGTAGGTGAAAGAGAAGTCGGGGGTGAGGTCGGAGTTGTAGCGCCGGACCTTGATGGCAGAGCTACTAGAGGTGTCGTAAGCGGCAAGGAACTGTCCGTTGGGGAGGAGTTGAAGGTCCTGGATGCGGACGCTGAGGTCATTGGTGGTGTTGGCAAGGACTGAGCCGTCGGGAGCGAGGCGGATGAGGTCATGGGAGCCGGAGGAGAGGGAGGTGTTGGCGAAGGAGGAGAAGGCTCCGGCGAGGAGGATGTTGCCGTCGGGTTCGATTTCGACGGCGTAGATGTCGCCGTTGGCGCCGTCGGCGATGGCGGAGGCGAAAGTGGTGTCGATAGAGCCATCTGTGTTCAGGCGGATAAGGCGGCGGGCGGAGGAGCCGGTGATGGAAGAGAAGTTGCCGACGACGAGGAGTTTGCCGTCGTCCTGGAGGGCGAGGTCGCGGACGGAGTTGTTGAAGGCGGGAGGGGTGAATGAGGAGTCGTGGGTGCCGTCGGGGTTGATTTTGACGAGGTAGTCGTGGGTGGAGAAGCCGTTGTAGTTGGTGAATTGACCGCCGACGAAGACGCCGCCGTCAGGGGTGTTTTCGAGGGCGTAGATGGTGGAGTTGAAAGCGGGGACGGGGGAGACGCCGGGGGCGATTTCGGTGGGGGCGGGGATGAGGGTGAGGGAGGCGGGGGACGAGGTGATGGTGGCGTAGCTGTTGGTGATTTCGACGGTGTAGGAGCCTTCGTCGTTGGCGGAGGCGGAGGCGATGTTGTAGGTGGCGGAGGTGGCGCTGGGGATGGCGACACCGTCGAGGAACCTTTGATTGGTTTCGGGGGGGGGGGAAGTGGCGGTGACGGCGAAG
>JBCCZX010000132.1:0-9298 GCA_039186735.1 Verrucomicrobiota bacterium | reverse complement strand
ATCCGGCGGCGGGGGTGTCGGCTGGTTTGCTGGGATCGATTCTCGCGATGTCGCTGATGATGAAATACTTGCCGAAGGTGCCGTTTGTGAACCGGTATTTTTTGCCTGGGGCTTTGGCTGAGGGGGCAGGGTTTGTTGTTGACGGGGAAGAAGAGGAGGAGAGTCGGGTGGGCTGGACTGGGGAAGCGGTGACGGACTTGAAGCCTTCGGGGAAGGCGGTGTTTCAGGGAGAGGAGATCGATGTGACGGCGGAGGATAGCTTTTTGGCAGCAGGAGAGCAGGTGAGGATCGTGAGTGAGGATGCGATGCGGGTGGTGGTGCGGAAGGTTTGAGAGTTATCGTTTTGTGAGGGCTTGCTGGAGTTGTTGAAGTTCGGCGATGATGGAGTCTTCGGTGGGGTTCCGGAGGGTCGCGGCGATTTGTTCGCGGATGGCGAGGCGGAAGTCGTGGCGGATGCGTTGAACGGCTTTTTCGCAGGCGGCGGGCGAGATTTCGAGCTGTTTGGCGGCTTCCTTGATGGTGAGGGTGGGGTTGGAAGAAGGATCGATGAACTGGCTGAGGGTCTTGAAGCGGTGCTGAGTGCGGGTGTTGGCTGCG
The DNA here is from genome assembly GCA_039186735.1 of Verrucomicrobiota bacterium. GTDB lineage: Bacteria > Verrucomicrobiota > Verrucomicrobiia > Verrucomicrobiales > Akkermansiaceae > Roseibacillus. The sequence continues at coordinate 8,701 of JBCCZX010000132.1, read as the reverse complement.
GCTTGTTGTTCGAGGTTGGCGAGGACGATTCGGATGAGGTTGGTGGCCCAGTGGTGCTCGAAGGTGAGAGTTTCGTCTTCGGGCTTGGTTCCGGGAGCGAGGTGGAGCCATTCCTCGGCTTGGTCGGTATCGAGTGAGAGGGTGAGGATGCCTCCGCCGCGTTTTTGGGCATGGGTTTTGGCTTTGAGGTCTTTGAGGTGACGGGTGAAGCCGGTGAGGATAAAGGTTCGGAGTTTGCCTTTGTCGTGGTCGGCTTTGCGGAAGTATTCGGCGTTGGCGATGTGGAGGAAGAAGCTTTGCACGGCGTCCTCGCCATCGTGGGAGGTCATGCCACGGTGACGGGCGAAGGCGTAGAGGGGGAACCAGTATTTGCGAGAGAGTTCTTCGAGAAGGCGTTGTTCGAGGGCGGGGTCAGCATCGGGCTTGAGGTCGACGATGAGGGTCCAGCAGGTGGTGGGGAAGGCGGCGTGGGTGGGGTCGGAAGGTGGGTGAGCCGGTTCCTTGGGCATGGCTATCCGTTGTAGTTGTAGTGGAGGTAGCAGTTCGGGTCGTTGAGATCGCAGCCGCCGCCGCCCATGAGGAAGTCGGCGAGGGCGTAGGTGTCGTCGATGAGGGCGATGAGGGCCGTATCGAGGGCTTGGTAGGCTTGGGTGACACGGATTTGTTCGATGGATTCGAGAATGGTGACGACGTGCTCATCGAGGAGTTCGTGGAAGACTTCCTGGGTGGTGTTGCCGGTGATCTTGGCGAGGACTTGAGTGGCGGCGGATTGGAGGGGGGCGCTGGCGGCGAGGGCGGGGTCTTTATCCGGGGCGGTGGAGGTGCCGAGGAGTTGGTGGAGAGCGTTGGTGGCACCCACGAAGGTGTAGAGGTTGATGGACATGGATGGAGTTAAGCTTGGTTTGATGAGATAGGAAGAACGATGTTCGTGATTCGAGGAGACAAGTTAGAATCAAACGTGAAAGGGAGTGATTCTGTAGACGTTTAAAGTCTCTCAGTTATTTATAAGTCGTGAAGTTAGGTCTCTTGGATTGTTTTACTCGGTTTTTTATCGCTGGACGAAGTTTCGCTGCAGGATTGCTTGGACGCTATTTGATGAATTTCACTCCGCGCCTTAGCTTTTGAAGTTCTCTTTCCTTCTCGTCTAGTTCGCGTTCCAATTGTTCGATGCGCCAGGATTTGTTTCTTTCCCAGAGGTCGAATTTGTTGAGGATTTTTTGGGCTGTGGGATGCCCTTTTGCGGCGAGAACAAAGGTTGTGGTTGTCAGTGTCAGAGTGAGAAGGAGCGCCTTCGTGAGGATGCCTTTTAGCGAGAATGTTTTTGTTTTGGCCTCTGTCTTCTTCTTGTTGTGTTTGACTGGCTGTTTATGAGGCTTTTGATGTTTGAGGGTTTCTTCGTTCTTCGGGAATTGGGTGAATACTTCTCCTTCTTGAGTGACGTAGACGGAAGTTTGGGTATTGGTGACGGGGTGGGGAATGTGGAGTTCCTTGAGTGGCCAGTAGGGGAGGATGGAGGCATCGGAGGGTTTCCAGATGAGATTTTTGATGTTGGGGGTGATTTGTTTGGGTTTGACTTTGGCTTGCGTTCCGTCGGGGAGAGTGAGTTTGGTTTTTGATATGTTTTCGATATCGTTTCTATCTGGGAAGAGGGGGACTTTCCAGTCGTTGAGGAGGGCGGCTTCGCGAAGTTTGAGGGTGTGGGGGTCGAGCATGACCCAGGCCCCGCGACGTGCTTTTCGGTGCTTTGGTTTGAGGGGGACGAGGTAGAAGTCATCGCGGGGGTCATCAGGATCTCTGACGAGGATGGGGTCGCCGGGGGAGGCGTTGGTGAGAGCTTCGTTCCAAGTGGGGGGGGAATCGGAGCGACCGACAAGACCGTGTTCGTGGACTTCGCGGAGGGCGGCTTGTTGGATTTCGGCGCTCATGATGATTTCGAAGTGGATTCATCGGGGATGAGGGCGATGGCGCCGCGGCCCTCCCAATCGGGAGAGCCTTGAAGTCCGCGAGGGCTGATGAGTTCATCGACGGTGAGGTAGCGTTCGTGGACGGTGCCGGGAGGGGTCTTTTGTTCGAGGCAGGAGCAAGGGGAGGCGGTGTGTTTGATGGCCGGTTTTTTTGGGAAGATGGAGAGGCCGTAGAAGTGTGGCATGCCAGCCCACGCGGGGTCACGCAGGAGGATGCCGCCGAGGGAGCCGTCGTTTTTGCGCAGGCGTCCGAAGGCGACGACCCAGTGCATGCCGCGGCTGACGAGGAGGAGGCAGGGTTGGGCGAGGGCTTCGAGGGCGTGGAAGATTTGGTCGGCGACGGGCTTGGAGTCGGGTTGGAAGACTTTCTTCCAAGGGCGGTTGGATTTGGCGTGGGAGTTGAGGAGGCTGAGGAGGCTTTCGGCGGGAGATTTGACGGAGCGGCGGTCATTCATGGCTTTGGCGTAGCCGCGGATTTCTTTGAAGATCTCGTTCTGTGCATAAACGGGGGGAGACTTCTGGCTGCCGGAGGAGTCGATGACCATGAGGGCACAGGCGGGGCCGCAATAGCCGTTGTAGTCTTGCAGATGACGAGGAACGTCGAGGCGGAGAAGGTCGGCGGGTTGATTTTGCATTTCGCTATTCGGTTTGGTGATTTTGGAGCCAGTCTTGCCAAGCGGCTTCATTTTGGTGTTTGCTGAAAAGGGCTTGGAGATTGGATTTCATGTGTTGGAGCTGTGTATGTTCGTGGGGGGAGTTGGATGAGTTTGCGAGGCGAGTTTGGGCAAGGATGGCACCGGTGAAGTGGAGAAGGGCTTGAGGCCAGTTACTTTGTTCGTAGTAGTGAGCGCAGTAGGTGGCTTCTTTGCGGCGGATGGAGAGGAGTTTGAGGTAACTGGTGTCTTTGAGTTGGTAGAGTGGAAGGAGGCGATCGGACATGGTTTGCATCCATTTTTTTTGGTTTGCCGGGTTGTTGAGGTGGTGGGAGTTTTCGGCGAGCAGGCGGGCGACGGTGACCGATTCAGTGCGCCAGCGGACGTTGGAGGGGTCGCGGGAGAGGAGGAGAAGGAAGCTTTGGTTGGTTTGGAGGAGTGCTTGGCGGGCGAGGTCGGGCGGGAGTTGGCCCTGGCGGATGAATTCCTTGGTTGCGGTGGCGTGGGCGTGGAGGAATTGGAGGTTGCCGGGATATTGGGTGGTGAGTTGTTCGCGGGCGTGAATCCAGTCGGCGAGGGCGAGGTAGGAGTCGCCGAAGTAGCCGGCTTCTTGGTAGGCTTGAAAGAGGAAGTAGTGGACGTCGGTGGAGTTGAGGAGAGTTTGGAGGTTTTGAGAGCTTTGGTCTGTTTTTTGGAGAGTGGGGAGGATTTGGGCCCATTGCTTTTTGGCATTTTTGCCGAGTGCGATGGCTTTGTGGGGATGTCGGTTGTGGGTTTCGAGGATCATGAGCTCGACGGTGAGCTGGGCGTGGATGACGCGCGACGACAGGTCGGAGAGATTCTGTTTGTCCGCGAAGGCCTTGGCTTGCTGGAGGATTTTACGGGCTTGGAGGAGTTTTTCAGGGTTGAGGCCATCGGTACTTTCGGAGGAGAAGATGAGGACTTCGGCGAGGCGCCAAGCGGCGGCGAGGCGTGCGCGGATGACGGGTGGTGAGGGATTTGTTTTTTGGGAGGCGGTTTCGGCTTTTTGGAGAGCGAGCCGGAGGCGTTTGATCATTTTGTCGGTTTGTCCGCGGTCTTTGAGGATTTGGGCCCATTGAGTGAGGAAGTCGGCGTGACGGGCGAGGCTTTCGGGAGTGGTGCTGCGATTGTTCTCGTAGTATTGGGCGACGTTGAGGAAGACCTCGTCGAGGAGGTCCATGCGTCCGAGGGGAGCAAGGGAGGCAGGGAGTTCGCGGGTCATGAACTCAACGCGATTTTCGACTTCGTTGAGGGAGGCTTTGAGTTGTTGGTTGGATTGCCAGAGGAGGAGGCCGCCGGTGAGGAGGCTGGCGAGAAGGAGGAGGGAGAGGGTGGCGAGAGCGGGGTTGCGGCGGGCCCAGATGAGGGAGCGCTCGAATGGGGAGACGGGGCGGGCGAGGATGGGGCGGTTGTCGAGCCAGCGTTGGAGGTCTTCGGCGAGGGTGGCGGCTGAGAGGTAGCGTTTTTGGGGTTCGCGAGCCATGGCCTTTTGGACGATGACGTCGAGGTCGCGGGGGATTTTCGGGAGGTGTTGGCGGGGAGGTGGGGGGGCTTGGTGGAGGATTTGGGTGAGGACTTGGGCGGGGTGGTCACCGGGGTAGGGCTTTTGGCCGGCGAGTAGTTCGTAGAGGATGGCTCCGAGGCCGTAGACATCGGAGACGGTGGTGGAGGCGTTTGAGCCGTCACGGGCAGTTTCAGGGGCGAGGTAGGCGGGGGAGCCCAAGAGGACAGAGGAGCGGGTGAAGGAGGTGTCTTGGTCGGCCCATTTGGCGAGCCCGAAGTCGGCGATGAGGGGGTGGTTGTTTTGGTCGAAGAGGATGTTGGCGGGCTTGAGGTCGCGGTGGAGGATTCCGCGTTGGTGGGCGTAGTGGATGGCGTTGCAGAGCTGGATGAGGAGGCGGGTGATGGCTTGCCAGTCGGCCTGGTAGCCGGAGATCCGTTCGGCGAGGGAGTGGGGGGAGGCGAGTTGCATGGTGAGCCAGGGGCGGCCGTGGGGGTCTTCGCCGGCGTCGTAGAGGGGGAGGAGGCCGGGGTGTTCGACGGCGGACATGGCGTCGATTTCGAGGAGGAAGCGGGCGCGGGCTTCGGAGGCGCGGAGGGAGAAGGGGGAGACGATTTTGAGGGCGACTTGGCGAGAAGGGGTCTCTTGTTGGGCCCGGTAGACGATGCCCATGCCGCCGTGGCCGATTTCTTCGAGGATTTGGTAGCCGGGGATTGTGGGGAGGTCGTGTTGGCTTTGTTGTTCGGCTTGTTCGTCGGCGAGGATGCCGCCGAGGAGGCAGGCGGGGCAGGTTCCGCCGAGGATGCTGGGGTCGAGGGGAGCACCGCATTCGGGGCAAAGTGATTGAGATGTCCCAGTGGAAGGCACGTAGATTACCAAGATGGAGAGAAATGAGGAATCGGGCGACCCAATAATTCGGGACGCCCGATTTTGGATGAGTGGGGTGGTTAGCGCTTTCTGCGCAGGATGAGGGTGAGGGTTCCGAGGGTGGAGAGGAGGAAGGAGGAGGGTTCGGGGACGGCTTGTTGTGTCAGGCGGTAGTTGTCCACCAAGCCAAGTGCGTCTTCAAAGCCATGGAAGAAAACTCCATCAATCTGAGAAGCGTTGACTGAACGGCTATTTCCGACCTGTGTCCCATCGAGTTCCCAAGTCAGCGTAGAATCCGCTAAAGTGGAGCCCGTAGTAAGGTTGATTGAGAGAACTTCTACTCCGGTGGCGGCTGGAACAGCAATAGACTGCTGACTGTTGCTGTTTGAGCTGAATGTTTGAACGGCGGGTTCTGCTCTCCTGAGCATCGTACCAACGGACCCTATAACGGCGTGACTAAATGATGGAGTTGTGAAGCCGAAACCGAACCAATCTGTGGAGTCAGCACCTTGATCCACGAAGACGAGGGCTTCCATGCTCAGAGTGTAGATGCTGTTGGGGAGAAAGCCGATTCCGGAGATTGAGGTGATTTGCTGGTCTTCGGTGATTTTGGATAAGGTGCGTGAGGGGTGAAGTGCTGAGTTTTGAGGGACTCCTGCGAGAAGATTGGGATTCCCTGGGGTTGGATTGGGGTCAGGTGGAAGCGTGCCGGGATTACCCGACCAGGTTTGACCGGTATTGGTTGTCGAGCCTCCGATATAGTAGAGGGACTCGCCTTCGAAATCGTCATAGATGATGGTTGTTATTGCTGCGCTTGAGCTTGTTATCAGTAGTGCGGTGAGCAAGGTGTGTGTGGTTAAGGTTAGTTTCATTATGTTTTAATTCTGTAGTTTCCTGTTTCTTGCGTGAGGCCACGATCTGGAAGAAATCGGGGCCCTGCACCTTGCTGTTGGGGGGATTTGGCAGAGGCGGACAAAAAGACTGGAAATTTTTTTGGGATTGAAGTTTTTCGAATGGAGGGAAGGGGAAGTAGAAAGGCCCTCCTGGCAGGATTGAAGCTGCCGGAAGGGCCTTTTTGGATTGCCGGGGAAAGTGTTAGGTAGAGAGCGTCAGTTGCTTATTCCCATTTGGTATCGGAGGAAAGCGGGAGTGGGGGTGAAGGGGATGAAGTAGAGTTGTTGGTGCGGCGGAGTGTTTTTGTATTCATGTCCACTCTGCTGTTGGGGAGTGGTCATGAGGTCGGACAAACTCGGTGGAATTTTTTTGGCTCGGCTGGATGCCGAGGGCCTGGTTGATGTCCCAGAAGACTTTGCGGCGCTGTTGGTTGGAGCGGCTGACGAGGTGACAAGTGAAGGTTGATGCTGGGTCGCGGAAGGACATCTTGGAGCTGTAGACGGTATTGAGGAGAGGGCCGGCGAAGGCTTGCACGTGGCTCCACCTGTTGGGTTGTGTGATGACGGCGCTGGTGAGGGCGGATTCTTCGTTGCGGTCGAGGCGGCGGTCGCCGTGTTCCCAGACTTGGCGCATGAGGGGTTCGGCAGCGGGGCGGGCGCCAAAGACGCCGGTGGCGAGGAGGAATTCTTCCTGGTAGATGTAATCGGTGAGGAGAGCTTGCCAAGAGGGGTGAAAGAAGTTGTGGAGTCTTTTTTCGAGATTGATGAAGGCGACATCGGCATCGAGCCACCAGACCTGGTCCCAAGTGCCTTCGGCGAGGGCATCGGCGACGAGTTTGGTTTTGGCCCAGACAAGGTCGCGGTATTTGCCGCCCCATTCCCTGGGATCGAGGAGGTGCCAGCGGGTTTGGTAGTGGTGAGAGCGGGCGTAGAGCAGGTGATTGCGTTGGGTGAGGCGACCGAAGTAGTTCATTTGAATGGGGTCGCAGCCGGAAAGGAGGAGGATGTTTTGGGGCTGGGGAGTGGTTTTGAAGAGCATCCAGCAGGGGTGGGGGGAGTTGCCGAGGATGAGCTCGGAGGCGTCGCTGATGCTGGCGCGGAAGGTGTCGATGGGGGTGCGGGTGTCGAAGGCAAAGCCTCCCTTGGGAAGGGGGCCGGTGCCGTAGGAGGGGCCTCCCAGGAAGCCTCCGGCGGGGAGCGTTGACCAAGCCTTGGGGAGTTCAGTGGAGAGGTTTGGTCCGGTGGTCTCGAGCCAGACGCGGGGGCTGGAGCGAGTGGTTCGTTCCCAGTCGTCGGGTGTGCGGAAGCAAGGAAAGCTTTGTTGCCTTTGCATTGTTCGTCTGTTTCTGGAGTTTTCGGGAGCCGACGGCAATGAGGAAGGTGGATGGGGGGGCGAATTTCAGGCGGGGGACTCGGAGGCTGGAGTTGGCAAATTGAGAAAGCTACGAGCATTGTCGTAGCAGAGGTTCTTGATGAGGGGGTTTAAGAGGGAGGAGTCGTTGGGGATTTGGCCGGAGTCGACTTCGTTGCCAATGAGGTTGCAGAGAATGCGGCGGAAGTATTCATGGCGCGGGTAGCTGAGGAAGCTGCGACTGTCGGTGAGGAAGCCGAGGAAGCGGGAGAGGAGGCCGATGGAGGAGATGGTTTCGAGGTGTTGTTGGATGCCGAATTTGGTGTCGTTATACCACCAGGCGGCGCCAAATTGGACTTTTCCGGGGGTGGGGGATTCGCAGAAGGCACCGGCGATGGAGGCAAAGAAGGCGTTGTCCTTGGGGTTGAGGGTGTAGAGAATGGTTTTCGGGAGATGATTTTTGGAGTCGAGGACGTCGAGAAAAGCGGGGAGAGCGCGCTGGGGGAAGTCGGCAATGGAGTCGAAGCCGCGGTCGGGGCCCAGGGTGCGGAAGTCGCGGGACTTGGGGTTTCGTAAGGGGTTGAGGTGGAGTTGCATGGTCCAGTTTTTCTCGCTGTTCCAGCGACCGAATTGAGACATGAACTGCATGGAAAAGGCCTGGGTTTCGGCAGGGGTGGCGGCTTGTCCGTTGAGGGTGTTGGTCAGAATGCGATCGCAGTCGGCGAGGGTGGCGAGGTCGCTATCGACGCGGGAGAGTCCGTGGTCGGAGAGTCGGCAAGCGTTTTGGTGGAAGAAGTCGTGGCGGGACTGGAGGGCGGAGAGGAGGTTGTTGGTGTTGGTAATGGAGGAGTTGGTCGCTTCTTCGAGAGAAGTGAGCCAGGGTTTGAAGAGGTGGGGGCGGTCGACGAAGAGTGCTTTATCCGGCCGGAAGGTGGGGTAGAGTTTGGTGGGGTGGTGGGAGGAGTTGTGAGCGGTGTGGTGCTCGAGACTATCTACGGCATCATCCGTAGTTCCGACCGCAGTGACATTGAATTTGGAGAGGAGGCCTTGAGCAGAGAAGGTGGGATCGGCGAGGCGTTCGTTGGCTTGGTGCCAGATTTCGTCGGCGGTTTCCGGGGAGAGGAGCAGGTCGATATTGAAGGCACGGCGAAGTTCGAGATGGGTCCAGTCGTAGAGAGGATTGCGGAGAGTGTGGGGGATGGTTGCGGCCCAGGCGTCGAATTTTTCGCGTTCGGAAGCGTTGCCGGTGATGTGGGATTCGGGGATGCCATTGGCTCGCATGGCCCGCCATTTGTAGTGGTCGTGACTGAGCCAGAGGTCGGTGAGGTTGGACCAGCGTTGATTGTTGTGGACTTCGTCGGGGGGGAGGTGGGTGTGGTAGTCGAGAATGGGTTGGTGGGCAGCGACTTCGTGGAAGAGGCGTTGGGCGGTGGGGGAGGTGAGGAGGAAGT
>JBCCZX010000131.1:0-9474 GCA_039186735.1 Verrucomicrobiota bacterium | reverse complement strand
GCCCCCGTCTTCCAACAACAAGACTACCTCCGCCTCGACCCCCAAGCCCGCAACAAACAAAACACCCGTCAAAGGCCTTCCCACATCGAACAAACCCTCCTCGGCCCCTCCGATGAACCGCTTGCAGTGCTGATCTTCACTCCCAAGCCCCCAAACCTTTGTTTAGGCGAACTCGAACTCCTCTAATCTGCCAAAAAATCGTCTCCAAGACTCAGAAAACTCGTAGACACCCCGCCGGACGGCACCACCTTGCCGGATGATCCCATCGACCCGCACCGACGCCCTCGCCCGCCTCGAGGCCTTCATCCCTGTTTCCGCGAAATACAGCCGCGACCGAAACCACGTCTTCCCCTTCCGCCACCCCAATGTTTCCCGCCTCTCTCCCGCCATCCGCCACCGCCTGATTACCGAGGAAGAAACCGCTCGAGCACCCCTCGAACGCTACGCCGAGTCCACCCTCGAGAAATTCACCCAGGAAGTCTACTGGCGCCGCTACTGGAAATCCTGGCTCTCCCTCCGCCCTCAGGTCTGGACCAACTACCGCACCGAAGTCGAAGAAATCCAAAACTCGCTGATCCCGGCCGTCCAACGTCGACTTGAACAAGTCTTCGCAGGCAACTCCGGCCTCGCCATCATGGACCTCTTCACCCGTGAGCTCCTCGAAACCGGCTACATGCACAACCACGCCCGCATGTGGTGGGCCGGTTGGTTCATCCACGTCGAACGCCTCCCCTGGCAACTCGGCGCCCACTTCTTCTACCAGCATCTCCTCGACGCCGATCCCGCCTCCAACACCCTCTCCTGGAAATGGGTCGCCGGCCTCCAAACCCCCGGCAAAACCTACCTCCCCCGCCGCTCCAACCTCGAAAAGTATCTCCCCGCCGAACTCCTCGCCGAATACTCCGCCGGTCTCGAACGCCTCGAAAAACCCCAATCCCATCTCCCCGACGAACTGCCGCTCAAACCCGAAGTCACCCGCAAGAACCTCCCCCAATCCTACCCCGACGCCTCCAAACCCACCCTCCTCTGGATCCACGAAGACGACCTCCTCCCCGAGCGCTCTCCCCTTGCCGCCTTCGACGCCTCCCACCTTGTTGTCACCGCCGATAAACAAACTTGGCAAGACCAAGGCTTCTCCAAGCTCAAGACCGATTGGCTCAAGTTCGCCCTCACCGACACCATCCAGCGCGCCCAAGACGCCTTTCCCAAAACCCACGTCCTCCCCGAAGCCCACGCCTACACCCCCGACCTCCTCCTCCACCTCGCCCAGACCCACAACCTCACCCAAATCCTCACTCTCCGCCCCGAGGTCGGCCCCCTCCACGACCAACTCCCCTACCTCGAAGCCCACCTCGCCAAACACCACATCTCCCTTCACTACCTCGATCGCCCCGAGGACCTCCAACTTCGCCCTCTTGCTACCGCTGGCTTCTTCGGCTTCTGGAAAAAACTCCAAACCAAGAAACTGCTCCCGCAAAAAGAAGCCCAACCCGCTCTACTCTAGTCGAGGTATCATCCTTCATTGGCACCAAACCCAAGCTCGCGACCAAAAGCGCCGAACACCTGATTCGAACCTCCCATGAGACTCCGACCCTTCTCACCTTGTCCGGAGTCCATTCGTCTTCAAAGACCATCGTCCCCCCAACCAAACTCAACCCGTCCTTCTCATTCACAACCATCCGTGTAACAAAGCACCATGCGCACACTCTATCTCTTCCTTCTTCTCACCCTCGCCCTCCCCGCCCAAGACCTCAAAGTCATCTCCTGGAACATCGAATGGTTCCCCGGCATCCGCCCCAACGCCTCCAAACGCGACCAACATCGCCACGTCAAAGGCGTCCGCGAAGTGCTCACCACCATCAAACCCGACCTCCTCTTCGCCCAGGAAATCACCGACGAACGCCAATTCAAAAAAGCCCTCTCCGACAACCGCAATCTCAAACTCCACGTCTTCAGCAAATTCCTCGAATCTGATGGCCGCACCCCCGCCCCCCAACAATGCGCCATCGCCTCCACCCTTCCTGCTGAAGGCGCTTGGTTCGAAACCTTCACTCCCCACCCCGACTTCCCAAGCCTCCGCCGGGGCTTCGCCTTTGCCGCCCTCAAACACCCCAAGGGCCTCCTCATGACCTACTGCGTTCATCTCAAAAGCAACCGCGGCGGAGACACCGAAGAAGGCGCCCAACGCAACGCCGATACTCGCAACGAGTCCGTCCGCCAAATCCTCGCCCACAAAGCCAAAGTCACCGAACAATTCGCCGGACAGGACATTCTCGGCTGGATCGTCGCAGGCGACCTCAACACCAATCACGACAACCAATTCCCCCAATGCAACGTCCTTGCCGACCTCACCGCTGCCGGCTTCTACAACACCTGGTCCGAAACCCCCAAGGACCAGCGCGCCACTTGGCTCTCCGATCCGGACCCCGAAAAACGTCGCTTCCAACCCACCACCTTCGACTACATCCTCACCCAAGGCCTCCCCAAATCCCAAGCCACCATCCCCCCCAACGTCCCCCGCGAACTCTCCGACCACGCCCCCGTCTCCCTCAAAATCCCCCGCTAACAACGCCCCGTCGAGGCACCCACCGAAGGGTAGGGCGTGGCGGCCCGCCGCGCCGCGACCTCGCCCTTGATCGCCCGAACTGATTGACCCCAGTTCCACCAAAGCCTACCTTCCTCATATCGAGAAACCTCCTCCCAGTATCGGAGAACGCGCCCTCTTCCTTTTCATCTGGCTCACCCCCGGATTCTCCATTCCCCTTTTATTTTACGTCATTTACTGGCTTACTCATCACCTCACCCGGACCGAAGAAGCCCAAGGAAAATTAGGTTGGGCTTTGGGCCTCATCTCTTTCTTAGCCATTTCGATGGCCAGCGGATGTCTCTTTTCGCACATCCAGAAAATCCGAACCGAAGGAATCACTCAAACTGACCCCAAATCAATTTGCATGAACGCTCTGAGATTCACAGGAATCCAACTGTTTCTAGGTCCTATCATCGGCTCGATTCTATTGACGCTCTGGTTTGGTTTTCAGTTTTGGCAGATTTGACCTTCTCCCAATCCTCCGACTCCAACGAACAAACATCCGGCGCCACCCAATGCCCCCGCTCAATCTCCACTGGCGTCAAATCCTTCCCCACCGTCTCCTCATACTGCGGATGCCCAATCCGCTTTCCAAACGCACTCCCCTCCGGCGGATTGATCGGCGAAGGCACCTCCCCCGGAATCGCTTCCCGCTCCCGCTTCAAACTCGGATCCGGCACCGGAATCGCCTTCAACAACGCCTTCGTATACGCATGCTTCGGCGACTCATAAATCGCATCCGCCCCCGCCACCTCCACCAACTTCCCCAGATACATGACCGCCACCCGGTCACTCACATGCTTCACCACCGCCAAATCATGCGCAATGAACAAATAACTCAGCCCCAACTCCTCCTGCAGCTCTAACAACAAGTTCACCACCTGCGCCTGCACACTCACATCCAGCGCACTCACCGGCTCATCCAGCACCAACAAATCCGGCTTCACCGCCAGCGCCCGAGCAATCCCAATCCGCTGCCGCTGCCCCCCACTAAACTCAAACGGAAACTTCTGCGCTGCCGACTTCGGCAAGCCCACTCGATCCAACAACTCCAACACCCGCTCCCGCCGCTTCTTCTTGCTCCCCATCCGCTGAATCACCAACGGCTCCCCCACCAACTGCCCCACACTCATCCGCCCGTCCAAAGACTCCGCCGGATCCTGAAACACCATCTGAAAATCCTGCCGCAACGGCCTCAACGCCCCCTGCGACATTCGCGTAATATCTTTTCCCTGAAATTTCACCGCCCCCGCTGTCGGCTTCAACAACCGCACAATCGCCTTCCCCAAGGTCGACTTCCCACACCCCGACTCCCCCACCAATCCCAAAGTCTCGCCCTTCCCAATCGACAACGAAACCCCGTCTACCGCCTTCACTTCCCCCACCTTCTTCCCCAACACCCCTCCCCGCACCGGGAAATACTGCCTCAAACCTTCCACTTCGAGCAAAGGCTCCTGGTCTCTGGATTCTGGACTCTGGATTCTCTTCATCCCTCGTAACACTTCTCACAGGCTTCCACCCAGTGCTCGTCCGCAATTTCAACATACGGAGGTCTGCTCTGAACAACCGTCCCCGTCCTCCCTAGCCGCTGACAAAACCGACACCCCGCCACAAAATCTTGAATCGCTGCCACCTGCCCCGGAATCGTATCCAGCTGCGTCTTCCTCTCATTGTCCAATCGCGGAATCGAATTCAACAAACCCTTCGTATACGCATGCGCCGGTCGCGCGAAAACCTCCTCTACCGGCCCCCGCTCCACAATCCGCCCCGCATACATCACCACCACCTCCTCACACTGTTCTGCGATCACCCCGAGGTCATGCGTAATCAACAACACCGACATCCCCAACTCTTTCCGCATCTCTTCTAACAAATTCAAAATCTGCGCCTGCACCGTCACGTCCAATGCCGTCGTCGGCTCATCCGCAATCACCAAATCCGGCTCGCAACACAACGCCATCGCAATCATCACCCGCTGCCGCATTCCCCCCGAAAGCTCATGCGGATAAGCCATCGCCCGCCTCTCCGCCTCCGGAATCCCCACCTTGTCCAGCCACTCAATCGCCAACTGCAATGCCTTCCGCCCACTCATCCGCTTGTGCAAACGAATCGCCTCCACCAACTGCTTCCCAATCCGATGCACCGGATTCAGCGACGCCATCGGCTCCTGAAAAATCACCCCAATTTCGCCCCCGCGCACCGCCTTCATCCGCTTCCCCGACGCCTTCCGCAAATCCTCACCCTTGAACAAAACCTCCCCCTCCAAGAGATTCCCCGCCGGTTTCGGCAACAAATCCACCACCGACATCGCCGTCACCGTCTTCCCACAACCCGACTCCCCCACCAACCCCACCGAACGACCCTTCGCCACCGAAAAACTCACCTGATCCACCGCCCGCACCCATCCACTCTCAGTTTGAAAACTCGTCACCAAATCCCGAATCTCCAACAAATCCCCACTCACTCGCCCCCCTCCTCACCACCATCGAACTCGACATCCTCGTTCACCACCACTTCCAACTCACGATAGCGGTCGTGCACCTCCTGCACTTCCGGAAAAGTCCTCCCCGCCATCTTGGCCTCCAAAGTCTCCTCCTTCATCTCTTCATCAATCCACCACACATAACTCTCTCTCGGCCGATCCACCAACGCCGTGCAAAACTGCGTTTCCTCCGAATCAGGCCACCTCATCCATCTCCAACACCCAATTCGCGCAAAAGACACCAACCAGCCCGGCACAAATAACGCCTCCTCATGCGCCAAACGCTGCGCCGCCCACGCATTCTTCTTCAATTCCTCCAAGGTCTTTGCATTCCGCATCCCCACCACATACTTGTCCATTTCTTCATTCGCATACGCGTTCAAGTTGTTCGTCTGATGCTTCAAATTCCCCTTCTCGTCGTACGCATTCCGCGAATGAAGAGTCTGATACAACCGCGGAAATGGAGGCGTCACGTTCCAAGCCCAAATGATCATCTCATGCTCCTTCTTCATCGCCCGCTGATAATTCAACGTCGGCTCTTCCCCCTCCAACCGAACCTCCACTCCAGCTTTCAAACCCTCCTGCTGCAAAATTGCCGCAACCCTCGGGAAATACGCCAGTTCCCGATAGTTCAACCCCACCGATCACCGGGTCCCATCCGCCGTCTCCAAAATCCCATCCCCCCCCACCGTCGTAAATCCCGCCTTCGCAAAATACTCTCTCGCCTTCACCACCGAAAACTCCCGTGCCTTGAGTTCCGGATCAGAAAACTCACCATAACCCCCGCTCATCTGCGGCAAGCGCTCGTAATCACCCCGAAACTCCACATCGATCACGCGCTGCATATTCATTCCATGCTGCAAACCCAATCGAACATTCCGATCACCCAACAAACCCTGCGCCGTGTTCAGCCAAAGCCCCCACGGGATATGGGGATACTTGATGTAAAACTCATGCTTCTCGATGTAACCATCGAAAAACACCTCCTCCTCCGACTTCTCATACCAATAATCCGGCTGAATCAGGCGGCGGAAAAAATCAATCTCCCCCGCCTTGAACAATTCAAAAGCTTTCGGTTCGTCGCGAACCACCGTGTAACGAATTCGACTCGGATTGTAGAGATTCCGGTAATACTTCTTATCATCCGCCCACCAATCCTTTGCCCGCGTGAGCGTCACCGACACCCCTTTCACAATATCCTCGTCCTTCACGAAATACGCTCCCGTCGTCGGCGGAACCTTCCATTGATAGCGTTCCTCGTAATCCGGTCCGTAGTCCTTGTAAAAGTGCTTCGCTGCCGGAGCCACGTTTGTAAAATACGGCGTTAGCGGCTTCGCATTCGCCAGTGTGATCGACAAGGTCTCCTCATCATAAACCGCTATCTGTGCAAACTGCTCTCGGTAATACTGCTTTTGATAAGGCGTCACCACATTGTCCGAGACCCGCAGGAAAATCCCGAACGGCACATCCACCGCCTCCACCTTGACCCCATCATTATATTTCGCATCCGGATCCAAGCGGAAATACACCGTCCGCTTGTCCTCGCTGACCGCCCACTCTCTCGCCACTGCCGGCGTCACCCCCAGCGTCTCCGGATGCAACCCCACCAAACCAATCTCCAAATCATCGTAGAGATCATTTCGTGCCGAATGATTGGACTCCGTTCCGAACGGCCTCATCGTTGGAGGAAAATTCGGCCAATAATAACGAAACGTCCCACCCCTCTTGCGCGCCGGATCACCAATTTCCGCCTCATCCATCCCATCCTCCCAATTCAACCCCTCCGGCAAGTCCTCGATCGACTTGAATGCAAAGTAGTCCCCCAAATTCTTCCGAAACTCCATCCGCGCGACATCGGTTCCCACCTCCTCCAATTGCTCCTCCAGAGCCTTGCGTTCACCGTCCTCCGCCCCTGCTAACCGCTCCTCCAAATCCCCTTTCACCCCACTCAACCTCGTCAATTCTCCCTCGATCCAGCCGGCAATATACTCGTTATACTGCGGGTAAAACTCCTCGAACTTCGTCACTGCCACCTTCTCGTCCTTCGAGTCCGAACACCCGAACAAGACCAGCCCCACCAACAGCACCAGCAAACGCAACACTCTCATCAACGGTAAAATGTATACTTCTTCGGATCAAATGCCTCCCGCACCGCTTCCCCCACGAAAGTCACCAACACCAGCAACGCCACCAACACCACAAAAGCCGAACTCACCAGCCACGGCGCCGTCAAGTTCTCCAAGCCGTCCCGCAACAACTTCCCCCAACTCGCATAACGCTCCGGCAAACCGAACCCCAAATAGTCCAAAGCCGTCAGCGACAACACCAAAGACGAAATTGAAAACGGCACCAAGGTCACCAAAATCGCCACCGAATTCGGCAACAGGTGCTTGAACAAAATCTGCGGCGTCGACGCCCCAATCACCCGGCTCGCTGCCACGTAATCCCGAGCCTTCTCTTTCAACGCCGAGGTCCGCATCAAATACGTCATCCCCATCCAGCCAAATACGACCAATATCGTAATAATGAGCCCCAGCCCAAACTTGTCCTTCCACAACATCGGCACCGAAGCACTCGCAATCATCACCACATACAAAAATGGAATATTCGAAAAAATCTCAATCAAGCGCTGCACCACCAAATCAAACCAACCCCCGAAATACCCCATCAACAAACCCACCGTCACTCCAATCGCGTAAACCAGGGGAATGTAGAGCACCACCGCCAGAAAGTTGACCTGCAAACCCCCATACAAATACGCCAGCACATCATACCCCTGCGAAGTCGTCCCCAACACATGCTTCGGCGAATCGAGCACCACCGGTGCCGAGGGCCGAAACCACACCTTCCGCCACGGCCCCATCTCTTTCCCCAAAAAGTCCTCCACCGTCCCCTCCCCACTCCACGCCGCCGAATCGGGCACGAGCGTCCCCCGCTCATATCGCCCACTGAATACCTGATTATTATCCTCATCCCATCCCGTCGCCGCTCCATGCGGAACCCCCTCCCGCACCGCCACCTGCAAATACCTCTTTTCCGGCAACTCCGCATCATAAACCTTCGCCGCCAACCCCCGATAAGCTCTCCCCCCCCGCCGCAAAACCCCCTCCTTCTCCTTCAGCACCACGGAAGTAGCCCCAATGTCATCCCCCGTCGGAGCAAAAGGAATCAGCGGCATCAAAACCCAATCCCCCTCTTGCGCCCGCCGAAACGCCAGCTTTCGCTCCCGCCAGTCCGGTGGTGCCTGCGCCAAGTCCCCCTCCACTCCAAAGTCCCCTCCTGCGTAGGGCTTTCGCGCCCTCTCTCCCTCTTCTCGCTCTCCTTCCGACTCCTTCTCAAAAGCAGGGAAATACCACCTCCCCTCATACTTCACCGCCAAAGCCTCATTCCCCACGATCAAAAAGTCCAAACATGCCACCCCCGCCAACACCACAAGGATCACCAACGACCAATAACCCCTCCCAATCGATCGGAATCGCGCCATCCGCCGCAAGGTCATTGGCGTGAACTTTGTCGCCCCCGAAAAAGAAGCCACTAACCACGCGCCAATCACCCACAACAAACCAACAAAGGCAAAGCCGATCCATCGACTTCCACTCACCAACCAATCTGCACCCGGAAACAACAACGATAAATCCTCTCCCCACTCAAAGGGAGCCGACACCGTCGGCAACCGCAATCCAAACCATTCCCCCATCGCTCCCGCCACCGCAACAACCATCAAGAACCAACCCAACAACTTCATCCGAATTCCACCTAGTTGAACTTCACCCGCGGATCCACCATCGCCACCACCACATCCGACAAAATATTCCCGATAATCATCAAAAATGCCGCGATGGTTAGCGTTCCCATCACCACCGGATAATCCTTCCCGAACAAAGCCTGAAACTGCAACAAACCAAACCCCTGAATATCGAAGACCTTCTCAATCAACATCGAACCCCCCACCAAAATCGTAATCAACTGCCCCAGCGAGGTCGCTATCGGAATAAATGAATTCCGAAACGCATGCTTGAAAACCGCCTTCCGCCAACCCGCACCCTTCGCCACCGCTGTCCGCACATAATCCGCCGCCAAATTGTCCATGAGATTGTTTTTCATCATCATCGTCATCCACGCAAAACTCCCCACCACATAACAGATTAATGGCAACACCGTGTGGTGTGCTCGGTCCCACAAACGCTCCTCGCTCCACCACGGCAGATCCGCCAACTCCGGCGAATCCAAACCAATCATCGGAAACCACCCATACTGCGCACCCAGATAAACCAACAACACTCCCCCCAACGCAAAACCCGGAATCGAATAACCCACGAAGATCAAAATCGACGTCAGATTATCCACCAGAGTCCGGTGCTTGATCGCCTTCAAAACTCCCAGCGGCAAACACACCCCGTAAGTG
>JBCCZX010000130.1:0-9645 GCA_039186735.1 Verrucomicrobiota bacterium | reverse complement strand
GAATGAGGAGTTGGGTTTTGTCAGCTATTTGTTCGGTGAGGCGGTCGTTGAATTGAACTTCGAAGACGGCGTTGTTGATGGCGCCGGGGATGTGGGCGGCGGTGTAGTCGTCGGCGAGGCGGACGTCGAGGTAGGTGGGATTCATGTTGGTTCGTGGTTGTTGTTAGGAAAGTTCGAAGAAGAGAAATTCGGCTTCGGAGTTGGCTTTGAGGGTGACGGGGTGGGAGAAGGCGGCGCTGTCGCCGGGGGTGAGTGTCTGTTCGTCGAGTTGAAGTTCACCAGAGATGAGGTGGAGGTATTGGTGAGGAAAGGTGGGGTGGGGAGTGAGTTCCTTGCCGGGGTGGAGATGTCCGAAAGAAATTTGGGCGTGTTGGCGGATTGCGAAGGAGGGGCCTTTGCCGGAAGGTGAGGCGAGGAGGGTGAGGCCGTTTTGTGAGCGAAGAGGCTTGGTATCGAAGTCGGCGTAGCGAGGTTCGCCGCCGGGGTGGGTGGGTTCGAGCCAGATTTGGAGGAAGTGGACGGGTTCGTTGGGAGAGGGGTTGAACTCGGAGTGTTGGATGCCGTCGCCGGCGGACATGTACTGGAATTCGCCGGCTTTGATGATGCGGCCATTGCCCAAGGAGTCTTTGTGTTCGAGTTGGCCGGAAATCACGTAGGAGAAGATTTCCATGGAGGAGTGGGGGTGGGTGCCGAAGCCTTGGGCGGGAGCGACGGTGTCATCGTTGATGACGCGGAGGGAGCGGAAGCCCATGTGGTTGGGGTCGTGGTGTTGGCCGAAGGAGAAGGTGTGGAAGGAGTTGAGCCAACCGTGGTTGCTGTGGAAGCGCTCGTTGGCGCGGCGGACGTGGATGTCGGTTGTCGTTTGCATACCTCCTTCATACGCCCCGGGAACAATTGAATCTAATGCAAAAAGGTTTGGAAAAATATGCCTAGAAAGCATATTTTGGGTGGGTGATTGGTGAGGAGTTGGATTTGAGGAAGTTGCGCTATTTTGTGGAGGTGGCAGAGCGGGGGACTTTGTCGGAGGCGGGGCGTCGATTGGGGTTGACGCAGCCAGCCTTGGGAAGACAGGTGCGGGTGGTGGAGGATGAGTTGGGTTGGGAGTGGTTCGAGCGGGGTGGGCGGAAGTTGAAGTTGACGAAGGAGGGCGGGGTGGTTTTGCGAGAAGGACGGCGATTGTTGAAGGCGGCTGCAGGCGCGCGGGAGCGGATGCGGAGAGAGATTGAGGGGGTGGAGTTGCGGGTGGGGTATGCGCCGAGTTTGGCGGGGGGGATGATTGAGGGGGCGATGCGGGTGTTTTGTCAGCTTCATCCGCAGGTGAAGGTGATGTTGCGGGATAGTTCGACGGAGGAAATGCGTGCGGGGTTGAGGGAGGGTACGCTGGATTTAGTGGTGGAGGTGGCGACGGAGGAGCCGGGGATTCGTTGGCGAACTCTGCGAGAGCGGGAGTTCCGGCTTGCGGTGCCGGAGGAGCATCGTTTGGCACGGAAGCGGAAGGTGAAGCCGCAGGATTTGGATGGGGAGCGGATGATTCTTTTGTCGCGGGTGGATTACCCGGGGTATTGGGAGCAGGTGACGAGCTATTTCGCGGAGCATGGTGCGAATGCGAAGGTGGCGGGGGAGTTTGATGGGATTGCGAGTTTGCGGATGGGGCTTGAGGCGGGAATGGGGGTGGCTTTGGTGGTGGAGGGGGCGGCGGTGGGGAGAGGGGTTAAGATGGTTCGTCTTGATCCGGGGCCGGAGCTTTTGTCGGTGGCGGTGGGTTGGGCTGCGCGGCAGAGTTTGTCGGACTGGGAGGCGGCATTTGTGGCTGAGTTGGAGCGGGCGGCGCGTCATTTGGAGGATTGAGGAGTTCGTCGAGCATGGCTTCGACGACGGCTTGGGTGATGGCGAGGGAGTCTGGGGAGATGAGTTGGAGGTTGTCTTGATTGGTGTGCCACCAGGTGGAGTTTTGGAAGTCGCCAATGAGGTCGATGGTGGGGATGCCGACTTGGTTGAGGGGGACGTGGTCGTCGAGGATTTGGCCGTCGGCCATGCCGAAGATGTGTGCGTGGCCGGTTTTTTGGGCAGCGCGGTTCATGACTGCGACGAGTTGGGGAGGGGAGTCGGAGGGAACCCGGATGGAGAGGTCGCGGTGGCCTACCATGTCGAGGAGGATGCCGAAGGTGGGTTTTTTAGAGGTGTTGCGCCAGCGGGCGGCGTATTGGCGGGAGCCATAGATGCCGTCGAAGATGCCGCCGGGTTTGGGTCCCATGTCTTGTTCGAAGGCTTCTTCGCCGTCGAAGAAGATGAGCTCGAGTTGGGCGGCTTGGTGGGGTTTGTTTTTGGCGAGTTTGTCGGCGAGGGTGAGGATGAGTCCGCAGGCGGAGGCGGCGTCGTCGGCGCCGAGGAAGCGGCCCTTGGGGTCGTATTTGGAGTCGTAGTGGGCGCAGAGGAGTCCGGTGACGGGTTGTTTCCAGGGGTCGGCGCCTGGAGTGGCGGGAAAGCGGGCGAGGACGTTGGTGAATTTTTTGATACCGAGAGGGGTTTGGGCATCGAAGGTTTGGTTGGCGACGGTCCAGCCGGAGGCGCGCAAAGTGCTGGTGAAGTAGGCGCGGACTTTGGCACTGCCGGGGGAGGCGGGAGGTCGGGGTCCGAGGGAGAGGATGTGTTCGGTGTGTTCGTAGGGTGTGCCTGAATGTGGAGCGGAGGGGAGGGAGGGAGGGGGGCTGTCTTTGCAGGAGGTTAGCAGCAGTGCTAAACAGGCCCCGGAGAGGGGGTTTCGCATTAATTTCACTCTTCTTAAGTAATCGGGTTGGGAAGGCGATTTAGTCAATCGTCACACCGAGGATGTCCAAGATGCGAGTGAGGTCGTCTTGGCCGTAGTATTCGATTTCGATGCGGCCTTTTTTGGCGCCGTGGGAGATTTGAACTTGGGTGGAGAGTTGTTGGCGGAGCCTGTTTTGGAGTTCGCGGTGGATGGCTTCGACTTCGGGATCGAGGCCGCGGCGTGATGTCTTGCGTTGGGTGCCTTTGGTTTCGCGGTGGAAGTCTTGGATGAGTTTTTCGGTGGCCCGAACGGTGAGGCGGCGACGGATGATTTCTTGGGCTGCGACTTTTTGGGCTTTGCCGTCTTTGAGGGAGAGGATGGCTTTGGCGTGTCCGACGGTGATGGAGCTTGCGGCGACGAGGGGTTGGACGTCTTTGTGGAGGTCGAGGAGGCGCATGGAGTTGGCGACGGCTGCGCGAGACTTGCCTACGGTTTTGGCGATTTCCTCTTGTTTCATGCCGAACTCGCGAGCGAGGCGGACGTAGCCGGAGGCTTCTTCGATGGGGTTGAGGTCGGCGCGTTGAAGGTTTTCGATGAGCGCCATTTCGAGGACCTCGCGGTCGGAGGCTTCGCGAACGATGACGGGGACGGTGGAGAGTTCGACTTGTTTGGATGCACGCCAGCGGCGTTCGCCCGCGATGAGTTCGAGTTCGTCGCCGATTTTTCGAACGATGAGAGGCTGAATGACGCCGTGGTGTTTGATGGAGTCGACGAGTTCGTCGAGCTCTCCTTCGACAAAGTGTGTGCGGGGCTGAAGAGGAGAGGGGCGGACTTGATCGATGGGGACTTCGAGGACGGACGCGGAGTCTCCTTCAACGACAGCGAAATTGGCCTCAGGCTTCTTTTCGTTCGACCCGATGGCCCCCTTGTTGATGAGGGCGCCGAGTCCTTTACCCAGAGCTTGCCTAGCCATTGGGCAAGGTTAGTGACAAATCGAGGGGTGGTCGCAAAGTGCAAAGTTTTAAAAAATTCTCTCGCTATGAAGAGGTGTGTGTTTGCGAAGAAGCGTTCCAATTTGTGGATGCGGAAAGATCAGGTAGGGGAGACGTCCTATCCTTGACTGGGAGGGTGAAATTGTTTTATCGAACGGGATGATGCGTTGGACGGGAGTGACGTTTTTGATGATGTCGATGGGCGTATTTTCGCAAGTTGAGATTGAAGATGGTCATATGGTGGTGAAGCGACCGGTGCCGCAAGCGGTGGTGTCGGAAGCGGTGTCTGCGGTGCAAACGCTTGGCAATGAAACGCTCAAGGGGAATGTGGGTTTTGTGTTTGAGCGGATGTATCCGCGGTTGCGGAAGCGGGAGGCGAAGCGAATGGGAGGAGAGGAGCTTTTGAAGGCGAAGATTGAGAGTGTGCCTGATGAGATGGCGAGGTTGGGGGTGCAGTTGTTGGGGTTCCAAGCGGAGCCCGCGTTTCATGGTTTTGAGATACCGGAGTTTGATGAGTGGCTGGTGTTTGTGCCGACTTCGCGGCGGATTCGGGGGGTGGATTCGAAGACGGGACGTCCGATGGAGTATGAGGTGAGTGATTATCAGGTGGCGATTCGGAAGAAAGCGGCGGGAGCGGAGTGGACGTTTATTAATGGTTCGACGTTGAAGGTGCAGGATTTGCGGAGTTTGTTTCCGAGTTTGCCTGCGGATGAGGAAGATTTGGGATTACCTGAATTGTCCTCGCGCAAGCTGCGATAATGGGGTGACTCGGGACTGCACAACATCATGGCCAAGAAGGGAAAGACGAAACGAAACTCGTTGAAGAAGGCGGCAGCAGAGAAGCGACGTTTGGAGAAGTTGAAGAAGAGGGGGGAGAGTGAGTGGGTGGTAGCGCGGGATTCGGTAATTCACGGTAAGGGTGTTTTTGCGGCGAGGGACATTCCGGAAGAGACGCGGGTGATTGAGTATGTGGGTGAGAAGATCGACAAGGAGGAGAGCGAGAAGCGGGCGTGGGCGCAGATGGAGAAGGCGGAGAAGGATGGAGATGCGGCGGTTTATATTTTTACTTTGAACGAGAAGTGGGACTTGGACGGGAGTGTGGAGTGGAATACGGCGCGTTTGATCAACCACTCGTGTGAGCCGAATTGCGAGGCTTATACGGAGACGGAGGGGAAGGAGGATCGGATTGTGATTTATGCGTTGAGGGATATTGAGAAGGGGGAGGAGTTGAGCTTCGACTATGGTTTTGATTTGGAGTGCTACGAGGATCATCCTTGCTTGTGTGGGACGAGCAACTGTGTGGGGTATATTGTCTCGAGGGAGCAGTGGCCGGATTTGGAGAAGTTGGTGGAGAAGAGTAAGAAGAAGGCGAAGAAAGAAGAGGCGAAGTCTTCCAAGAGCCGGAAGAACAAGAAAGCCTAGGGTAGTCGCTATGATGGTTGGGATGCGTTGTGTGCTTTTGATGGTTTTTGCGGTGGTGCCTTTATGGGCTGACCGGCCGGGAGCGGAGCAGGTGGTGGTGGGTTTTGAGGCGCGGATG
Source organism: Verrucomicrobiota bacterium (assembly GCA_039186735.1). GTDB lineage: Bacteria > Verrucomicrobiota > Verrucomicrobiia > Verrucomicrobiales > Akkermansiaceae > Roseibacillus. Next base: position 4,364 of record JBCCZX010000130.1, on the reverse strand, counting down.
GAAGCTTGGGCGAGTCAGGTGAAAGGGGCGCGGACGGTGGAAGAGAGGCGGGCTTTGTGGGAGAGTGTGCCGGATGCGCGTGAATTTGGAGAGAAGCTGTTGCGAGAGATTGACGGTTCGTGGGATCAGGAGTGGGTGCTGGATTATACGTATCGGTTGTTGGACTATGCGCCGGTTTATTCGATGCAGCCGGTCGATGGACGGGGAGGGAGGACTCCGTTGGGGGTGATTCGTGATTCGGCGAACAAGTTTTTATTCCAGAGTGACAAGTTGGGTCCTTTGATGGTGGCTTTGACGTTGGATCCGGGGCCGAAGACGCGGGAGTTTTTGGAGAGGGTTGAGAGGAGTCATCCGAACCGGCGGGTGCAGGGTTATGCGGCTTTGGGATTGGCGATGCTGATGGAGGAGATGGGTGAGGGGGGCGGGATTGCGGCGAGGCGATTGCAGTTGATCCGGAAGGCGGTGATTGAGTCGGCCGATGCGCGGGTGGGGAAGCGGACGGTGGGAGAGGTGGCCAAGGGCTTGTTGAAGACGATTACGGAGCTGGAGAAGGGGATGACGCCACCCGATTTATTGGGTTGGAATGTGAAGGGGGAGGCGATGCGGTTGAGTGATTTTCGTGGAAAGCCGGTGGTATTGGTGTTTTGGCATACGCGGATGCGGGGAGCGGAAGAGACTTTGAACTATTTGAAAAAGATCGAAGGTCGGCTGGGGGTGAAAGGGGTGCAGGTGCTCGGGGTGGCGAATGAGAGTGTGGGGGCTTTGCGAGAAATGGTGAAGGATGGTACGGTGACTTGGAAAAATTTTGTGGATGAGAAGGGGGAGCTTGCGAAGGAGTATCAGTTGCGGAGTTATCCTGCGGCATGGGTTTTGGATAAGAGTGGCAAGGTGCAGTATAAAGGGGTGCCCGGTTCGTTTCTGGATTTGACTGCGGAGGCCTTGCTGGAATAGGCGGGGGCGTGCGATTGTTCGACTCGATGACCCGCGAGGTGCGGGATTTGGTGCCGGTGGACGGGAATCGGTTCCGCTTTTATTGCTGCGGACCAACGGTTTACGGACCAGCCCATATTGGGAATTTTCGGACTTTCGTGATGAATGATATCTTTCGTCGGGTGTTGGAGATCGGCGGGGTGGAGACCCTGCATGTGCGGAACGTGACGGATGTGGATGACAAGACGATTCGTGATTCGCAAGCGGCAGGAGAGCGGTTGAAGGATTTTACGGATCACTGGTTGAAGCGGTTTCATGAAGACACGGCGGCGTTGAACCTCTTGCCGCCACACATCGAGCCCAGTGCGGTGGAGCATATTCCGCAACAGATCACGATGATCGAAGAACTCATGGCCAAGGGTCACGCTTACGCGCCGGGGGATGGTTCGGTGTATTTCAAGATTTCCTCGTTTGAGGATTATGGAAAGCTCTCGCGTCTGGATACGCGTGAGCTGGATCTGGGGCGGACACAAGAGCAGCGGGTGGGGATTCAGGCGGATGAATACGAGAAAGATAGTCTTTCAGATTTTGTCTTGTGGAAGGGTAGGCGGGACGATGATGGGGAGAATTACTGGGAGAGTCCATGGGGAACGGGTCGGCCGGGTTGGCATATCGAGTGTTCGGCGATGAGTTGCGAGTATCTGGGGGAGACCTTTGATCTCCATAGTGGTGGCGAAGATTTGATCTTTCCTCATCATGAGAATGAGATTGCGCAGAGCAAGTGCTCCCGCGGTGGGGATTTTGCTTTGCACTGGTTTCACAGCGCGCACCTGTTGGTGGACGGGAAGAAAATGTCGAAGAGTGCGGGGACGGTTTATACTCTGGCGGATTTGTTGGAAAGGGGGTTCACAGCGATGGAGGTTCGTTATGAGTTGTTGGGGGCGTATTATCGGCGGCAGGCGAATTTTACTTTTGATTCGCTGCATGCCAAGCGGGAGGCGTTGGGCAAGTTGGCGAAAGGCGAGGCGGAGTTGCGGAAGGAGGTTGGGGAGGTCGAAATTCCCGGCTACGAGGAGTTGCGAGGTTTGGGAGGGTTTGGAGTTTTTGAACCGGCTTGGGATGGGCTACAGAATGATCTGAATACGGCTTTGGCGATGGGGAAAGTGTTTGTGGGTCTCAAGACCGCGAAGACGAAGGAGGATTGGCTGGGTTTGCATGGAGTTCTGGCGGCATTGGGTCTGGTTTTACCGGAAATTGAGGCTGAGGACGCGGTGGAGGTGCCGGAGGAGATTCAAGCGGTTGCGGAAGAGCGGTGGGCGGCGCGGTCGGCGAAGGATTGGGCGAAGTCCGATGAGTTGCGTGACTTGTTGATGGAGAAGGGGTGGGTGGTGAAGGATGGGAAAGAGGGCTACGAGTTGGTGCCCGCTTGAGGAAAGATTACAAAGTTCGGGGATGATTCTCATTTGCATCCGGCAGGCTTGGGCTAAGTTTGTGGCGATGAATCAGTCTTCGCAGTTGGAGAAGTGGGCAGTGGCGGGAACAGCTTTTGCGGTTTCGGTGCTTTCGTTTTTTGTGGCTTTGCTCGTTGGGCTACCGATTTTCGTTCGCCTCGCGGAGATGGTGGGAATGGGTGAGGGCTGGGAGCAGCTGGGGGTGATGGGGATTTTGTTTGGAACGCCGGTCGTAGGAGCGATTTGCGGGATTGATTTGGGTGCGAAACTGGCAGGAGTGAATGAGCGCAAGCCAGTGCCTGTGCGGGTGCGGCGGAAGTGAGATTTCGAGCGGGTTTTGCCAATTATTCGGCTTGAGACTCGGGTGCGGGCGCCGCTCGAGAGAGTATTTGATTTGGCGCGCAGCGTTGAGGCTCATTTGGCGTCTGCGGGCGATTCGGGGGACGTTTTGGTTGAAGGGAGAGAAGGGGGTCTCTTGGAGGCGGGTGAGGTCGTGACTTGGAAGGGTGGTCACTTGGGGGAGTGGCAGAATTTGACAGCGAGGATTACGCAAATGGACCGGCCGGGATTTTTTGAGGATGAGATGGTCTCGGGTGCTTTCAAGAGCATGAGGCACCGGCATGTGTTTAAGGAGGATGAGGGGGTGACGTTGATGCGGGATGAATTTGAGTTCGAGAGTCCGTATGGGATCTTGGGGCGTGTTGTGAACAGTCTCTTTTTGACGGCGTATTTGAGGCGCTTTTTGAAGGAACGAGCGGAGCGGTTGAAGGAGATGGCGGAGTCAGAAGAGTGGCAGCGCATTCTGGGGGGAGAAAAATAGGCGTTCACTCTGAAGGGGGAAGGTCGTAGAGTTGCGGGGATGTTGGAACTTGATTCGAGACCGAGGAGAAACCGGCGGACGGCAGGGATTCGGGAGATGGTGCGGGAGAATGGGGTGGCTGCGGGGGATTTGGTGTTGCCGTTGTTCTTTCATGAGGATGAGGGAGATGTGGCGATTGAGTCGATGCCGGGGTGTATGAGGTGGTCAGTGGAGGGTTTGGTGAAGGAGGCGGGTGAAGCTTTGGGATTGGGGGTGCGAGCGGTGGTGTTGTTTCCGAAGATTGAGGAGAATTTGAAGACGAGTGGAGCGGAGGAGTGTTTCAATCCGGAAGGTTTGGTGCCGCGGGCGATTCGTGCTTTGAAGGCCGCGCATCCGGAGTTGGTGGTGATGACGGATGTGGCCTTGGATCCTTATAGTGCGGATGGGCATGACGGGTTGGTTGAGGACGGGGTGATTTTGAACGATGAGACGGTGGAGGTGTTGTGCAAACAGGCGCTTTGCCACGCGGAAGCGGGTGCGGACATTGTGGCGCCGAGTGATATGATGGACGGTCGAGTGGGGGCGATACGAGCGGAGTTGGATGGGGAGGGTTTTGAGGAGGTGGGGATTTGTAGTTATACGGCGAAGTATGCATCGGCATTTTACGGGCCCTTTCGCGGGGCCTTGGATTCGGCACCAAAGGAGGGGGATAAGAAGACTTATCAGATGGATCCGGGGAATGTGCGGGAGGCGATCCGGGAGTTGGACCTCGATGAGAATGAGGGCGCGGATCTGGTGATGGTGAAGCCGGGTGGTCCGTATCTGGATGTGGTGCGGGCGGTGCGGGAAAATACGATGCTTCCCGTAGCGGTTTATCAGGTCAGCGGGGAGTATTTGATGATTCAGGCGGCTTGTGCGGGAGGCTGGTTAGAGCGGAAGGCGGTTGTGATGGAGAGTTTGTTGGGGATGAAGCGGGCGGGGGCAGATGTGATTCTGACTTACTTTGCGAAAGAAGTTGCGGGTTGGCTGAGGGAGGGGTGAGGTGTGCGTTAGTGGGTGATTTACTCGTTGATTTTGACGCGTAGGAAGCCGGATTTGAGGGAGTGGTTGGCGAGGCGGAAGGTGAGGTGTTTGTAGCCCCGGGGGAGGGATGGGAGGTTTGCGGGGTTGGGGAGGAATTCGAG
>JBCCZX010000129.1:0-9680 GCA_039186735.1 Verrucomicrobiota bacterium | reverse complement strand
GCCTCGACCACCTCATCGATTTCGAATCCAGCTTCGTAATTCCTGGCCTCGGGGGAGACAAAGACTCCTTCATTGCCGCCTTTGACCGCTTTGGCGGCATCCAACTCTGGAACCAAACCGCAGGTAGCCCCGACGACGACTGCTTCGGTGGCATCGAGATCTCAAATTTCCAGGACGTTCGCATCGCCTTCAGCTCGAACGGAGCCAACCCCTCCGTCGGTTCATTCCAAGTGCCCAGCTCCAGCACGACCACCCCCCTCACCGGCTTTCACTTCCGTCTCGATGAACAAGCCACCGTTCTTGGCGGCACGGAAATCGCCAGCAGTCCGAATTCTGGGGACACCTTTCTCGTTGGCGACCTCGCTGTCACCCCCAACGGCACCAGTTTCATCTCATGCAACATCTCAGGCGACTTCGCCGTCGGGCCAGACTTCGTCAATGCCACCGACAAGTTTGGCCTCGCCCAAGTCAATGCCAGCGACCAAATCTTCGACTTCCGCGCCTCCGAAGGAACTTCCGTGGACACATCCTCCTCCGTCGCCCTCCCCACTCCCGAAGAAGCCTTCCTCGGCGGAACCTTCACCGGTGCCACCGGAACCATCATCCTCGACGATGTCAACATCGCCTCCAACGCCAATTCGCGTGGCATCCTCGCGTTCACTGAATTTGAATCCAACCAGGAACGATACATCGTCTGGAAAAACGGAGCCCCCGCCCCCGGCGACCTCCAACTCGTTGAAGATGCCATCCGCAACGCCCAGGGTGAACCAGCCCACTACATCAACTACCCCCAATTCGGTGTTTACCGCATCGCCGCCTATCTTCCCGACGATGCCCAAACTTCTCTTCCCGGCTCCGGCTTTAATATCGAATTCGACATGGAATTCACCACCCAGTCAGCTACCTCTGGAACAGATATTTGGGGCCTTTCTAAACTTAATAGCGGCCTCGCCACGTCCCCCTACACCCCCTTTTCTGCTCCCACAACCTACCGTCAAGTCCACCTCTACCTCATCGACACCTCCATCCGAAACACCGACAATTACTTCACCACCTCGACCGACCTCTCCATCGGCGATCTCATCTATTTTCCCGACGTCTCCGCTATCGGAACGAGCCACTACACCACTCACGGCTCTCACATGCTCAGCCTCATCGCAGGCCCCACCAGCGGAGTAGCCGTCAACACCCCTATCGACGTCGAAATCTATGACGTCTTCGACGATGCCAGCTCGGAAGTCACCAACGCCTCCAACATCGGCGACGCCATCTGGTATGCAGCTGCCGACCTCCTCGCGAATCACCCTTTCGAACCGGGCACCATCTCCATTTCTCTCGGAAGCTCACTCAACTACAACGTCAGCGACTCCAACACCCTCGCCACCGCTATCAACGAAGCCCTCGCACAAGGCCTCCCAGTCGTCGTTTCAGCGGGCAACAACACCAGCGACGCCAGCAGCTATCTCCCAAGCGACTTCGGTGCCACCAGCGGCGTCCTCCTCGGCGATATGTCAGGCGACAACGGCGTCATTTGTGTAGGCGGTCTCAACGAAAACCTCACCGTCTACAGCAAGTCAAACACTGGAGCCGACGTCGACGTCAGTGCTCCCGGTTGCGACGTCCAAGCCTTCGACGAAACCGGTGGCAGCCGCCTCGATACCACGACCACCGACGGCACAAGTGTCTCCGCCGCCATGACCACCGGAGCCGTCCTCATTCTCAAAAGTGCCAATCCCTTCCTCTCACCCGGCGACATCGAAGCTCTTCTTAAGAGCAAAGTCTACGGCGCAAGATCACTCGTCCAAGTAGCTCCCTCCGCCTCCGATTTCGCCATGGACTACTCCGATTTTGCAACTTGGTTCTCGCTCTCCGGCACTCCGACCGATGACGACGACGGCGATAACATCTTGAACCGCTGGGAATACTACCGCGGCTCCAGCCCACTAAAAAAAGACCTCATTGGCAGCCTCATCTCTATCGGTCCCGGCAGCGACATTGACCACCGCGAACTCGCCATTGACCTCGCTGACTACCTCTACAACCCCGCTAGCAAGACAACTCTTCGCGACGCCTCCACCTACGCATTTGTCTCCAGCATCGACCTCGGTTCCGTAAGCGCCTGGAGCACCATCGCCGAAACTCCCTCACTCGGCACTCCCATCGACAACCAATTCCGCATTTCCGCCGACACCGAATTGGTAAACGACAAAGACTTCTACCGCTTCGAAATCACTCCATGATCGACTCTCTCATCGCACTAATTCTGGCCATCTCTTCGGTCACCGAATTCAGCGTCGACGATCTCATTGCCCAAAAAAATTACCCGGCCGCCCTCGAACGCCTCACCCCTCTCATCGCCGAAAAACGAGCAAATCTCTCCAAGGCACCTTCAGCCGCTAAACGCCTCGCCCTCGGACAAGCCCTCCTCACCAAAGGGATGGTCCTGGATCGAAACGGGCAATCCAAGGAAGCCCTCCTTCCCCTCACCGAAGCGTGCGAACTCCTCTCCAAAACCGACTGGCTTGGCGACGCCTGGGACGCCCTCGGAAAAGCCCACCAACACTCCGGAAACTATCCCAAAGCCGAATCTGCCTTCCTCAACGCCATCACCGCCCGCGACGGAGACCCCCACTGGCAAGCGGTCAGCCGCGACCACCTCGGACTCCTGAAAATCCTTCAAGGGGAAATCCACGAAGCCGGTCACCTCTTTCACACCAACCTGTCAAATACGACTGACCCAGCCTCAGAAATCACCACCTTCCGTCGCATCAACTACGGTCGCTACCTGCACGTCGCTCAACGCCACCAGGAATCCCTCACCCAATTTCAACTCGCCCTTCAATACGCTGCCAAACCCGAAGACCGCGCCATCATTCACGCCGAAATCGCCGACTTATTCCTCGAACAACAACACCCCGAAAAAGCCCTTACCGAACTCGAAAAAGCACGCCAGCTTCTCTCTATTGAAAACCCTGCCCACCTCCTCACTCTAGCCGAACTCAGCAACAATGCCGCCTCCGTTCTTCTCGACCTCGGCGAACCCCAACAAGCTCGCACCCTCCTCCTCGACCTCCTCCCTTTCTTCGAAAAGCGCTCTGGCACAAACTCGCCCCTTCTACCCATCCTCCAAACAAGTCTCGCCGAATCCCTCCACCAACTCGAACAATTCGACGAAGCAGACAGACTCTTCGACACCCTCATCAAACGCCTCCACGAAACGGTAGGCCCCGTTAGCCTGCCCTCCCTCCGCGCTGAACGTCTCCGTCTTCTCAACAACCTCTCCCGTTCCCGGACCTCACCCTCACAAGCCAATCAAACCCTCGATCTTCACCGCCAACTCACCCGCAAAATTGCCCGACAAGGCAGCGAAGTCGAAAAACTCTCCTACTTCTTTCACGCCTCCACACCCCTCATCGCCAAAGCCACCTCTCCCGAAACCATCGCCCACTACTCCCTCAACACGAAAGCCCTCATCTTCGACTCCCTCCTCCTCACTCGCTCCCAATCCCCCAAAACCGCACGCAAAGCATCCCAAATCCAAAACACCCTCCTCCTCCAACCCGGCAACCAAGTCCTCCGCGACCAGCTCAACACACTCCAACAAGAACTCTCCCCAACCCTCCCCAAATCCATCTCACCAAAAGAGATCGCAGACGCACTCCCCGCCAAGACCGTCCTTGTCGACTTCGTCCGCTACCTCACCACAACCGAAGAAAAATCGCCCACCACAACCTACGGTGCCCTCATCTATCAATCCGGTTCCACCCCCTCTTGGCATCCCAACCTCATCTCCGAAACCGCCCTCCTGGCCTACCTCAAGACCCTCTACGGCTCTCTCCAGGATCAACTCCGTTCCTCCCTCAATCCCGAAGCCCAGGCACCTCTCGTCCGACCCTCCCAAATCCTCACTCTCCTCCACAAAAACCTCTGGTCCCCCCTTGCCAACTCCATTCCCCCAGCCACCGAACATCTTCTCCTCTGCCCCGATGGACAACTCCACCAAACCCCCTTCGCCATTCTCTGCGAAACCGATCAAAACCTCCTCCTCCAACGCTTCCAAACCCTCAACTACGTCGTCCACCCTCGCATCAACAACCCACCTCCCAGACTCCCTCAAGACCCCTCAAACTGGACCCTCGTCGGCATCCCTCAACAACATCCCCCCAAACCCCTCGCCACACCCTCCCCTCACCTCGAACAATTTCTCCACAACCTCCCCTCCCTTCATGGCGCCGATGCCGAACGCAAACTCATCAACCGGCTCTTCCCCAATCTCATCTGGCGTGCTTCCGAGGCAAACCTCCCCTCAAAACCTCCCCACGTCCTCCATTGGATCGGCCATGGCTACTTCTCAGAACTCGAATCCGACTCCCTCCGCGAACACCTCTTCAGCTCCTGCCTCGTCCTCTCCAAACCCGGACACCATACCGCAACAAACAAGGACGACCTCTGGTTTGCCGAAGAAATCGCCGCCTCCGACTTCTCAAAAACCCACCTCGTCACCCTCTCCGCTTGCAACACCGCACAAGGATTCCGCGTCTCCGGCGAAGGTCTCGTCGGCCTCCGCCGCGCCTTCGCACTCGCCGGCGCTCAAAACCAGCTCGCCACTCTCTGGCCCATCTCCGACTCCGCAACCCCCGAATTCATGCATCAGTTTTACCAGCAATACGCCTCGAATCAAAACCCCGCCGCATCCCTCGCCAACACCCAAAAATCCTTCCTCAAAAAAACCTCAGCCAAACTCTTCGAAGACCGCCTCGCCCAGTTCGGCTCTTTCCTCATCTACTCTCAGAACCCCCTCGCACCGCCCCCCTGATTCCAAAAAAACCCACCCCCCGATACAAACTCTTCCGCGACTGCCCTTCCCTCGCCTGCTCAACCGGCTTGCGCTTGCCCTCCTCTTGCACGCGCGGCGTCGACAGCGAAGGCACATGATCCACCACCACCCGCTGCCTCTTCTCCTTCTTCTCCAAACTCGGAAAGCGGGACAAGGTCGCACTCCGGCTATTGGGATTTCGCGGATCACTTGGATCAAACAAAATCACTTCTTCTAACACCCCATTCAAACACACCACCCCGTTCAACAAATTCGTGTTGTAACGAATCTCATCAAACGAATCATTCACCTCCAAAAAAATCTTCCCGTTCGGGATCGTCGTATTCAGCTCCGCACTCGTGCCCGCCTCCAAATCATCCACTGCCTTCAGACTAATCGACTCCCCAAACACATCCGTGTTGTTACTGATCGAAGATGACCTCCCCACCGACTTCACCGAAGTGACCCGCTGCCCCACACTCGGTTCCACCACCACTTCATTCCCAGCCGCCATCACGACCGCCCCCTCCAATGCCGTGACCGGACTTCCTGAACCACCCGTCACCCGCACCTCCGATCCCGTCAAAACCACATCCCCCGAATTCGCCGTAATCGCTCCTCGGAATCGCACCAACGCCCCCGCAGAGACCCCCTCGTCCCCAAAAATAACCGGCTGCCCCGCCAACCAACTCGCCTGATTCGCCGAATCCAAACTCTGCGTCGCCAAATAAACCTCCTCCGCCTCAATCGCCCCGAAAACATTCAAATTCCCACCCGGATTCACCATCCCCAAACGCCCGTCACTCATCACCGAACCCCGCGCAAACGATGTCCCCCCCCGCCCAACATTCAAAACTGAACCACCTCCATTCACATGATTGAACACCAACTCGTCATTCGCCTCACTATCCAAACTCTCCCAAGAAATAATCGAATCCGAAAACACATCAATCGTCGTCGTGAATCCCCCGCTCCCATTCGGCACCCGCGAACAAGCTGCCGTCCCACTGCTCGCCAATCCGTTCGCATCCACCAACTGCGGCGCCTCCGGATGATCCGGGCAAAACCCCTGCGCCCCCACGAGAGGAGCCATCCCAATCAGCAACCAACCAACACCCTTCACTCTCATTAAACCGATAACCGAAAAACATCCCCCACCGAATTCAAAAAACAGCCCAAATTCACGCCAAGCCTTTCTCTTGAAGCCACTCCCCCGATTTTCTAACCTCCCCACCAGCGAATGACGACGCCTCTGAGCCGCAAGGCCTTCGAAAAGTGCTGGCAAGCCTGCCTCGCCAAGGCTACCCGCCCTGTCGAAGGCGTTCTCCTCCCCCCCGAACGCGCCTCCTCCCTCGCCGAGTCCCTCATGAACGCGGCCCTCGACGACGCCTCGGCCTTCGATTCCGAAGCCTCCTTCGTCGCTGAACTCCTCGACTCCACCTCCTCCCAATCGAAATCAACCGTCGCCCACGACCGCCGCACCGAAAACAACCCCAACTGCCACCACGACCCAAACGACTCCCGTTACGACCAAAATCTCAATCTCGACCACCTCCAATCCCAAGACAAATCGAACACCTTCAACCACCCCGAATGGTCCAAGCTCCTCGATTTCCTCACCCCCTTCGGCCTCCGCGAACTCCAGAAAAAAGGCATCACCCACCCTGACAGCGACGACGTCTACTCCGAAACCTTCAGCGAACTCATCCGAGAAAAATCAGGCAAAAAGCCACCCATCTCCGCCCTTCTCGTCTTCGAAGAAATCATCCCTCTCTTCGTCCGCATGATCCAATTCCGCGCCATCGACTGGGTCCGCAACCGCAACACCAAAAAAAACCAACCCAACACCCAAGACAGCGTCGAAGGCCTCCAGGAAGCCGCCCAGTCCAGCCGCCAATTCGCCGACACCAAAGCCAGTCACCCGGGCCTCTCCGACTCCCTCAGCTTCGAAGAAATCTACCGCGACTGCCACAACGTCCTCACCAAATTCGAATGGCAACTCATCTTCACCATCCACGTCGCCGAATCCTCCACCATGGGCGAACTCATCGAAAAACCCCGCGTCCTCGCCCAACTCGGCGTCACTGCCAGCGACTCCGTCTCCACCCGCCGCCGCCGCCTCAACGAAGCCCTCGACCAAGCCCTCACCAAATTAGCAAAAGCTTTAGAAATCTGAAAATCACCCCCAATTCTTCCGGTTAACCCAACAAAGACATGAGCCACCAAGACAAACATCGCGACTTGATCGCAGTCCTCTCCAAGAGCCTGCCCAAGCCGCGCCAAGGCGAGGAACTCCCCCTCCCCCCGTCCCTCCGGGACCGGATTCCCGCCATGGAAACCGAAAAATCCCCCTCGCTCATCACCCGCCTCTCCGAATTCCTCCGCCGCCCCGCCGCCGCCTACGCGGCCTCCGCCATCGTCCTTCTCGCTATCGGCATCATCGCCCTCCAACCCAACTCCAAAACCCCCGACAACACCGCCCTCCGCGGCGGGAATGAAAACCAAGCCGAAACCCTCCGCATCCTCGTCCTCGGCACCGAAAGCCCTCAATGGAACGAGCTCCGCACCCTCCTCGACAACTCCTTCGTCACCACCCTTTCTGACAAGTCCACCCTCGACCAAGAAATCGCCAAAACAACCCAGCGCCGCATCGTCCTCGACTTCACCACCAATAACCTCGCTCTCTACCCCGCTGAACAAGCAGACCCCTCCGAGTCTCAATCCCTTCCCGCCACCGCCATCGAAACCCTCGCCCTCATCCAAGCCTGGAAAGACTAACAGATTTCGTTGGAGCGTCGAATTGGTCTTGGGCCCTCCAACTCGCCCGAAAGGCAATGCAAAACTCCTCTGCGTCTCCGGATGCAGGGGAGTTTTGCGTGAATCGCAAAGTTCCAAGCATCTGGCGGACAGGGTGGGATTCGAACCCACGGTGACGTTGCCGCCACACCCGCTTTCCAGGCGAGCCCATTCGACCACTCTGGCACCTGTCCTCGAATTGGGGCGCGGACCCTACCCAGCCTCCAACCCCTTGGCAATGCGAATCTGCCACCCCTTTGCGCACCCATTTCCCCCTCCACACGCGGCCTGCCTCCTGCTTGACTCCCCCCATGCCGAGAATCATGCGCCGCACCCGCCTCCTCTCCACCCTCGGACCCGCTTCCGACTCCGAAGAAGGCATCCGCGCTCTCATCGATGCCGGAGCCGAATGCTTTCGCATCAACATGTCCCATGCCAAACACGACGTTGCCCGCCAAACCGTCGCCACCATCCGCCGACTCTCCGCCGAATACGAATACCCCGTCGGCGTCCTCTTCGACCTCACCGGCCCCTCCATCCGCACCGGCACCCTCGACCAAGCCTACGACCTCAACAAAGGCGACCGAGTCGAATTCCGCATCGAGGACACCCAGCCCACCCTCCCCATCTCCACCACCGTCAACTACCCCGGCATCCTCAACGACGTCTCCGTCGGAAAAAAACTCATCGTCGACAACGGCACCCTCCTCATGGAAGTCGAATCCATCACCGACACCAACCTCGTCGCCGTCAACCACACCCCTGGTGAACTCGGCTCCCGCCGCCACATCAACCTCCCCGGCACCCGCCTCAACCTTCCTGCCCTCACCGAAAAAGATCACAAGGACCTCGCTCTCGCCGTCGAATGTGGCGCCGACTTCATCGCCGGCTCCTTCGTCCGCGACGCCGGCCACGTCCGCGAACTCCGCGCCGCCATGCAAGACCTCGGCGGCAACGCTCAAATCATCTCCAAACTCGAAGACCAGGAAGCCATGCGCAACCTCGACAGCATCATCGCCGCCTCCGACATGATCATGGTCGCCCGCGGAGACCTTGGCATCGAAGTCCACATCGAGGAACTCCCCATCATCCAACGCCGCATCGTCAAACGCTGCCTCGAACACGGCAAACGCGTCATCGTCGCCACCCACATGCTCGAATCCATGATCGAAAACCCCACCCCCACTCGCGCCGAAGTCACCGACGTCTCCAACGCCGTCTTCGAAGAAGCCGACGCCCTCATGGTCTCCGGCGAAACCTCCATCGGCAAATACCCCGCCGCCTGCGTCGAAATCCTCGACCGTGTCTCCCGCCGCATCGAACGCTCCGGCGGCCTCGGCTTCGCACTCGACGCTCGCCTCAACACCGAAAAACAAAAAGCCATTCGCGCCGCCATCCAGCTCGCCGACTCCCTCCCCGGCGCCTGCCTCGCCGTCTTCACCCGTTCCGGCACCACCGCCAACCACACCTCCCTCCTTCGCCCCCGCTCACCCATCTACGCCTTCACCCCGGAAGAACAAAACCGTCGCCACCTCTCCCTCTCCCGCGGCGTTCGCTCCTTCCTCCTCGAATTCGAACGCAGCCCCCGCCAAACCATCGCCAAAGGCATCGAAACCCTCCGCCAACGCCGCGACATCCCACCGGGAACACCCATCGTCGTCATCTCCGACACCCTCCAGGATGACCACGCCGTCACCACCATTCTACTAGAACACGCGTAACCAACAACCCAAGCGGGCAAATCAGTTTCGACGAAACCACTCAAAAAAACCCCGCCCCACCCACCACAAAAACAAGTCCACCCTATCTACCCACATCCCCAAAACCCTCCCCTCTCGCCTCCCACCCCCCCAAAACAGGCACCTCAAAAATCCAACCCCCACTGCAACCGGAACCTCTGCGTTTCCTCCCCGAACTCTGCGGCTCTGTGGTGAACAACAAAGAATCCCGCCAAAACCCAAAAACCCAAGCTCCGCGCCTTTGCGTCTCCGCGCGATAGAGAACACAAAGAATCCAGCCACAACCCTTACCTATTTTAGTCGAATAAGAAACTCCTCTACCCATGTTC